>JAZSRJ010000006.1:0-8135 GCA_045538425.1 Clostridia bacterium
AGTATAAAATTTTTATAATAAAATGTCAAATAAATTAGATATATAATTGATATATTTTACAAGAAAATCTTTTTTCAAAATATCACGAAAAAAAGCAACTTTTTGAAGATATTATCTTTGTTAATTTTAGTGCAAAAACAACTCTATTTTTCCTCAATTATTTCCCTAATTAATCTTTTACTTTTTGACAAAAAATAGGTTGTTTTTTAACACGAAAATACAGGATAAAAAAAGAAAGTGGCACTATTACCACTTTCACATATTACTCTTCTATTCATTTTTTAAGTAGATTTTGTTAGCTTCAAAGGTGGTAATAACCAACTTATGGAACTCCTCAATTTCGGCACTAGACAACGTATGATCTAGGCTAGTAACCGAATATCTAAGCGTGTAACTTTTTACATCAGAGCCTTCTTTATAGAATATATCAACTAATTCTACTGTATACGAAAGTCTAGTATCTAACGAATGTGCAATCTTTTCAATAGAACCATACACATCATTTTTATCAAGAGCAAAACTAAAATCTAGCGTTGTTGTAGGATATTTTGAAACTTTTTGATATTTTATCTCATCCGCTTTTGCTGTTGAAATAACAGACATATTCAATTCTGCAACAACTATGCAACTATTTTTATCAATTTTTTGTTGCACTTTAGGATGAACAAGACCAATGATACCAATATCTTGTCCTGCTACACTAACTTTGTAAGCATTAATCGGTGCCAAATAACTCACTTCAGGTGTTACTGGAGATAATGTGACTGGAATATTGAGCAAATATTGCACAATATATAAAATGCAATCTTTGGCTTGAATTAAGCCATTTTTCATGTCTTCTTTTGACATCATCCAACCGAGACCAAGATATTTTTCTTCTTTAGCAAGTTGATCAAGATGATAATCTGGATTGGTATTCTTATAAGTTCCAGTAACCACGTGTCCAACTTCAAACAAACCAAAAGACTCGCTATAACGCTTGTTTTGGTCAATTGCACGAATAATGGTTGGTAACATACTACTTCTGATATCATCATTATCTTTTTGCAAACTATTAACTAAACGAATATATGATTTTGTTTCAATACCCAAGGATTGATTAGCGACAGCATCTTCCCACACATAACTATGGATTTCATGCATATGATATTTGTCTGCCAAGACATATTTTACATCATAATCTCTCACAACATCTAGCCCCAATTTTTGAGGTTCGACAGGTTGTTTTGCTGGTAGACTAACAATATTGTCATACCCATACACACGCGCTATCTCTTCTACAATATCCGCTTTAATAGAGATATCTTTTGTTGCACGCCAAGAAGGAACATCTATTGTCAAAACATCTTTATTTTCTTTTACACCAAATCCAAGAGAAGTCAAAATCTCCACAACACGTTGTTGAGGAATCTCAATACCCGTGTATTGATCAATGTATCGTTTTGTTATATCAATGACAATATGTGGGTACTTTTTGGCATAAACATCGGTTAAATTGCTGACAACTTTAATTTCGTCATCTACTTGTTTTAACAAATACACGTAACGACGAAGCGCTGTACTAGTCATTTCTGGATCCAAACTCTTTTCATAACGAGCACTAGATTCACTTCTTAAACCAATAGAAGTTGCTGTCTTTCTTACTTTTACAGCTTCAAAATTAGCACTTTCTAAGAAGGCACTATGAGTATCTTCTTCTATCTCACTACTAAGACCACCCATAACACCAGCAATAGCCCCGATCCCATCTTGAGTCTCGATCACCATTGTTCCTTCAGGTAAGACCCTCTCTACTTGATCTAGAGTCACAAATGGAGTATCTTTTTCCAAATCTTTTACAACAATAGATTGCACCTTTGCACCATCAAAACTATGCATTGGTTGTCCCAATTCTAACATAATATAATTCGTTAGATCGGCAAGCAACGAAATAGCTCTCATTCCACAATAATACAATCTAATTTGCATAGCCATCGAACTTACTTTTTGTGTAACATTCTCCACTCTTAATGCGCTATAACGATAACAAGATGGACTTGATACTTTTACATTAAGGTCTGGCAATTTGCTATAATCCGTTTTGTCTACAATATACTCTTTTAATTGTCTACCAGTAATTGCAGCAATCTCTCTAGCAATACCATAATGTCCCCACATATCTGGACGATTCGTAAGAGATTTGTTATCTACTTCAATTAACGTATCTTCAATTGGAAGTATGGACTTTATGTCAAGACCAAGTGGTGTCGTGTCGCAAAATTCCATAATGCCGCTATGATCATCACTAATCCCCAACTCTTTTGCGCTACAACACATACCACAACTTTCGTAGCCAGCTACTTTTGCTTTGGCAATAACAATGTCTCCCACTTGTGCCCCCATAGTAGCAAAAGCCGTAATCATTCCTTCTTTTACATTAGGAGCACCACAGACAACATCAACAAGTTCTTTTCCTGTGTTGACTTTTAACAAATGAAGTTTTTGACTATTAGGATGATTTTCCACCTTTTCAATACGTGCAGTTATAACACCCTTTATATCTTTTCCTTTTTCAATAATATCTTCTACTTCCGCACAAGATAACGTAAATTGATTGACAATATCTTTAATATCAAGGCCTTCAAGATCAACAAAGTCCTTGATCCAATTCATAGAAATATACATATTCTCTCTCCTTATTTTACCTTCGTTTGTTGTAAAACTTTTAGATCTTTACCATTAAGATGTCTAATATCATCTACACCATATGTCATCATAACGAGACGACTCAACCCCAAACCAAAAGCAAAACCTTGGTATTCTTCAGGATCAATACCACCCATAGTAAGCACATTAGGATGAATCATGCCACATGGACAAAGTTCGATCCAGCCACTATGTTTGCACACTCTACATCCCTTGCCTCCACAATATGGACAAGAACAATCAAGTTCGAATCCTGGTTCGACAAATGGGAAGAAACCTGGTCTAAGTCTAACATTGACTTCTTTCCCAAACACTTCAGACAACATGGTTTTCATAAAGTAAATCAGATTGCTAATAGATACATTCTTATCAATCATCATACCTTCCATTTGGAAAAAGGTATTCTCGTGACTTGCATCCAATTCTTCATTACGAAAACATCTTCCTGGGAAAATAACCTTAAGTGGAGCTCCGTATTTTTTCATAATTCTGTTTTGACTAGCAGAAGTATGTGTCTTCAATACTTGACCATTGTCCAAATAAAAAGTATCTTGCATATCACGAGCAGGATGATGTTTTGGAATATTAACAGCTTCAAAATTATTGTATTCTGTCTCTACTTCATTACCATCTTCTACAGCAAAGCCCATACTACGGAAAATATCAATCAATCTTTGTTGTATGATAGTTACTGGATGTAGACTACCTACTTCTTCTGTGCTAGGAGTTGTAAGATCCACTTTTTCCATTGCATTCAAAGTGTCAGCAATTGCTTGTTCTTCAAGTTCTACCTTCTTAACCTCAATTACATCATTAATGCTGGTTTTGATTTTATTAACATTCTCACCAAAACTCTTCTTTTCGTCATTACTCAAGTTCTTAATGAGTTTCATAACAGATGTAAGATGACCATTTTTTCCTAAAAACAAATTACGCACTTGATTCAATTGATCAAGATTGGTCACTTTTTCTATTTCTTCCAAAAATAGTTGTTTGATGTCTTCTAATTCTTTCATAATTTCTCCTTCTTTACAAAAAAAGCCCGTATATGTTGCCATATACGGGACGACATTGTCGTGGTACCACCCGAGTTCGAAAGTAACAATACTTTCCTCATTAACCTGATAACGGTGGGCACCGTCTATTATTTCTAATAGAAGCTCACGTGGCGAAATTCGAAACAATCTTATTGTATTGTGACTTACAGCCCACGATCACAACTCTCTTGACATACAGATTGCCCTACTAAAACACGATCAACGCATATTATGTACTAATTGTATTCTTTTTTCTATTCTTTGTCAACCCTTTTATAGAGTATCTTGTTCTTTTTGTTCTTCTTCTTTAACCTTTGCCTTGTCAACCTTTTTGAATGTCGAATGCATACGACGCATCACATTTTCTGATCTGATACGCAACTCTTCAATTTTTTCTTTTTTCTTTAGATCCGGATCTGCATAGATTGGTTTTCCTATATGAACAGTTGCCATAATAGCTCTAATACCGAAAAACTTTTGCCAACGTCTTGGTTCTCGAAAGTTGATACAAATTGGAACAATAGGCACATCATTGCTTACAGCATAAAAGAATGCACCTTTTTTGAATGGTCTAATTTTTTCATAATAAGGCCAAATACTACCTTCTGGCATAAAATGAACAATTTTCCCTTCTTGCAATACTTTTGCAATTGCTCTATTATACGCTATCTGCATGCTAGGTCTAGAGCAGATAGGTATCCCACCTAATGCTTTGATAATATGTCCCACAATTGGCATTCTCATATTGCTCTCAAGTGTTGTATAGTACACTTTTCTAGGCGCAAGACATTGAGCAACAAAGACACTATCAAAATCCAAACAATGGTTACTAATACTAATTGCCCCACCTTTAAGATGTTTTAGATTACGTCTCCCTTTGATTCTCACATTGTACAAAAGAAAAGTAATAATTGGCGCAATTAGGTATACTAAAAAATACCAGATGATAGCATACAATATTTTTGTAATAAAAAATTTGGGAAAGAAGTTGTATTCTTCATCCAAAGGCTCAACCTTTTGATATTCCAATCGATCAACATGGACATCGAATTTCCCTTCTTTCTCCAGTTCTTCATATTGTTTTCTTTTGTCTTCTATTTTTTTCTTTGCCATAGCTTCTTCCTAAGAACGGATATTTAGCACCTTTTGATACTCATCTTTGGAAAATACTGGGCCATGTCCAACATAAAAATCAATGATATCTTCTGCCATCAATTTTTTAACAGATCGATACAAACTAACGATATTACCATCTGCAAAATCTGTTCTTCCAATCCCATCCGCAAAAACAAGATCACCACTAAAACATTGTTGATCAATAATATAAGCAACTGAACAATTGCTATGACCAGGGATGGATACTGCTATTATTGGTAACCCAAAACAATCAATATCCCCCTCTGCCACAAAAACACGTGTCTTATCTAATTCACAATAGAGATCTTGTTCGCAAAATTGACGACTCAAATTGGTGATTGGATTATCCAACTTATCTACTCCAACTCTTGCCATATAGACAGGACATTGCCAATATTCTTGATACTGACGCAAATACCAAATATGGTCAAAATGCGCATGCGTTACAAGGATGGCTTTAACAGGCAAGGTTACCACTGATTTTACTTTTTCCAATGTTTGGCCAGCATCCACAATCACACAACTCTTACCGTCTTCTACAATATAAGTATTGCAAGCCCAATCACCTGTTACCAAACATTTTATTTCCATTCTATTCACTCTTTTGGTCAAGATAGTCATCATAACTGATAGATCTATCAAATACTTTTTGACCATTCTTAATTTCAATAATACGATCAGCAACAGTATTCATAATTTCTTGGTCAGCAGATGCAAAAATCATGCTTCCTTTGAAATTAGTCATACCTTTGTTGAGTGCTGTAATACTTTCCAAGTCTAAGTGGTTGGTTGGCTCGTCCATAATAAGCACATTACCACTGGTAAGCATCATACGAGCAAGCATACAACGCACTTTTTCTCCACCAGACAAGACATTGGCTTTTTTCAATGCTTCTTGACCTGAAAACAACATACGACCTAGCCAACTACGAAGGAAGGTTTCGTCATGTTCTTTACTCCATTGACCAATCCATTCTACAAGAGTCATATCACATCCATCAAAATAACTGCTATTATTTTGTGGCAAATATGTTGTCGTAATTGTTTGACCCCATTTTACTGTACCACTATCTGCTTTATCTACACCTGCTAAGATATCAAACAATTTTGTAAGTGCTTGGCTATTGTCTGCAAGGAATGCAATCTTTTCCCCTTTATTCAACTTAAATGATAGATCCTTAAAGTATCCTTCTTTTGTCAAATTCTCAACAAACAATACATCATTACCAATCTCTCTTTCAAAACGGAAATCAATATAAGGATATTTTCTCATACTTGGCTTAATATCTTCAATGGTCAATTTTTCCAACTCTTTCTTTCTAGAAGTTGCTTGTTTTGACTTACTAGCATTGGCAGAGAATCTTTGGATAAATTCTTGCAATTCTTTTGCTCTTGCTTCTGCTTTTTTGTTTTGTTCTTTTTGTTGACGAAGCATCAATTGACTGGTTTCGTACCAGAAATCGTAGTTACCAACAAAGATGTTGATTTTTCCATAGTCTACATCACAAATATGGGTACAAACACGATTGAGGAAGTGTCTATTGTGACTAACAATAATAGTTGTATTTTCAAAGTCAACCAAATAATCTTCCAACCATCTAATCGTCTTAGCATCCAAGTTGTTGGTAGGCTCGTCTAAAATCAAAATATCTGGATTGCCAAATAGACTTTGTGCAAGCAATACTTTTACTTTTGTCTTACCATCAAGATCCCCCATGAGTGTATAATGGACACTTTCTGGAACACCAAGTCCGTTAAGCAAGTTTTGTGCTTCACTTTCTGCTTCCCAACCATTGAGATCCATAAACTCTGCTTCTAATTCACCTGCTCTAATACCATCGGCTTCTGTAAAGTCTGCCTTGTTGTACAAAGCATCTTTTTCTTCCATGATCTCCACTAATCTCTTATGCCCAGCAAGCACAGTATCTACAACTGTCTTATGGTCAAAAGCATTTTGGTTTTGTTGCAAGACACTAAGACGTTCGCCTTTGTCTATCACAATATCTCCCTTATTAGGTTCTAAATCACCAGCAAGAAGTTTTAAGAATGTACTTTTCCCTGCACCATTAGCCCCAATAACACCATAGCAATTGCCTTTGGTAAACTTCAAATTAACTTCATCAAACAATACTCTACTACCAAATTGTAGTCTTACATTATTAACTGTAATCATATCTACTCCTTTTACATCTTACTCATTGTATCAAAAAAATAAGAAAAAGAAAAGGGTTTTTTCTCTTTTCCTTTTATCTATCTTAATAATAGCATTTTTTGTGTTACATGAGACAAACACCATCCTTTTGTCACAATTTGACGAAATTATAATAATTCTATCAATCTGTTTGTATTTATGAGTATGATTTGATAAAATAACAATAGGGACACTAACGCCCCTTGGAGGAATTATGAATATTACAATTATTTGTGACGTGTTTGGGGAAGAAAACAACGGGACTACTATTACCGCTTCCAGACTAATCAACGGACTAGAACAACGTGGACACAAAGTTACAGTTTTATCTACATATGAAAGTGAAAATAAAGAAAAATTCGTTACAGCGAAAAAAAGAAGTTTTGGTCCATTCAACAATTATATTGCAAAGAATGGTGTAAAACTTGCTGTAGCAGATAAAGATATTATTACAAAAGCCGTAACTGGTGCAGATGTGGTACACATCATGTTGCCTTTTGCTCTTGGAAAACATGCATTGCCAATCTTAAAAGAACTAGATATTCCATTCACAACTGCATTTCACGCCCAACCAGAGAATGTTACATCTCATATCTTTTTACAAAACTCAAAACTCGCCAATGGTTGGTTATATCGTCATTTTAATAAAAAATTGTATCGCCACACCAATTACATCCATTGCCCTACCAAATTCATCGCTGATCAACTAGACGAACATGGTTATCAAGCAAAAAAATATGTTATCTCTAATGGTGTATCCAGAGACTTTCATAAGATACAAGCCGAAAAACCAGAAGAATTAAAAGACAAATTCTGTATCTTATTCTCCGGTAGATATAGTAGAGAAAAAAGACATGATTTACTGATTAAAGCAGTGGAGAAAAGCAAATATAAAGACCAAATTCAACTCATTTTTGCCGGTTGTGGTCCACTCAAAACCAAACTAGAGAAGATGGGTAAAAAATTACCAAATCCACCTCGTTTTGAATTTTTCAAAAAAGATCAACTCAATTACACCATCAACTATTGCGACTTATATGTTCACCCAGCCGATATAGAGATAGAAGCCATCTCTTGCCTTGAAG
>JAZSRJ010000047.1:0-1521 GCA_045538425.1 Clostridia bacterium
CTTGGCCTCCGACTTCTTTGACAAAAATATTGTCATTGGCATAGTTGGCATCCCATAAAATCATTCCATCCTCACTAGTTGTAAGTATGGCAATATCTCGACCTTCATATCGATAATTGAGAAGCAATGGACATTCTGTCAATTGAAATCTACTTTCTATCTGAACTTCTGATGTTGGTTGTTCAATAAATGTTGTATACATATATCCATCGGTACAATAAGCAACAAGATTGGACCAATGTATACCATATTGATCGTAATATCGATAAACCCATACACGCTCAACATCACTTGGAAAATCATCCACCAACCTCATCACACGATCAACATCATCACTGTTAGGCAAATACAACTTTTTCAAACCAAGCCCACCTTTTAGTGCGCCACTTGAAAAATCAAAATTATACATAACACTAGTCCCTAGGGTAGCACTACGCTCTGTATCAGCACTCAGTTGATGATCAAAATTATGCAACACAACCTCGTGTAACTTTGCACCTTTTATTTTTCTATTTTTTGGATGCATTATCTCCACCTTCTAGGTTTGATATAGATTTCTGATTTTTTACGAGTGATATACTTCATTACATTATGGAATTCGGCGTCGTAAGTTTGCATTTCATCTGTCATCCCTTTCATAAAGTAATAATCGCTCACAACTCCCAAGGCAATCATTTGTTCATGAACTCCTTCCAGATAATTGTTGCATGCATCTCCAAAAGTTACTTCTTTTGGATAATAACTGTACGTAATAGTAACTCTACCAACATTAGAACAAATAATTTTATTCCCAACAATTTTGTATTCCACACTACAATCATTACTATCCTTAACAGATAGAATATTGAGTATTGATTCATCGATTGCAGCAAGAGATATTTGATTTTTTGCATCAGCTACCACTTGCGCAGTTAGTGGCTTATAATAAGTAGCAATTTTGACCAATGTGTAATTCACACACTTTAGCAACAATTCTAGTTCTTCAACTCTTTCAGTATCTTCATCTACTTCTCCTAGAAGAATTGGACTAACTTTTAGATCTTCTCTTCCAAGAAATGTACATGCTTGTTGTATTATTTTATTAACTTCCATATCCCCTCCTTTTACTGCATGGCACCAGTATGTCTTTCAAGATATCCGCACCATTGCTTTAATTGATATCTTGCTTGATCAACTTGGCACATTGTATATTTTTGTTCTAAACATTGATTATCTCTTTCCATTTTTCGAAATATATCTTTCATTTTTTCTTTTGTTACTCTACTACTTGCTATTTTATCAATTATCCTGCTATCCAATTTTTCAAAGGTCAATTGATAGCTTTGCGGACCATACCCATAATGCAATTGATATCTTTTTTGTGTTGGATAATACAATATACGATATCTACTATCAAGTGATTGCAATCTTGTAATTACACCAAATACGTCATCGGTTACAATATAATATTTTTGTTTCATGAATAAAAAATAGGAAGGAAGTAGTCTTCCTTCCTGTCTCCTAACTAACCTGTAATACCTG
>JAZSRJ010000081.1:0-23454 GCA_045538425.1 Clostridia bacterium
CATCTCCAACAATCCAGCAACAGCACCACCTTCCATAATTCCGCCATGAAAAACACAAATTGCTTGACTGATCTCAAATATAGCTTTACATTTTCCATGCTGATATTGATATAATTTGTTACTATTCGGCAATATAGCAACCGTTTTACATCGCTTATATCCTTCATGCTGGTAAGTCGCTAGTTTTTTTAATTCTTCTCCCATATACCATACATGATCCATACCGATATAGATCGGCACACAATCAGGATAGTAATTCATGAGTTGAATAGCAGACAAAACACTTATCTCATGCTCGTAACTATCACCACCAAACAAAACAATTGTTTTTCTCTTCATATAGACTCCTTATTTTTGATATTGATCGGGTAAGTCATTAAGAATAAGACATACGCATTTTTCTTCCGTAACCATATTTTTGGCTGTTAGATAATCCTCAGCATATTGAAGTACCGTTTTTGTTTTATGTTGCAAAACACCCTTTGTTAAAGCAATTTTGTTATACGTACCAACCACAATTACTTTATCCGCTACTTCTCCAATCAATGCACCTAGTTTTTCATTATATAGTTCATTATCTTCCCCCAATTCTACTATACCAGGCGTAATCACAATTTTCTCATAATCTTCATACTGACCAAGAACTTCAAGTGCATTTTTTGCTCCAACAATGTTGCAATTATAACTATCATCCAACATAATGCGTTGACCTTCTTTTTTAACCTCTAAACGGTGTTCTACCGCTTTTACACTTTCTACCCCAGCAACTATCTGTTCTTTTGTCAATCCAAGATATTCTGCGACCAATATCGCCATTCCTATATTGTCTGCCTGATGCCTACCAAACAAGGAGCATCGCACACGATATTCATTGTGTTTTGTAACGCAAACAACACTAACCCCCTCTGTAGACATATCAACCTGTCGTATCACACACAAATTATCACACTTGGTTGTATCTATCCTATCAAGCCTTTCATGATCAATAACAACGCATTTGTTCAGTTTTGTTTTATGTAGTAGCGTCAACTCATAGTCACTATTCCCATTAAAAATGGCTAAACCATCTTTTGGCAAACATTCTACCAACTCATACTTCGTTCGCATAACATGATAGATGGACCCAAACGTTTTTAAGTGCGCATTTCCAATATAAGTCAAAACACCAATCGAAGGGCTGACCTGTTGTGCAAGGTGTTTTATGTCCCCCACATGATCTGCGCCCATTTCAGCAATAAAGACATCATAATCTTCTAAATTTTGATCTTTAATACTTTTTGCAATCCCCATTGGCGTATTATAATTTTTCGGTGTTGTTAACACATTGTATTTTTGTTGCAAAATAGATGTCAATATTTGTTTTGTACTTGTTTTCCCATAACTACCCGTTATACCAATTTTCAACAAATCAGCACTACGTAATTTCTGTTGTGTTCTTTTATAATAGATCTTAGCAATACCAGTTTCCCATAAGTATGATAAGAAAAATGAAATAGAAAAGATTGCTGGCAACACTAAAAAATAACTAATGCCCACAAGATAATAATAATTGGACACCCATCTAGCAACCACTAATTGCATGCCAACATAATACCCAATAGAGACCAATATGAGAATTGCGAGTAATCGACACACTCTGTGCGTATACTTCAACCTGACAATCCACTTGGTCGACAACTCCCCATACAACCAATCAAATTGCAGTCCATATAGTACCACACACAACCCAACAACAAGATAACTCACCCAATTAGCCAACGGAAAAAAACTCGCAACAATGAATACAATCATAAAGAAAAACAATGATTTTAACCAATAAGAAAATGTATATTTATGCAATTTTTCTCGTCTATCCGCCAATGTTTCATAAAAACGATAATACTGCAACTGTAAAAAATGAATATATCTTAGACAAATACCAACTCCTAAAGCAATGACTATCACCGCCATCAAACAAGAAAGTATTTTATCTCCCATCATGATATGATACTGATTCATGCATACCCCCTAAAAAATAACTAAGTACATTTTTTACTTCATTTTTCTTTTGAAGATACACAAAGTGATCTGTTCCGGGATAAACAACAAGACCACAGTCTTTGATTTTTCTTTTCATACGTTTTGCAAAATACAGAGGCGTTGTTTTATCCTTATCTCCCCAAATAAGCAAAACACTACAACTAATAGTTGATAAGTACTTTTCTAAAGATGTTCTAACCACCTTACCAAAAGATATTTTATCTTGTGGTTGCAAAACTTTGTATTCTTCACTTCCGTATGTATCCAATACTTTTTGATCTTTCCACCCCTTTTTTACCAAATATTTTGCAAAGCGATATTGCAGTCGATGTATCTGTTGTTTCATGGAAAATCTATAGGATAAACCTGCACTAGCTATAAACACCAGTTTTTCTATCACAATATCAAAAATGCTTGATAAAAGAATGGCAATCCTTCCGCCAAAAGAATGTGCAACAACAGAACACTTTTGAATCCTTAGTGATTGGAGCAGCGAAAAAACCTCCAGCGCATAACAATAGATCGATAACGGTCTAACGTCATGCTCCATATTGCAATCTATCATCAAACATCGACATGTATCAAAACTTGCAATACATTCCAAACTATTGGCATTGCCACCCCATCCATGCAAATAAACAACAACATTCTCACCGCTTCCAATCCAATAATAACGCAATCTCGTACTCCACAAAAAAAATCTATACATAAGTATAGATATGTGTAAGTCACAAAAAATGTGTTTATTTTATTTCGTATAGATAAACAATACCATCTTCTTCGCCATAGTATTGTTTTCTAACACTGATGGATTGAAATCCTATCTTCTTATAGAACTCTTGTGCACAATTCGATCTTCTAACTTCTAAAAAGATTTTTTCAACACCTTGTTGTTTTAACTCAGCAATGGTGTATTCAATCAATTGTCTACCATAACCTTTGCCTCTTCTTGTGGTATCGACCACAATTTGCATCAAATCTGCCTGTTCTGCAACAACTAGATAACTAACGTAACCAACAACCCCATCGTCCTCTATCACATAATATTGTTTGGTTGGATCTTCCAAATCTTTTTCAATAAGAGACTTATCCCATTTTTCTGTTCCAAAACTATTATGTTGTAAAGAAAAAATGATGTCACAATCCTTGTTATTTGCTCTTCTAATCATTTTTATTCACCAACTCTCTTTCTGCTTGAGACAATTGTAGATAATATGGTTGCACATCATCAATACTAACAAATTGTTGACTGCTGATACATTGATTCATATAAGCAATCAACATTTCATCAAAATGATCGATCATATTGACATCTTGTGGCATCGTTGATTGTTCTTCCAACAATCCAAAATAAGGAGCTTTTGCCAATGTTTTTTCTATTACCTTAGTTTCTTTTACTTTTCCTTTTACAATGCTTGCATTGTAATAAGTCGTGGATGTAGAACTCATCAACATATTTCCCGTACCAACATAAGATGCAACAACATCAAAATTAGTAAAAGCAACCACTTTTTTATCTTTACCATAACAAAAAGCTTTTACAGTTGCGATTCCAACTCTAATACCAGTAAAAGAACCTGGCCCCACAACAACACCAAAGCACTCAATATCTTCAATTGTCACTCCTGCATTTGTAAGCAAGCGATCAATAGATACAAGCAAATTCTCACTATGTTTTTCATCTGCCCCCAATTGCAATCGATAATTCTTACCTGCAATATTTCCCACAATATGTGCTACTTTTTTTGTAGTATCAATGACTATATAATTCATACAACCTCTATCTATCGATGGTGATTTGACGTGTATCATCATCAATCTTTTCTATCAGTATCTTAATACATTTTGGGTATTGAAAACCTTGTATATTGTATGGCCACTCTATCAACACAATTTGATCTGGTTGTGTAGCATACACGTATTCGTCAAACCCAAATTCTTGTACATCTTGCGCTTGCTCTATACGATACAAATCAAAATGCACAATATGCTTTGTTTTCCCCCAATATTCTCTCATAATTGTAAAAGTTGGACTTGTCACATCCTCTTTTACCTTTGCATAATGACAAAGCATTTTGGTAAAGGTCGTTTTGCCCGCACCAAGATCTCCTTCTAGCAAAATAACTTCTCCACCTTGCAAAGTTTGATAAAAGACTTTTGCTAATTTTTTCATCTCTTTTAGAGATCTAACCAAAATTTTTTGTTCCATTAATCAATTACCTCAGCAATCAATTTTTCTTCCTTTGTTTTTGCTGACTTGATCTCAAAAGCATCCAACAGCTCTTGCTTAATAGCTTCAATATTAGATTTGCTATTGGTATGTATATAAGCAAGAATTTTTCCTTCATACACCTTGCTATTAAGATCCACGTTTAGTCTAACACCTTGTGTTGGTTTTAAGTCAACATTAATATTCATTCCTTTTAGATGTTGTACTACTTTAGCTACTTTATACGCATCAATTTTGGTTACATATCCATCTTTTGGACTTGTAAGTTCTACAGAATATTTTGACTTAGGCAAAGTATTAGGTTGCAAAACAAAATTAGCATTACCACCTTGTTTTTCAATCATCAAACCCAAACGATTAAGAGCTTCCCTAGAAGTGATAATCTCCTGAATCTTAGACATGATGTTTTTGTCTTTTATATTAGTATATTTCTCATACAAAATCTTCACAATCTCTTTAGATAATACTGCCAACTTTGAATCATCTTGACCTGACAATACATCCAAGGCACAACGCACTTCATCAACACATCCAATACCACGATCTAGTGGAGTATTCATATCACTAACAATAGCAGAAACATTTTTTCCGTCCATCTTACCAATCTTAACCATGAGTTTTGCAAGTTTGATGGCTTCTTTTTTATTTTTCATAAAAGCACCAGAACCATATTTTACATCTAATAAAATAATGCTAGCACCACTTGCCAATTTTTTACTCATGACAGAACTTGCAATCAATGGAATACTATCAACTGTTGCTGTTTTGTCTCTTAGAGCATATATCTTCTTATCTGCAGGAGCAAGATCAGTTGATTGACTCACAATACTACAACCAACTTCTTCCACAAGTTGCTTAAAATGATCTAATGTCTGATCTGCCTTATACCCAGTAAACACTTCCAATTTGTCAATTGTTCCACCAGTAAAACCTAAAGATCTGCCACTCATTTTTGCCATTTTTACTCCGAGACATGCAAGAATTGGTGCAATGATCAATGTTGTTGTATCACTCACACCACCTGTGCTATGCTTATCTACAGCACGCATACCTAGATCTATGCTAGAACCACTATTTTGCATACATTTTGTCAAATAATAAGTCTCATTATCCGTCATAGAGTGGATGGTGATAGCCATAAGCAAACTACTCATTTCCGCATCACTAATCTGTCCAAGCGTATATCCATTAACAACAAATGAGATTTCTTCTTTTGTTAGTTCTTTTCCATATCTTTTTTTCTCAATAATATCATATATGATCATACTTACACCTTCTTTTCTCTAAATAACCATTGAAACAACAATGGCATTACAATCATTGTGATTACAATGTACACACTTGTAATGACACATATTTGGACAATACCAGATAAAAGAATCATTAGCGGAATACATATTGCTAGTATTACCCCAAATCCCAATACCAATTTTTTCCATCCTTGATTCCAATGACTTGTTGGTTGATATCCAATCCATCGATCTTCGATCAAATAACATCCAAGCAAACTCACCATCATTACTCCATATTGATAAACATCTGAATTATCCACACCTAATACACCACAAACAATCAGTGCAATACCGCCAATGATTAAGATACCTAACATTGCCATCTTAACATGTTTTATACTAATTTTTTTCTTAAAAAATGAATACAACATTTCCCCAAAATAAGCAATCACAAAACCTATTGCAAGGCCTGCAAGTGTATCTGTTAGATAATGTTGTCCCAGATACATACGACTAATAGGCACTAGAAATGCTCCCAATAATAAGGCTATTGTGAAAATGACTCTGCTTGTTTTTCCATATTTTTTTCGATGTAATTCTAAACCAATAAAAGAAGCAAGCACTCCATAACTTTGACTATGTCCACTTGGAAAACTAGTCCCTATCGCCTGTTTTACATTACGGATACCATCGTCAACAAGATATGGACGTGGTCGATTGATAATCCTTTTCATAGTCAAATTAATTGATGCACTTACACCATAAAACAAACCCATTTTCATTGCGGTAGATTTGCTAATACACCAATACAAGATAGAAAACAAAAATAAGAAGAAAAACTCTTCTCCCAGTCTTGTAACAGTTAAGAAAAAAACATCGAAAAAAGCATTGCTAATAGATTGTATACTTTTAATAATTGCGATCTCCACATCTTCCTCCCTAACTATAAGTGATTGTATATCAATTGCCAAAATTTGTAAAGCAAAACGAATATATGTTGCATAATTTGTCTATCATTACCTATGACAATCATTACCAATTGTATTCAAATTACACTTACTTTTTTGATACTTTTCTTTTTATGTTTTATGTGGCTTAATTACTATCATAGAAGCCTATTATTTTGCATGGTGTTAGCAATCCTAATTGCAATGATAACGACAACCATACTACACCTTTACAAGCAAAAGAAAGAACGCCAACAAAGAAAACAAAAACAAAAGAAAAAAGTTGTCTCCAATTTTGGACTACAACTTCTTTTATCTAGTCCACAACAACAACAAACAATACTTTCTCCCATACTAACCCCTCATTGTTATTTGCTGTTTGCAAAACAAGTAATTACTTTTGACGATATTTTACCACTGATACAACAACATAATAAAATGGCTATATTTTGTTATGATTTTGATCCCATTATCCTAAAAATGATCAAAAGGTTACCGAGTCACACTATTCAACTTTACAATCATGAAGATATATACCAACAACTATCCGAGCAAAACTGTCTACCGCAATTACCTACCATATACGAAGAGGAAAAACACCCTACCATTCGATATCTTTTTAGTCAAGCTCTCGTAAAAGAAAAAGCAAAATCTTACATGCTAACAGGTTTATTTTTAGCCATTACTAGTTTTTGGACAAAGTATCATATTTGGTATATTATCTTTAGTTCTCTCCTTTTGCTTCTTTCTCTTTATTGTTTGCTCAACAAGCGATACAACATAAAAAAATAGCACGATATCGTGCTATTTTTTATTTTGCATACTATTTATCAAGCGTCTCTATTACATGTTTTACTTTTGCTTTTGTTGAATATCGATACAAAACAATCTTGTTACCAATAACACAAACCACTTCACTATTGGTAGCTGTTGCCAATTGTTCTGCCAATTCTTTTGGTGTATCGAGACTACCTTTTTGCACCTTAATCTTGATCAACTCATGTGCATGTAAGTTGTCTTCTACTTGTTTTACAACATTATCAGTCATGCCATTTTGACCAATATAGACCAAATCCGGTTGTACACTAGCAATACCTCTAAGTTTTGCTCTTTCTTTTGGTTGTAACATCTTTCACTCCTTATTCAATATATTCAAATTCTATATCACATACTTTAACAGTATCGCCTATTTCCATTCCAAGAGATTTTAACTTATCAATAATCCCCTCATCTTTTAGACGTTTTTGAAAATATGCAAAACTACTCATATCATCAATCATAACACCAAATGCAATGGTATCGATCAATTCGCCTACCAACTCAAAATAATGTTGACCATGACGAATAATTTCGTATTGTTTTTTATCACGTTTGTTAAGATCTGTTTCTTCTACTTGCATTGGTTTTCGTTGTTCCATTGTTCCAAGCTTGTCCACAATACAACGAAGCAATGGATCAAATCCTTGGTAACTAACTGCACTTAATTCAAATACTGGCTTATCTTCGCCAATTTTTTTCTTAAATTCCGCAACAACTTCATCCTTATTATCCACCAACAAATCTGTCTTATTAAGTACAACAATTTGTGGCAAATTATTCACATCAGCACTGTACTTTTTCAATTCTTCATTGATGATACAGTAGTCTTCATATGGATCGCGTCCTTCTTGACCAGAAATATCTACCACATGAAGCAAAAGACGTGTTCTTTCAATATGTTTTAGAAAATCCAATCCTAGTCCTAATCCTTCACTTGCCCCCTCAATAAGACCTGGAATATCTGCCATAACAAAACTCTTATCATAAGCTTTGACAACTCCAATATTAGGTGCAAGAGTTGTAAAATGATAGTTGGCTATTTTTGGTTTTGCATTAGATACACAAGACAAGATAGTTGACTTACCAACGTTTGGAAAACCAACCAATCCTACATCTGCAATTGTTTTAAGTTCTAGCATAAACTCAAATTCTTTTGTTGTAACACCCATCTCACTAAAACGTGGACTTTGTCTAGTTGGTGTACAAAAATGTTTGTTGCCTCGTCCACCTTTTCCGCCTTTAAGAAGGACTTCTTTTTGATTTGCATAATACATATCTGCAACAACTTTTCCTGTAGCAACATTACGAATGACTGTACCTTGTGGAACCATAATCACAAGATCTTCTCCACTCTTACCGGTAGACAATTTTTTGCTACCATCCATACCATTACGAGCAAAAAACTTTTTCTTATAACGAAAATCCCCTAAGTTGGTTAAATTGCTAGTAACTTGGAAAATAACATCGCCTCCACGACCACCATCTCCACCATCTGGACCACCACTAGGATTTTTAGGATCACGGAAAAAACTGACACACCCGTTGCCACCATTTCCTGCTTTACATACAATTTTTACTTTATCTAAAAACATAAGTTACCTCTTCTTATATTGACAATATTGTGCAACAACACAATGTTCGCATTGTGGATTACGAGCCTTACAATAGTATCTCCCGTAAAGCAGCAATGTATGATGCAATTGCGCCCAATCTTTTGCTTTATATAATTGTTTTAATTTTTTCTCAGTATCTACTACATTATTGGTGCTAACCAAACCTATACGATTGCTTACACGTTGAACATGTGTATCCACCGCAATTGCCGGTATGCCAAACCCTACAGCCAATACAACACTAGCCGTCTTTCTACCCACACCATCAAGTGTTAACAATTCTTCCATAGTAGATGGTACTTGTCCATTATACACCTCTACCAATTTTTTGCAACAATTTTTAATATTTTTTGCTTTATTTTGGTAAAAACCACATGGTTTTATGATGTTTTCTATGATTTCAATATCAGTTTGTACAAAATCTTCTGGTGTTGGCAACAATTCAAACAACTTTGGTGTAATACTATTGACACGCTTGTCCGTACATTGTGCGCTTAACATAACAGCAATAAGCAACTGAAATGTATTATCATGCTGTAATTCACAAACTGGATTGGTAATGATCTTTTTTAATTCATTGTAGATCAAACCTGCTTTTTTATCATACATAAAAACACCCCAAACTCTTATTGTATTATAACAAATAAATAAAGAGATTTGAAGTGTTTTTAACCAATTTGTCCAAATACTAAAAACGATTTGGATAAACAAAATATTTTTTACCATATCCTTCCCGTATCTCATAGAACGCTCTAAAAGATGAAAATCTCCCCTTTTTTAGGTAATACAACGCTTTTGGATAATCTGCCAAACGCATCAAAACACTGAGACTACATGACGCACCTACTTCTCTTGGTGTAGGAATAACTTGACACCTTATATCTCGTCTTATCATTCTTTCATATGTTAAGGCTTGCGTACGATTACCAAAAACAGCAATCATTTCTTTCATAACAATCTCCTTAGCACTATTTTACTAGTACATTACATAATATTTTGTAACCGACTTTTTTTGTGACTATAAGGAGTATTATATGATTTATTTAGACAATGCAAGTAGCAGTTATCAAAAACCAACCTGTGTCAAACGAACAATTAAAAAAGTAATCAAATATTATACCGCCAATCCCGGTAGAAGCGGACATAACCAATCACTCAAGTCAAGCAATCTCCTTTTAGATGCCCGTATCAAAGTAGCACAACATTTTGGATTAACTGACCCAAGCAACGCTATTTTCACTTCTAGTTGTACAGAATCTCTCAATCTTGCATTACAAGGCACTGTACAGCCTAATGGACATATCATTGCAACCATTTACGAACATAATAGTGTCCTTCGAACCCTACAATACTTAAAAGAAAAATATCATATTTCTTACACCCTAGTTGCACCAAATAGTAATGGACAAATTACTGTAGACAATATCAAATCTCACCTAAAACCCAACACTTATCTTGTCGTCACCAATCACACCAGCAACGTCACAGGACACACCCAAAACATACATAAAATTGGCAACTTTTGCCATCAACACAATCTTATATTCCTTGTAGATTGCGCTCAAAGTGGTGGCCACGAACGAATCAATATGGAAAAAGATCATATCAATATGCTAGCTGTTGCTGGTCACAAAGGTTTTTACAGTATTCAGTGTGGTGTTTTATTGATTAACAACTGTCAAGTATTGCCACTAAAATTTGGTGGAACAGGAACTAACAGCGAATCTTTAATACAACCTTTAGATTATCCTGAAGGTTTAGAAAGTGGAACAAGTAGCCTTGTTAATATAGCAAGTTTAGCTTCGGGCATAACTTATGTGGAAAAACACTGGAAACACATCCAAACAAAGATTGAAAAACTAACCTCTTATTTGTTACAACAACTAAGAACTCTGCACAACTGCAAAATATACTCCACCAACACCAAAAGTGGCGTAGTTAGTTTTTTGTTGGAGCATGCTTCTAGTACGGATATCTCCACATATCTTAACCAATATGGTATTTGTGTTAGATCAGGATTACACTGTGCCCCAATGATACATCAACATCTATCAACCACCCAATCTGGACTGGTAAGAATTAGCCTTAGTCATTTTAATCAAAAAAAAGAAATCAACAAATTGATTCGACTTCTAAAAAACTATAAAAATTAAAAAAATCATTGCAATTATAGTATTGACAATCAACACAAATTATGGTATATTGTTGGTAACAAATCATGAGGTGATTTATGGAAAATACAGTAATACCATTTAAACTAACAACAGACGTTGATCCTAATATCAATATTTTAGATTTTAACGAAAATGGCGGAATTGAGTCTCGCAATTTGGATAGAGTATATTTTGATAAAAACATAAAAACGAATAATCAAGACCTTCCTTATATATTCGAAGTTATTTATGATATTAAAACCAAAAACGTGATTAGTATTATTGAAGTTGATTCAAAAGATACAGACAATAATTATACAATTCAAACCTTCTCTAGTCGATTTGAAGTTCTTAAAAAGATGCATAATAATTCTCAAACTATAAATTGGACTAATGAAGAAAAACTACGCTTTATTAAACTTGGCATCAAAATGATTGCCAATATCAATTATTTTAGATATCATAATGCACACAAATTAGATACAGACAAACAAAACCATCAAAGATTAAGCAGAGCTTTTAATCTAATCATCAATGAATTTGAGTATATCATCAAAGATGTTTTTATGGGTGATTACAAAAAAAGCAGTTATGATCTTGATGCTACCATCTACAGCAAAAAGATGCTTGGTTCAACCTTATTTGATACACTTAAAAAAGAATTTGAAGACAAATTAAGAGACAATTCTACCGACGACACAGAAGTTGAAATGCAATAAAAAAGAGAGCGATACGCTCTCTTTTTTATCTTAACAATGATTCATCTTTTTAATAATCGACCCTATCAACAAACCAATGCCAAGAATAATACAAATACCGCCTACACCGATACAGATGTATCCCCCGATCTTTTGGCTAGTTACAGACCCCGTTACAGTTCCAGGATCTCGCATATCATATCCAACGACAACTTCTTGCCCCTCATACATAGACGAATTGTACGAATTATACTTTACATGATTATAACGCACTCCATCTACTTCATAAGAGACATAGACTATATGTTTTATCTCTTCTTCATATGTTACTGTCCCATCATCATGTTCTACTCTAATATCATCAATGTTTACAACAATTTCGTCAATAACCCCTGTTGTTTCTTGATAATACAATTTATTTTCTTCTGCTTTAGTGTATACATAATATCCCATAAAAGCAAAAGCCGCTCCAATGATTAAAAGCAAAACAAATCCAATAATTCCGCCTTTAATTGGACTAGAATAACTCCTTACCGTTCTTTGTTGATAATTATAATATGGCATTACTCTTCTCCTTGTTATTCATTTTAAGACACTTAAGCCCTGTTATCATAAGACCTATAGCAGTCACCGAACCTAACCCAAACATAAACATAAATAATGGTGATATCATATATAATGCGCCAGTTACACTGCGAGATGCACTCAATACCCCTTCTCGATCAATCATTGTATGCATATTGCAATCCATTTCTCGTTGTTTTGTTGTATAAAGTTTTAATATTGCAACAAATAAGATTTGGCTAGCACACACAATCAATAAAGACACAATATAGATGGCAAAGCTATTACGTAACAATATAATAGCAATCATTGCTATAGATTGTACAATGGTTGTAAGAATAATCACCAATTTGTTTTGATTCTTCTCACTAAGCCATTTTGACACGAAATTGCTCACAATAACAATAACATCTTTTAAGGCTGTCATCACACCTACAATGGTAAAATTAAGTCCTGTTACATACAAATACACAGGAAATCCTACATTTACCGTAAAATTGAAAAACCCTTGCATCATAAAGAAAACATTAAACCATTTGTTTGCTTTGAAGACTTCTTTTTGATTGATTGGCTGTAATGCAACTACACAGTTTTTCAACTCTTGATACTTCATGCATAGCGGTATAATAGATACCAAATATAAGATAAAAGAGAAAATAACCATAAAGATTTGAGCTTGATCAATCATACCTAATATGAATGCACTGACAATAGTGAAGATAATTTTACCCAATTTTTCCCCTGAATCAAACTTTGCAACATTGGTGTTGTGATCAAGCGAAGCAAACATTGTATTGATAGCTCCAGCATATAAAGCAGAAGATATCCCATGTAGTATAGCCATGAGTACAATCACCCACAACACAACCTTTACACTCAACATAAACTCCAATACAACAAGCGGTACAATATGCAAAATAATCGCAAGAACACCATGTTTTTGGATAAATTTCTTAAAGATAAGGTAAGACAAAGATTCGAAAGCATATGTTAAAAAGGCAAATAAAAATGTAAGAAACAAATCCCCTGTTGCTTTATATATTAACAATGGAATAAAGACCTTAATGGTCGCATCAGCAAAACCTTTTATCAGTCTATGGATTAACAAACTTGTAGAATTGCTCATAATGTATAAAACTCCTATACTAGTTATGATACCACATTCTTAGACAAAAGTCACAATATTCTAACATATTTTGACAATATACGAAAAAAGAGAGCGAAAAGCTCTCTTTTACTTGGTGCCGATGGCCGGAGTCGAACCGGCACGAGGTCGCCCTCGCTGGATTTTGAGTCCAGTGCGTCTGCCAATTTCACCACATCGGCATATTTGCACATATATGATAACACAATTTATCATTATGTGCAACTCATTTTTACAAAATCTCTAAAGATTTTTGGAATGCTTTCTTAAACTCACCTGCAAACAATTTCGCATAACGAAGTTCTAGACTAATATCTTGACCTTCATCGGTGATTGTTTTAATAATAACACTATCTCCTAATACATCACAAGTAATATCTTTGATATGTCCAAATGCTGTAACATCTAGAGCAATCGCAATTTTTAGGATAATAGCCAATTTTTTAACAGCAATAAGATCTTCCTCTTCAACCAAATCTCTATATTTCAACCATTCTGCCATATTGAAGTTGTCTGGATTGACAAGAAGTGCTGTAAAAGCCGCAAGCACCAATTCCTTATGGGATAAACCATAAACATCACTACCTAATATAACATTAAATGTATTACGTTCGATATCTAAAGAATTGATACGTCTTCCACAATTGTACAAGTAACTTGCTGTTCGCAACACACGTACATACATTCTTGAAAGCTTGTGCAAAACTTTTAATTGCTTAAAAATAATCATACTCAAATTATATACTTGTAGTGTATTATTTGGTTGGATATTGTAATAATCGCTAAGCACTTGAAGACTATATCCAAGATTGTCTGTCATTGGTTTTTCTAGTGTAATTGGCAATACATAGTTAAGCATATACCCTTCTTCTACACCATATTTGCTAATAGCAAACGTATCTTTATTGCATTTGCTAATGATTGCTTTTGCAATACACAAACCAGAATACAAAATAGAACTATTTTCTACACTGATACCTTTAATTTTGGATGTTTTGCTAAATCCAATTGGAGTTACCGCTTGATATACTTTATCAAGATCAGCTTTTGTCATCTCATAGTTGTGTTCTACTTCCAATGGATATTTTTTCGCTTTACGACTAACCACTCCCAAATCACGGAAAGTTTGGCCAGTACATACAACATCATATTCTTCTTCCAATTGTCCCAAAAATGCACAATCTTTGATAGCATCCAATGTTTTTTCTTCAATGGCTTTTGCTACAGTCACTGTATCTGCCAAATCTTCAAAATCAGCCAAAACACTCATGCTTCCAAAAGGAATAACTGTTGTCTCTAATAAGTTACGACGATTGTAATAGACAATTTCTGTTGAGATAGTTCCTACATTAATCACAAGACCCTTAGGACGATTGAATGTATTGATAACAGAGGTGTAAGCATAATTCAACTTATCTTCAGGACTCAAGACTTTTACTTCAAATCCAGTCTTTGCATAAATTTCGTTTAAGAATCCATTGCTATTCTTTGCAAAACGAACAAATTCATCTGCAAGCGCAACAACTTCTGTTATGCCTTGTGCATCAATCATCTTTTTGAATACTACCAATATATCAATAATCTCTTTCACAAGATTTGGTTTGATCAATGCTTCAGCTTGAACATCTTTATATAGATCAATTGGCATATGTACTGTCTTATAAGGAACATAAGATTTGTTCTTAGCAACATCAGACAATGTCAATTCAATATTATTTGCGTTAAGTGTAATTAGTGCAATTTTTTCCAAGGTATACTCCTTCCTTTTATTTTTATACCAAAGTATAACACAAAAGTTTTACTTTGTATAGACTAAAATTAAAAATATTTTATGATTTTATTAATCTATTCTAATGGCACCCATTGGGCAAATACTTTCACAAGTACCACATTGGATACACAAATTAGGATCTATGACTGCTTTTCCATCTTTCATTGTGATGGCTTGTACTGGACAATTACGCATGCATACACCACAACCAATACAACTTTCTTTGTCTACCATGATTGCTCTCCTTATAATGTTAATTGGCATACTCCTGCCTCTACTTAAAATTATAGCAAATAAAAAAATATTTGTACACTATTTTTTACTGAAAAATAAAAAATAAAAACATCCAAACATAGCAAAAAATACACAAAGAAAAAATCAATAAAATCAACTATATTTCATATGATTTTATTGATTACATAGTACTATTTTTTATAGTTTTGCACGTCTTTTTTTTCGTTCGTAATTACTAGTGCACGCGACTTACCTTCCGTCTTATTATGAAAATGTTGATAGACCAAAACCCCTATTTGGAACAAAGCCAGAACAATCAAAAATACACCAAACATGATTTGAAGAATTCTTTGATTAAGATGGATAGCAAGAAGTGACCCAACAACACTCAGTCCTACTCCCCCTAAAATCATAAACAATCCTTTTTTATAATCCACCAAATGATTACACATATGAATAATAAGTGACACTACTGCCGTTGGTAAAAAAGCAAACAGGTTGATTCCTTGTGCCAATCGCTGTTCTACAGAAAAGAAAATGGTCAGTACTGGAATTAATAAAGTTCCACCTCCCATACCCATCCCTGCAATGAGACCACTTGCAACACTTGCTATAATCAACCAAATTGTCATACCCACACCATCCTAACACCTGCCACAATCATTACAATAGCAAACAAAACACTAAGCACTTTGCTATTGATTTTCTTCAAACAAAATGCCCCAATAGCACCTCCCACAACAAAACTTCCTGTAATGATCCACAATCTTGCATCAAATTCTACAGATCCTTTAATCCAGTAAATGATAAAACTTACAATACTTAAAAACAACATAACAAAAATAGTCGTTGCATGTGCTTTTTTGTTTTCTTCTCCTAAAAGGAATACAAGAACTGGCACACAAAGCATGCCACCTCCTCCGCCCCAAAACCCATTCACAAAACCAATGGAACACCCCATTAGAAGTGCAAACCACCAACTATCTATCCATTTTTTCTTACTATCTTGACTAATCATACGATAAATATTGACCATAAAAATGGCATGTATACTCTTTGAATTTTGTTTCATACTAAGTCAAATACCATATTTTTCCAATTTTGCCATAAGATAGTTGCAATAATACAACGAAAGTTTGCCTATTTGATTGCAAAAAATAGAAAAATACTATATAATTAGTTAGTTAATCTATATATAAAGGTGGCTTACATGTTAAAATACGCAAAACTTAAAAAACTAAACAAATCTATGGTATCTACAGGCCTTGCTACTGGTGTTGTTGCAAGCGCATTCGTAGGTTATACTTATCTACCTAACAACAACTCTGTCTACGCTACAGATTATCGTAATGACAATCCAACATATATCAGTAGCAACTACAACTTTGAAGAGACTGGTAGTGATAGTGTTTGGTCTCCTAACACATTTGACGCTATCGATCCAAACAACATTGGAGAAAGCGACTCTGTTAAAGCTGGTGTTATTGATAGTACCGTAACAAGTGTAGAAGATTATGAAGAGACTTATGGCCTTACCGAACAAGAATGGAAAACCATCAATCAAGGCTTGTCTACCGATTCTTCTGACAATGGTCGTTATCACCAATTGATGATTAATAGTGAAGAATCTATCCAATACGGATTTGAGACAAAATCATTTGACCTCAACCCTAATTCTTACTATGTCATTTCTGTTTACGCAAAAGTGCTCAGTTCTCAAGGTGGTTTTGGTACAATTGTTCTTGATGGATTATCCAATACACAACAAAGCAACTCTATTCGTATCTATGATACAAGTTGGGATACCTATTCTTTCTTTGTATCTACTGGTGCCAACCAAAAAGAAACTGTAAAACTTCAATTATGGCTTGGTAGCCCAGAAGAAACCAGTCTTGACACCGTTTTGTTCAACAAAATCAATTTTACAGAATATAGTGAAGATTTTTTCAAAACTGACTTAAATGTTAATATGACAAGTAGTCCTAACAAAACCTTGTCTATTGATCTAGAACAATACGACAACATCACTGCTCCATTTGATAACGCAGATTTTTCAACCAATCTTACTACCGGTTGGAGCACGATCACAACAACTGTAGATACCATTGAAAAAGATTGCAATATCTATGATATTGATAGCACTTACCCACAAGAACTAAAGGATCTTGGTATTACCAATCCTACTGTAATCAATAGTGCTACTACCCCTTCTGCACTTCTTATGTACAATAAAGAAGATACTGCACAAGGATTAAAGAGCAATTCTTTCAAAATCAGTAGAGACAATATCTATCGTGTTAGCGTATGGGCAAAAAGTGATTGTCAAGTAGGCAATGGCGCTACAATCAAATTAGTAAGCGATCACGACAGCGAAGTTGTTGCAAACCAAACTGTTGCAACTAGTATTACATCCAATCCAACTTTTGCTGATTGGTCACAATACAATTTTTATATTAAAGGCAACTCTACAGCCAACCAATTCGTTCACTTAGAATTATGGCTTGGAACAGAAGATGCCAAAACAAGTGGTTATGTATGGTTTGACGATATCACTATCCAACAAGTCACCTATACAGAATATTCTAATCCTCTAGGTACACACCAAACATTGAATCTTGATACCAATAATACTACAGGGATTAAAAATAGCAACTTTACTTCAGTCAACAATACAACACTTAACAATATTGCCCCACTTGCTCCAAGCAACTGGACACTCACAAGTAGTGATGAAGATTTTGACAAAGAAAAAAGTATGAGTGGTGTCATCAACACCAATTCCAATCTTTTTAGCCAAACCATTGAGTATCTAAAAGACATGGAATATTATACAGAACTTACACAATTACCACTTACACCTAGTGAAAATAGTTCTGTTACCACCACAACAACGACAAATAAAGTTTTGATGATTGCTAATGGCAATCTTACAACAAGCCAAACATATACAAGTGATCAATTCGAAGTATCTGCCAATTCATACAACAGAATTAACTTCCAAATTTTGACACAATCCGTTCAAGCTAGTGAAAATAGCGGTGTAACTATTGCCATTAAAAATGGAGACAAAACGATTTATCAATATAGCGGTATTGCAAGTGAAGGCACATGGACACAATACAGTGCATATATTGCAGCTGGCAGTTCCTCAAGCAATTATACCATTGAAGTCACATTAGACAATTCTACAGGTTACGCATTCTTCGACAATATCACCCTAACAACATTTGATGATGCAAGCAAAATGACCTTGGATTATGACAATGCAGATATTGACAACAAGAAGAAAATTGACCAAACAAGCACACTTTTCACCAATTATGTTGATAATGATTTTGTAACTGACGGATATTATGATCCATTTGATTGGACATTTGCAACAAAAAACAATCCAGAAAATGCTACTATTCATGCTGGTGTAAAAGATCAAAAACTAACTATCTATGCTGGAAGTGAAGTATATAGCACTTACACATACGACAATGATTATAGTTTTGACGCAGATAGTTATTATCAATTATCTGTCACAATCAAAACCTCCAACATGGGACAAAGTGATATCTACACAAAAACTGATGAATCAGGCAATGTTTACCAATATGGTGCAAGTATCAATTTGAGCAATATTGGAACATTTGATGCGATTATTACAGAAGGATATAAAACTTACACCTTCTTCATTGCACCAAACACATCTACCACTTCTACCCTATCTATTAGTTTGGGAAGTGAAAATGCTTTCACCTATGGTAATGTTCAAGTTCAAGATATCACACTTACAAAACTTGCAGACAAGACAGAATTTGACAGTCTAACTGACAGTATTGATGGCCAATACAACATGATCATCAATAATATCCAAACACCAGAAGAAGATACTGATGAGGATACAACAACAACCAATCCAAACAATGACTTAAGACTTGACCTTGTTATTCCTTCAGTCCTTATGGCTCTTGCCCTACTCATTGCTCTAATTGGTACAATTTTACGTAGAGTAAGAATCCACAAACGTCCAAAAATTAAGACCTCTTATGATAGAAGAAAAACGATTGAGTTAGAGATGAACAAACAAGAAAGAATCGAACTTCGTCGTAACATTATCAATGATCTTAACACCGAAATCTTAGCAATTGATGAAGAAATTGAAGCAATGAAGAAAGAATTTGATATCTTGACCAAAGAATCAAAAACGGAACATGCCGAAATCATCGCAGGATACGAAGCAGAAAAAACTAAAATTGAAACAGAACACAAAGATGCGGTTAGTCAATATAAAGAGAAAATCAAATCTCTTAATAATGATGAAGAAAAAGCAAAAGCTGAAAAACAATTTGCAAAATATATTAGACATCTTCAAGATAAAGAATCTGCTATTGCTAAGAAATTAGAAATCAAAGATGACAAAACTGCTCTTCTTGAAGCAAAACGTGAACTTCAAATCAAAAAACATCTTGAAAGAAAACTTCTCTTACAACAAGAGATAGAACAAATCGAACTTGAAATTGAAGCAATTGCTCGTGAAGAAGAAGAAATGTGGAGCGAGTATCGTAAAGCAAAAGAAATGGAAAAAGAAGAAAAACTTTTGTATCGTGCTGAAAAGAAAAAATTCAAACAAAAACAAAAAGCAGCTAAAACAAAAGAAATTGCTGACGATCAAGACAAAGAAGAACAATAATAAAAAGACACTGACAACAGTGTCTTTTTTTATTCTATAATCAGTTTTTGTCCCACAAACAACTTATCTGTTGTTAGATGATTTTTTAATCTTATTTCTGCAATATCTACATGATATTGATCACATATCAACTTAAGTGTATCAAGAGGTTTTACAGTATAAGTTTGTACATTCCCTCCATTGACAAACAACAATTGCCCTACATATACTTCTTTATCTGGTATTTCACCTAATTTTTGACGCAATGTTGAAACTTGATCTCCTTCTTTGACCCTATAGACAAAATTTCGTTTTGCATTGGATACTAGCATTGTATTAGATTGTGATGTTTCTATCCATTCACCATTTTGCCCCATACGTACCAATTTCATATCTACCCCCTATCTCCTAAAATACGAATATTTGTCACACAATTTCCCATATATATAATTGATTACATAACAAAATAAGCATATTGTTATGTTTATATTTATTCTATAGGAGTCAATTTTGTGAACAAATTATTCAAATCTGTTGCTATCGTTACACTATTTTCTATTCTAACACGCTTTTTAGCCTTTGTTTTTAAGGTTATTATTTCCCGTAATATTTCCCCCGAAACTCTTGGTATCTACACCATTAGTATTTCTATTTTCGTAGTGCTTGCAACCCTCATTAGTAGTGGTCTACCTGTGACAATTAGTAGACTCACAGCTTCTTTTATGGTTCAAAACAAAAAAGACAAACTATGGAAAACAATTAGTTGTGGCATGATCATTAGTTTGATTGCTTCTGTCATACTTTGTTTGATTATTGTATTATGTAAAAATTTTATTACAATGTTTGCCGATAATCTAGTCTATACCATGATTCTTTATATGCTACCTGCTGTCATTTTTTCTGCCATCTATGCTTCCATTAAAGGCTATCTATGGGGTATGGAAAAATATCTTTCTGTAAGTGCTGTAGAACTTTTTGAACAGATTATTCGTATTTTATTCTGTGTTGCACTATTTTACTGGACTAGCACTTTTGAAACATCCCTTATACCAAGCATTACTTTATCTATTGCTTGTTTTGCAAGTACTGCCTTCGGTGTTGTCTTATATTTTGTACATAAAGGAAAACTAACCACACCTACTCATCACTACAAAACATTGTTATGTGCATCCATCCCTATTACCGCAGTTAGAACGGCTAATAGTTTTTTAAGCCCTCTCATCAACATTATTCTACCCGTACGACTTATGGCTTGCGGTTACACAAAAAATCAAAGCCTTGCTCAATTAGGTACATTTATGGGGATGACAATGCCATTACTTAGTATTCCTAGTACAATGATTGGTTCACTTGCTATGGTACTCATCCCCCAAATTGCTATACTACATGGATCTAACCAAACCAATACTTTATCAAAACAAATATCTAGTGCTATAAAATTCACTATTCTTTGTTGCATGTTATGTCTTCCTGTATACTTAAGTCTTGGCACTTTAATGGGTAATCTTTTATTTGATAATATTCAAGCAGGAATATATTTAAGCACCTCTGCTTGGATTATTGTACCAACTGGCTTAGCCATGCTAACCACTTCTATTCTTAACTCCCTTGGATTAGAAAAAAAGACTTTCATCTACTTCCTCATCTCTACCACTTTATCCCTTACTTCTCTTGTTGTATTACCACCTTTGGTTGGAATGCAAGCCGTTGTCTACAGCCTTGGTATTGCACAAATTGCAACAGCACTTCTTAATATTAGAGCTATAAAAAAATCGTTACACATCTCTATCCCTATTGTAAAACCTATTGTTTATCAAGGTTGTATAGCTCTAGCTGTCACGATTCTTGGAAAATTCTTATACAATATTTGCATTCTATTATTCCCTAATATAGTTACATTACTGATCATAGCTACTGTATGTGTTATTGCGTTTGTTTTGCTAGCAATTACTTTCCAACAATTAGATATTACCTATATTAAAAATAGTTTGCAATCAAAGAAATCAAAACTTAGAGTATAAAATATTATTTTTCGTCTACCATTACCTATGACTTATACTATTATTGTTAGAAGCATTATTATTTATTGTGTTGTCCTACTATTCCTTAGAATCATGGGTAAAAGACAATTAGGCGAAATGCAACCATATGAGTTTGTTATAACGATGATTATTGCCGACTTAGCAACCATTCCAATGTCAGACACTGCTCTACCATTGGCTCACGGAATTATTCCTATTTGCACGCTTGCACTTCTACACTTTTTCTTTTCCTTTCTTAGCAGGAAAAGCAATCTTGTCCGTAAGATTCTCAATGGAAAACCTGTCATTGTGATTACACCAGAAGGCGTAGATTACACATCGCTTCAATTACTCAATATGACTTTCAATGATTTACAAGAATTGTTAAGAACCAGTGGACATTTTCATCTAGACGAAATCCTTTATGCCATTATGCAAACCAATGGATCATTGACAGTCATTCCTAGAGCACAATGTTCTCCATTGACCGCACAAGATATGCAACTAGAAAAAGCAGAAAGCACTTTACCGATGATGATTATCAATGCTGGAAAATTTGAAGAAGACAATTTGAAAGTTGCAAAATTATCTACAGAAACACTAACAAACACATTGCATCAATTAGGCTATCATGTAAAAGATCTTATCTTGGTCACACTCGATCAAAATGGTAAGTTGTATATTAAGCCGAAAAAAGGTAAATTTACTGTCCACACTATTCCCTATAATGGACAAAAAAACTGGTAGGTGTTTATGTTTCGAAGAATTTGTTTGGTTGTTGTATTTGCCAGTTTAGTTTTTTTAGGAACATACGAAATTGTTGCCGTAACTCAGTTCTTAAATCATATGGAATTTGTTGTGTTGGAAATAAAAGATCGTATGGAACAATCTCCGGATAATATCACACATGTATACGAATACGTCACTCAAGAAAAAGCATATTGGGAAAAACGAGAAAAAAATCTCAATCTTATGTTTAATCACAAAGACTTAAAAAGCGTATGCGACACAATGAATCGTGTTGTTACTTATGTCTCCCAAAATGATTATGATAATGCCTTGGTTGAGACCAATGTTCTTATTGAATCAGTGTTTGAACTTCGATATGTTATGGGATTCAATCTAGATAATATCTTATAGTATGCAATTAACAAAATATCCTGCAATATAGACAAAAATACTTTATTGCATAATACAAAAAAAGTTAGGTTATCCTAACTTTTTTTACTAAGATATGGTTTTAGATATTTTCCAGTATGACTCTCTTTCACTTGAACCACTTCTTCTGGTGTACCTTTTGCAATCAATTGTCCACCAGCATCACCACCTTCTGGTCCTAAATCAATAATATA
>JAZSRJ010000002.1:0-12434 GCA_045538425.1 Clostridia bacterium
TGCACCATTTCTTCTTGAACATCAACAGGGAAAGAAGTGCTAAGTCCTTGCACATAGATTTCCTTTGTACTAAGCGCTTCTGGTTCTAAGAATAATTGGTGTCTATCTTTATCCTTAAAACGTACTACTTTTGTCTCAATACTTGGACAATATCTTGGTCCAAGACTTTCGATCATCCCATTGTACAATGGAGAACGATCTAAATTATTCAAAATAATTTCGTGTGTCTTTGGTGTGGTATAGGTGAGGTAACAGACTGTTTTGTTTTTAGGTTGTTTTTTCGTCATAAAAGAAAAACTTTGAATATCTTCATCACCATATTGCACTTCTAGTTTTTCATACGCTACACCTTCTGCATGAATACGAACAGGTGTACCAGTCTTAAATCGTCTTACCTCAATTCCAAGATCAATTAAGTTCTTGGTCAACTCATTGGCAGGAGCAAATCCATTAGGTCCTACATTATTGGTATATTCGCCCACAATAATTTTACTATTGAGATAAACACCAGTGGCAACAACTACCGCTTTTGTGTCAAAAACCTCTCCTTGCTTTGTCTTAACACCGACAACTACTCCATCTTTTACAACAATCTCACTTGCTTCTGCTTGTCTAATCCAAAGATTATCTTGTTCTTCCAGTGTCTTTTTCATTTCGCTATGATATTGGATTTTGTCTGTTTGGGCACGAAGGGACTGAACAGCTGGACCTTTAGAAGCATTGAGCATACGACGTTGGATGGTTGTCTTATCTGCATTGAGACCCATTTGACCACCAAGCGCATCAATCTCACATACAAGATGTCCTTTAGCAGTACCCCCAATAGATGGATTGCACGCCAAAAAAGCAATGCTGTCTAAGTTGAGTGTAAGAAGCAAAGTCTTACGCCCCATACGAGCACTTGCAAGACATGCTTCACATCCAGCATGTCCACTACCAATTACAACAACGTCATATTGTTTCATTTTTTCTTTCTCCTTTGTGTAGTAAGGAATATAATACTAATTAAAATGATTTTACTGAATGATGCTTTATCTTCAGTAAAAAATAGAACTCATTACTTTCTTTTTCTTATAAAATCTAACCAATTGTATCTTACCCTAATCTCCACGTTCTAATTATCTTCCGTATAGTCAGCGTGGGCTAATTGCTAGGTAAAATAATAAGTGGTAATCTAATACATATGATAGACTTTTGCCTTTACTATGTTCTATTTTCAGCAAAGAAAATAAAAACTAGTTACTTTCTTTTATATGATTTGATCAATCAACTCTCTTATTGTTTCAACACTCTATTTCGTACTCATCGTAGCAAGAAAAGTTGGGATGGGATTTTCAAAACATTAGAGAAGGATAAAAACGAGTAAGTTTGACTTTCGCCTTCAGTATGTTCTATCTTCAGCGTAGCAAGCAAGGATATGGTTGCTTGCTGCCCACGAGCGTATGCGACGTGGTCGGGGTCCCCAAAACATTAAGGAAGGATAAAATATTGCGTCTCGAAAAAGTGTTCCTGCGATTGCCCGCGTGAATACTTTTTAGCAATATTTTTGAGTGGTAAGTTTTGGGGCATCATATCGGGGTCCCCAAAGCATTAAGGAACGAAAATATTTTATCGTCTCGAGCAATAGCCCCTGCCTCGCGTGGGCTAATTGCTAGGTAAAATATTGAGTGATAATCTTTGGGGCTTATTTCCCCACACAAAACTTCTCAAATATCTCGGTAATAATACTCTCGTTTTGACTATTACCCGTAACATCACCAAGATGCAACCAACATTCTTTGATATCTATCGCTACTAGATCAAGGGTATTGCCCATCTTAAGACTTTCAAGTGCTTTTGTGATAGATTGTAAAGCAAGCGTCAAACTTTCAATATGTCTTAGATTGGTTAACACTACCCCTTGACCTTCATAATCTTTCATATTTTGTGCAGCGTATAAGCGTTGTTTGATCGCATCTACTTTTCCACTTTGCGCAGATATAGTGATACAAACTTTTTCTAAGTCTTCTAACTTAATACCCAAACATTGTGCAATGGTTGTTTTGTCTACTTTTTGCGCTAAGTCTTGCTTATTGATCACCACAAAATACTCTTTCCCTTTGATGCTTTCAAGTATAGTTTTGTCTTCTTCAGTAAGCGGACTACTTCCATCAATCACCATAAGCAAAATATCTGCATAATCTAAGGTTGCCCAACTTTTTTCTATACCAATCTTTTCGATGGTATCACTGCTTTCTCTAATACCTGCAGTATCTACAAGTGTAAAACGAACACCTTGATACAAATAACTTTCTTCAATAATATCTCTCGTTGTGCCTTGAATATCTGTAACAATGGCTCTTTCATATTGAAGTAAAGCATTCATTAGACTACTCTTACCCGCGTTTGGTCTACCTACAATAGCGACCTTAACACCATCACGCACCAATTTTCCTGTATGTTTTGTTGCAAGCAATTGTTGCATTTCGTTAGATACTTGCATCAATTCTGTTTCTACAATATCTACTGTCTCTTCTTCAATATCTTCTTCTGGATAATCCATTGTTACTTCCATACGAGCAAGCAGATTGGTTAAGTGATTTTGCATAGAAAGGATAGATTGTTGTAGTTTTCCGTTAAGGAGTTGGTATCCTGCTCTAATCTCACTTTGACTTTGGGCACTAATCATGTCCATGATACCTTCTGCTTGATCAAGACTAAGTTTTCCATTGACGAAAGCACGTTTTGAAAACTCTCCTCCTTGAGCAAGAATTGCCCCATGGTCTAGACATGCTTCCACAATTCCTTGTGTGATTAGTCTACCACCATGACATTGAAATTCTACTACATCTTCCCCTGTGAAAGAATAAGGCGCTTTGAAATAAACCATAAGACATTGTTCGGTAAAATCTTTTGTTGTAAGATTGCCAAGATACATCATGCGAGGGACAATTTTGTCCATTGGTGTACGACACACAAAAAGTTGACTAGCAATGGCTAGACTATCTTTCCCACTTAATCTAACAATACTAACACCGCCAGCACCTAATGGTGTGGCAATTGCAACAATGGTTGTTTCTTTCATGTTGACTCCTATTTTACATACAACATTGTATCACAAAGTATCTTTATTGTAAAGTATCGGTTTTTTGAAAAATAAAAAAGATTATGATCTAAAAATATTTTTTATATTAATAATCTTTTTATGTTTGGTTAATGCATATTGATAAGCAAGTTTCGTTCCACTATTTGGTTGATAATAACTTACACTGTGTTTTGAATATTTCCTCATTTTCGGTTTATAAGTATTGTCATAGTAAAATACGCAATAATCGCTATCATTAATCATAGCTTGATTTCTTTCTATATAACTTGCCCTACCAGAACAATATTTTGTTTTATATTCAAACTCTTCTTCAACACACAATAAATGAACATCTTTCTTTTGAAAATTAAAATATATCTTCTCCCATTTTTCTCTTTCACTCTCCAGTGTGCAAGTTTCATTTTTACAAGTATAAGCAATTCTTTTTATGGCTGGATATTGTTGTTTTAATTCCTCTACAATCAAATGACACAATGAATTAAAATCACTACGACTGCCAAACAAGAATGTGAATACATTATGATTCTCAATTAAATCTTGAATAATATTCTTAACTTTTTGTTTTAATTCTTCAGTGATATTCATTTTTCTATGTCCAAAAAAAGAGCAAACTTTAACATTGTTAGATTCCATATCAAACTCCATATATTCTGGTTTTCCCTAAATAGTATAGAGTAAAATTATAGAAAAAACAACAAAAAGTCCGCTTTTCCTTAAATAATATATAATAAAATGTCGGGTAAACTCTATATATAATGAAAAACTATATAAGGAGTTCTGTTATGAAGTTAAATAAAGCATTTGCATTAAGGGTAAGAGAAATATTAAAAGAGAAGAAAATGACACAATATAAATTAGCACAAGAAACTGGTCTGTATCATAGTACAATGACAGATATTCTTAATTGTAAGTATCAAACACCAAATTTTAGAAATATGGCATTAATCATCAAAGCCCTTGATATGACAATGTCGGAGTTCTTTAGCAGTGAACTTTTTAATTTTGATACTCTTGAAATAAAAGAAAAATAAATGATATCATAATCAAAAGACTTTATTGAAAAATAATGTCTTTTATTTTTTATCTAAATAAAAAAGTTGGCGTTTTGCCAACTTTATTATTCTACATAATCAATCACAATATATCTTTTTGGTTCTTCGCCTTCACTATGTGTATCGATATGAGCCATGCCAGAAAGAACATTGTGAATAATTTTTCTTTCAAAACTTTTCATTGGTTCTAGTTTCATACTACGACGAGCAACAACAACTTTGTTGGCCATACGTTTTGCTAGACTTGTCAAAGATTGTTCTCTACCACCTTTGTAGTTGTCTACATCTAGGTATACTCTTCCTCTAAAATGTGGATAACGATTGGCAATAGCACTATTAAGCAATGTTTGGTATGCTTCTAGACTTTCCCCATGATAACCAATCATTGGACGAATACTTGCTTTCAAGTTGACTTTCAAGTCTCTACCTTGTTCTACAATTTCTGTTTCGCCAATTTGGTTGAAGATATAACACATTTTGTCCATGTATTCTTTGATATAATTTTTTACATCAGCAACCATTTTTTCAATGGCTTGTTTTTCTTCTTCTGTATATTCTTTTTTCTTAGGTTTTTCTTCTACAACTTCCTCAGTTGCCTCTACCACTTCTTCTACAACAACCTTTTCTTCTTTTGCAGGTTTTGTTGCTTTTTTTACTTCTTTCTTTTCTTCTTTTGGCAATTCTTCTTTTTTGCTACGAGTAATATCTACTTTAGCTTTTTTGAAAAGACCACCTTCACTAATGATTTTGACGTCAACATCTTCAAGACTAGCGCCCATCACTTTGAGACCTTCTTTGATTGCAAGGTCAATTGTTTTTCCTGAAAACTCCATGATTCCTTCTCTCCTTTGGTATAGTCGCGTTATCGCTAATTTTATTGTATAATCTTTACGGATATTTTGTCAAGCAAAAACACCTTTAACACTCGCAAATAAGCCTTTTTTTATTTTGAAAACAAAAAAAGATGACAAAGCATTGTCATCTTAATCTTTATTTTTTCAAGTTGTCTCTACTATAACTTATGATTGGTTTTTGATTTTGACGTGCTTGACGTTTTTCTTCCAAATACTCTACAAGTAAAGTAAGCAATGGACTAGTAATCAATCCCACAATAGAGGATGCTACAACATAGATAGCAAAGGCTGCGTTGTACATCAAGGTGAATAGTGCCATAATGATTGGCATCATAATATTCATAAGACCATTGTTGGCTGGATTGTTGTAGATAAGACCTTTTTTCTTTGCTCTTGCTCTAGATACCCAAACAGAAACTTTGGTAGATAAATAACTAAGTACAGCAGACAAGATTGGTAAAATATAATAACCATTCCAAGTCTTTTTGTATTCTGCATTCACTTCTTCCATCACAAGATTGTATCTTTCTTCAGTTACGGTTTTGTCTTTAGCACTATTTTGATATTCTTTATAACTAAGTACTGGGCTACCATTGTTGTCTGGACGCCAAATATTCTTAATCCATAAGAAAGAGTTTTGTGTATCTTCATACGCATCAAGAACAGCGAGTTGTGCATTTTGAATAGCATCTTCTTCTGTTTGGCCATCTGCAATGTTTTGAGCATAATGTGTATCATAGGTATTGCTTAGATCGGTATATTGTTTTGCAATCATGTATTTACTCATTTCGTTCATGCTACCGCAGAAAGTAAAGAACACAACCATACTAAGAACTAAGTACAAAAGCATTCCAATACATCCACCATACATACCAGCACCTTCACGTTTTTGAAGTTCGGCCATTTTTTGGTTCATCATATTAGGATTGTTGGCGTATTGTTTTTTAATTGCATCCATCTTTGGTTGCAATTTTGTATTGACATCTGTCATCTTTTTAGTTGATCTTCTTTGAAAATATTCGAAAGGCAATAAGCATAATTTAATAAGAACTGTTACGATAATAATAGTCCAAATATATGCTCCAATTTTGCTATCGATACCCATAATAATCTTAGACCAAAGACTATTTGGTTTTGCAACAAGTAATGTGTTTAGAATATCCATTGTTTTTCTCCTTTAGGATTGATAGGGACGAAATCTTCGCCACTATGTGGGTGATGTGTTCGGCATCGACTCAGTCTTTTTACTCCCAAAACTATTCCATACAACCCCCATTCTTTGATAGCCATGATCATGTATCTCGAACAAGTCGGTACATATCGACAAGTCTTAGGTAGTAATGGAGATATGGTCCATTGGTATAGATAGACAAGTCCTATACACAATAGACGAATCGGATAGGTAATGACGAACAATACTTTTTTCATATTTTCTCTTTATAAGGTTATTCCGTCAAAAAATTGACTTGTAAATATTGTATACTAATTTCCGTATTTTTCCAAATAAAAATGACACAATCAAAACAATTTGTTGTGTCATTTGACATATTTTTTGATGTATCAATCCAAAATCTTGTTGTTTTGTTTCTATTTATAGTACTTCTTCCATTTTGGTGATACGTCCATTTTCAATATGGTATCTATTGCAAGCAACATCATACTCAAAATCTGTACAAGTCAAGATGGTTTGCAATCGTGTCACATACTGTAACAATTTTTCTCGTCTTGTTTGGTCAAGTTCGCTGAGCACATCATCTAAAAGCAAAATAGGATATTCTCCTCGTTGTTGCTTAAAGATCTCTAGTTCGGCAAGTTTTAAGGCAAGGGCACAAGTACGTTGTTGGCCTTGGCTACCATAATAACGCATATCTATCCCATTGACCACAATTTTCAAATCATCTCGATGTGGACCAACGGTTGTATACCCTAGTTCTATATCTTTTTCTAGTGTCTTTGCGTATTGGTCAAGTAACTGCTCTTTGATATTATCTTGCTCAAGCCCTGCAATGCTACTGTAAGACAATTGCAATTCTTCATGATTGCCTGTCAAATATTGTTGGGCACGATTGGCAATAACCGTCAATTGTTCGACCAACTGCAATCGATACTCTATCACTTTTGCTCCAACAATAGCCAATTGTTCGTCCCAAATAGAGATGGTCTCTTTGACACTATTTCGAGATTTGAGTAAAGTGTTACGTTGTTCCAATATTTTATTATATTTGGACAATGCGTAAAAATAATTACGGTCGTATTGAGACAAAGATATATCTAAGAATCTTCTTCTTTCTTGAGGACTATCTTTGACCAATTTTAGTTCGTCTGGTGAAAAATAGACTGCATTGAGTTCTCCTAACAACTCACCCATTTTAAGAATGGGTACACCACCAATCTTAATGGCTTTCTTACGATTGTCAAATAGGTAGATCTCAATGGTTCGCTTGCTTCCTTTGTTATCTAGGGTGGTCATAACTTTTGCAGAATGTTTTCCAAAAGCAATCATCTCTTTATCTTTGCTAGTACGAGCCGATCGTCCTATGGCACATAAGAAAATGCTTTCTAGCAAATTGGTTTTGCCTTGAGCATTTTTCCCCACCAAAACATTGAGTCCAGGAGCAAGAGAGATCTCTAGATGATCATAGTTGCGAAAATCTTGTAATGTAATCGATTTTACAAACATTGGTTATCCTCTAGGTATTGATGTTTTGTAAGAATATACACAATTTGTTCTTTCATTTGTTCAAAACTCAGTTCTGCCAAACTGTCTCTAGCAACTAATATATAATTATTCTTTTTTACTTGTGGTAAGATTTCCCTAACAATAGCACGCATACGACGTTTCACAAGATTGCGAACATGCGCTTTTCCTACTTTTTTATTGACGACAAATCCAAATCGTACATGATCTAGTTTTGTAGGAGTTGCCCACAAAATAAGGTATTTGCTTGCACAGCTATCCCCTTTTTTGTAGATATAGGAAAACTCTTTTCTTTTTTTCAATCGATTGTTTTTATTTAGCATATCTATTTTTCCTTGTAACAATATTGTAGACCAAAAGTTGTAAAAAGTAAAGAAAAAAGAGAGCAAACTCTCTTAATTTGGCGAAACTGTTGATTCTTCTTCTAAGGAAGAAGTAGATTCTTTTGTTTTCTCTATCACCAATTGAATGAAAGATTTCCATTCGCCATGATAACAACTTGGAATGCCTTGCAGGATAAGATCTTCCCTAATTTTGGTTTGTAATTGTTCTTGCGTACTATCTGGATAAGATTTTACAATATTTCTTACCACTTCTGCAACAACTAAAAAATCTGTAATCATTGTCTACCTCATCAAAAAAACTTCCATTAGTATACACAAAAAACATACCAAAGGTCAACCACTTTTTCGACTTTTTTCGACAAATGATTAGATGAATAATTCTATAGTATATTTACGTCCAATATTTAGTAATTCTATTGATCATCCCTTTCATTTTAGAAAAAATAAAACACTCTTTATAGAGTGTTTTATTTATAAATCATGATGATTCTTAACTATTTTTCTTTTGTTCAATACGAGCTTGTACTTTTTTATCATGGCGTAAGATATTGGTACAAGTAAAGAGTGCATTAACTACAAGAACTGTATACAACCCCCATACCGAAATCATACGACTTCCAGCTTCAATATAACCAATAGTGTAAGCGTTGTCCATTTCGCTACAGATAGCACGTACCAAGACCAACATCAAGGTAAAACATATGGTAGAGAATATACTCGTAATAATCTCTGGCCATTTTCCTCTTTCAAAAAGCAAGAAAAACATGGTTAGGATAACTGATACGAATCCTGCAAGGGCACAAATCATTGTTAGGATAATAGCAACCTTAACGCCTTCTTCATTCTTTAATTGTAATAACATCCATTGTTCTTGATAATTGGCTTCTTCTATTTTCAAATCATCTTCATCCATAAACAACGCTGTTGTCATCTCAAATCCACTATAATAATATTGGTCTTCAAAATGTGATGGGCTTGTATAGGAGAAGAATGGGAAGAAGTACAAAATAATACAAACAAATCCAAGCACTAATGATACAATCATATACCAATTGATTTCTGGTTTTTTAAGCGCCATATTGTTTCTCCTTCTTGATTGTGTTACTTTTTCATAGTTATTGTATCACAAAACACCTTCTATTAGAAAGCAAAACAAAGTATATTGTGAAAAAATTATAGACAATTTTTGAGGTATTTTTTTGATTAATCATAAAAAATATATTAGCATATTCCCCTTTATTTTGCAGTATTTTTCTTAATGTCATATGAATAAAAAAAAGAAATTGTTGATTAAAACAATTTCTTCTTTATCTCTATTTTACAACCCCTCTTCCATCAAAGATTGGAATGTATTCTTCTGTACTACTAGACAATTCTTGATAAAATCCTTTATCCAGTCCCAATCTTTCTAGCGTCTTTAGTACTCTTGTATATTCTAATTGTTTGATAGGACGATTGATGTCTGGCATCGTTTTTGCTAAATGACATGGCGTATACTGACTCATAAGACTTATCATACGATTGCCAAAATGTTGTTTGATGTTTTCCATGACTTGTACACTATCTCCACTATGGTTAGGTAAAATCATGTGACGGATAATCACCCCTTTTTTCATCAAACCATCTACAATTACATCTTCTGGTTGTTGGCGACACATCTCTGAGATGGCTTCCAGTACTTTTTGCGGATAGTCTGGACATTGGCTATACTTTGTTGCAATACCAGTGTCGCTATATTTATAATCAGTTAGATAGATATCGATATACCCTTCCAACATCTTAAGACTTTCCACACTATCATATCCACTCGTATTATAGACAACAGGGATATGGGGACGATAGATGTCTAGTGCTTGTTTGATTTGGAGCGTATAATGACTAGGTGTAACAAGATTGATATTGTGTGCACCTTGTTGTTCTAGTTCTTGAAAAATCTCCGCCAATCGGTTAGGTGTAATCTCTATCCCCACCTCAGCATTAGAGACTTGCCAGTTTTGACAATAGCAACAACGAAGATTACAACCACTAAAAAAGATAGTTCCACTTCCTTGACAACCACTAATCACAGGTTCTTCCCAATGATGAAGTTGTACAAGAGCAACTTTTAGGTTGCCAACTTTACAATATCCCGTTGTTTTGTGGCGATCTATCCCACATTGTCTAGGACAACCTCTACAAATATAAGTCATAATTGTTTTCCTTTTATACTATTTTTTCTTAAAATAGGATGATTTTTCTTAATTGTATTGTTGATTATTATGATTATTTTACTAATTAAATATTAAAATAATGGCTTTATTTAGCCGTTTTTTATAAAAATAGTAATATAATACTCTCAAAAACAGAAAATGACCAAAACTGGTCATCTTCCACTTTTTGACAAAAAGTCTATTTTTTATGTCTTGTTGGTTATATGTATTTCACATGAAACATTATTTTTGTAACCAACGATACAATCGATCTAGGTCATCTTGAGAGTAGTAGTCAATATAGATACGACCTTTGGTATCATCACCTACAACACCCACTTTTGTACCCAACTTATTCTCCATGATACGAATAAGATCTTTTAATTCGTTAGATTGAACATATTGTTTTTTCGCTTTGCTTTTTGGATTTTGAAGATCTTTCACAATCTTTTCCATATCTCTAACAGTTACTTTTTTGGTAACAGCCATTTTTGCAAGTTTTACTTGTACTTCTGGATCATTCACAACAACAAGACTACGAGCGTGTCCTGCAGACAACTTACCAGATTCGATCATAGATACAACTTCTGGTTGAAGATTAAGCAAACGTAAGAAGTTGGCAATCACTGGTCTACTTTTTCCCAATCTTTCTGCAAGTTTGTCTTGAGTAAAACCATACTCATCAATCAATGCTTGCATTCCACGAGCTGTTTCGATTGGATTGAGATCTTCTCTTTGAACGTTTTCAATCAAAGCGATTTCTTTAATTTCTTTATCTGTATATGTTTTTACAATTGCAGGAATGGTTTTCTTTCCAGCCAACTTGCTTGCACGAAATCTTCTTTCACCAGCAATAATGGTATATCTATCTCCTTTTGCAACAACAATAATTGGTTGAATAACACCATGCACCTTAATACTATCTGCAAGATCTTGTAGTGCGCTAGGTTCAAAGTTTTTACGAGGTTGGTTTGGATCGTTGTCGATTTTACCAATCTCAATCTCTACCACTCCACCTTTTTCAACTACTTTTTCTACAACTTTTACTTTTTCAGTTTTTTCTACTTTCTTTGATTCTACCTTTTCTTCTTCTTCATAACTACCAAATAATGAAGACAAACCTCTTCCTAATCCTTTGCCAGCCATAATGTTCTCCTTTATGATAATAATTTGATTTCTATCCCAACCACTTGATATTGTTTTTGTTGGTCAAGACTATAGTACTGTGTCATATCTTGTGGATCTGCTATTTCTTCTTCTGCATATCCAATGGCAATTTTATCAAAATACTGATACATTGCTTCAAAATCTGAAAAGATATGTAGAGCAACAACTTCTGTTCTTACAATCTCTCCTGTATCTATATGAGAAAACTCAATGATATCTCCAATATTAATAGAGCGCCTCTTCTCATCGTACAAGCGCATCTCTATTGTTTTTGTTCCATTCTTTATTTTTTCAAACGGATCATTTTTTAATTTCATTTGAATCATCATCGTTTTTCCTTATGAAATCTTTGTGAACTTGTCTTTGTTTCTGTTTAAGAATTCTTCTGTTAACAACTTGTAAGCAAAAGCTCCTGTACATTTTGGATCATAGATACAAATTGGTTCTCCATAACTTGGAGCTTCAGCAAGTCTAATATTACGAGGAATAATAGTTGTATATACTTTTGATGAAAAATATTTTTGAATATCATCAGCTACAGCTGTTCCTAGATTGCTTCTACTATCTTTCATTGTGAGTACAACCCCTTCAATTTCAATTGTTGGATTAAGATGTTTTTTAACCAACTTAATTGTATTCATCAATTGAGTAAGACCTTCTAATGCAAAATACTCACATTGGATAGGAATAATTACGCTATCGCAAGCAGTCAATGCATTAACTGTTAGCAATCCTAGAGATGGTGGACAATCTATACAGATATAGTCATAGATATCTTTCACACGACTAAGTATTCTTCTAACAACTTTTTCTCTATAATTCATTTGGACAAGTTCTATTTCTGCTCCAGCAAGATCAACATCACTTGGAATGACATCCATACCTTTGATTTTGGTTGTTTGGATAACATCTTCAATTTCATTATCCTCAGCCATTACATTATAGATTGTTTTTTGTTTTACATCTTTATCAATACCAACACTGCTACTCGCATTACCTTGAGGATCCATATCTAGTAGCAATACTTTCTTTCCCATGAGAGCTA
>JAZSRJ010000005.1:0-13198 GCA_045538425.1 Clostridia bacterium
TGAAAAGAGTGAATTCAATGTAGTACTTAAAGAAGTTGGTGCTAACAAAATTGCTGTTATCAAAGCAGTTAGAGAAATCACAGGTCTTGGACTTGGTGAAGCTAAAGCTCTTGTTGATGGTGCTCCATCTACAATCAAAGAAAACGTTGCTACTGAAGAAGCTAAAGCTATGGAAGCTAAACTTAAAGAAGCTGGCGCAACTGTAGAATTAAAATAGTCGATTACAAAATGTTCAAAATACGAGTCACATGGCTCGTATTTTTTTGTGTCAAAGGTATTTGATGAAGATGCTTCTTATATTTTGTTTGAAACAAGTTTTATGGCACGCATTAGGAAATAAAAAAGACGAGATCGTTCTCGTCTTCTATTTATTGAGCAACAACAATAACTGTGATTTTGACAGTGACAGTTGGATGTAATTTTAATTTTGCAGAATATGTTCCTACATTTTTAATAACATCTAATTCAATTTTCTTTTTATCGATAGAATATCCTTGTTTTGATAGTTGATCAGCAACTTCTTTGTTGGATACACTACCAAAGATTTTTCCATTAGCTCCAACTTTTACTTGTAAGGTAATTGTGACATCTTTTAGTTTTTGACCAAGTTCTACAGCTTGTAATCTTTCTTGTTCTTTGTGATATGCTTGAGCATCTTTTGCTTGTTTTGCTTCGTTGATTGCCTTTCCATCGCCAGCAATAGCTAGTTTGTTAGGGATAAGGTAGTTGGATGCATATCCATCAGATACATTGACTATATCACCTTTTTTACCAATATTTTTCACGTCTTTTAACAATACTATTTTCATAAGATCTCCTTATTAATCTTGATCAATACTTTTTGTATCACATCAAGATCTATTATCATTATACCAATTATTAGACTTTACGTCAAATATTCTCTAAGATTGATTGATACATAAATTAGATTTTATAGGCAATACTAAACGTAATAGAGGTGAATTATGGATCTAAAATGTAAAAAACTAGATTGTGAATACAATAAAAAATACAGTTGCAAGAAAAAACATATTATGGTGTCTACGAAAGATGAATGTCATAGTTATGCTCCAGCCAAAAAAGAAAGAAAAGGTCAACAGCAAGATAGTAGTCTTACTATGTTTGAGTCAGCACCTAGTTTCGAACCATTCCGTCATAGCAAGACAGTTGATATCATTTGTCATGATAGTGGGTGTCTCTTTAATTGTGATAAGTGCTGTAAAGCCAATGGAATTACGATATCGCACGGAAAAAAAGCCACATGTCTTACTCAAGTAGATAAGTGTGGGGTAAAAAAATAAAAAAGACATTATCATAATGTCTTTTTTAATTATCACTAATGATGCTAAGCACCCAAACGACTATACGTAAGAAGTATATAAGTGAGTATAGAAAACTTGCAATATAGGTAAGGGCTGCAGCAGATAAAACTTTTTTAGCGCCTTTAAGTTCTTCCTCAGTGAGTGTGCCACTATCTCGTAAGATTTGGATAGCACGACGACTAGCGTTAAATTCTACAGGTAGTGTTATAAGGCTGAGAATCATTGCGAGAAAATAAAAACCACCAAGTGCGCACATATAGATAAGTACACCAGTTCCACCAATAAATGGAATAAAGAGACCAATAAAACCAATAATGATAAGCGGAATTAATGATTTTGAGATAAGGTTGGAAGTTTTGATAATTAAGTGTCTTAATTTTAATGGAAAATATCCTTCTTTATCTTGTAGAGCATGGCCTGTTTCGTGTGCAGCGACACCAATAGAGGAGATAGAAGAACTATCATAACTATCGTCGGATATAGCAAGTAGCTTGTTGCGACTATCATAATAATCAGTCAATGTTCCTTTGACTGTTTTGATTTGCACATTTTGTAGACCTGCTGCATCTAGAATAGCACGTGTTGTTTCTCCAGCGGTTCGACCACTTTGAACATTCACTTTTTTATATTTTGCGTAGACGTTGTGTACTTTAACTTCTGCCCAAATAGCAAGAATGAGTGCAGGGATTAATAAAAAACCTAATAAATAATACAAAAACTCCATAATTTTCTCCTATTTTTTTGTAAGATAGCTAATTGTATCTGTAAAGATTAGTATTCCATCAAAGAAACTAGCAATATATGTTCCCGCTGCGACTTTGAGAAGTTTTTTAGCGATTTTTAATTCGTGAGGGGATAGGATATCATATTCTTGTAAAAGTTGCAAACCTCTACGACTTGCATCATATTCTACTGGTATGTGACTCAATTTGATGGCTAAGTGAAGTAAAAACAAAACAAATGCACCATATAGACAGATCAATCCAGCGGTTGGCAACCAGTTTGGAACATAGAAGATAAGTCCTAATAAAAAGATTGGCAAGATCAATTTGTTGGTTGTTCTAGTAATTTTTTGTAAAATGTAATTGACATGAAATTTGTTTTGATCTGTTTTGTGTTGTAAAGCATGTCCAAATTCATGTGCGACAATGGTAAGACTTGCCAGACTAGGTGTGTCGGCTACTTCATTGGATAACAGAAGTGTTCTTTCTTTGATATAATATGCATCCGCTAATTTTTGAGACGTTCTTGCAAAAGAAAGTTCATTCATACCCAATTTTTCACGAAAATAAAAAGCAAGATTTTTGCCGTCAACTTTTTTGGAGTTGGCAACTTTGCTGTACTTTTGATAAATACGCAACATACGGTCTCTTGCTGTTAGTGTGAATATGAGTATCACAATAAACACAATAATGAATGCAATAATAATATACATAATTAATATCCTTTTATACTATTATTGTACCCATTTTTTAAGTTTGTGTCAATTGTCTTGGTTGTTTATATTACTGATTCGGTTGTTTTTAATAGAAAATAGATATTTTCTAAAATTTTTGTCGTCTTGGATGGTGTATATTACATCATCTTTGATGGTGTCTACATAATAAATATTAGAAAACTTGCCAAAGTATTGAGCAAGGTGATGGTTGCTAGGTCTTAAGTCGTTGCTCAACCAGTATCTTGCATTGGTATAGTCTTCGCTTTTAATGCATTCTAAAAATAAATAAGGAATTAGTTGACTGTCCACATTGAGTTGACGGGTAGAAGACGTGAAGACATAGTGATGGCTAAGTCCATCTTTTGTAACTTTCGTTACACGAGCATGATGATAGTGGTCATTCATATTATGTAAAAATGTACAACATTCATCTGTTAATTGGTACTCATTGATGGTGTCATGAAAGATGATCTTTTTTTCTTGCTCGTGAATAATGATGACATAATAAAACAAATTCTTTTGTCCAATTAAGATAAGGTATGGGTGACTATAGTGACAATGATAATTATCACATGGATCAAAATAACAATAGTCACAAGGAGCAAAAGGATCATAGACGCAACATTCGTTTTGATATCCTTGTGTCACAACAATAGAAAGATCTTTTGTGTTGTGGTGAAATACGACATGTTTGTAAGGAGAATGATATACTGGGTGTAGATACACGTCAAAAGTTGAGTTGTTTTTACTGATGATGGTATAATCCAATTCTTCTTTTCCAACAAAATTCCCGCCTTGAACCGTGATGAGTTTGTCGCCTAGATCTGTGGACAAACTTATGGACACATAGTTGTTATTGGATAATATAGTGGCAAAATGCACATTATTATTGTCAATAGAATATAAAATATTGTCGTCAACATGGATTTTGATTGGATTTTTTGAAAAGAAAGTAAAAGAATATTGGTTCATGATTTCGTTCTCCAAAATGATCAATTGATATTGTATATATATGCTTGTTTTGGTCAAAACTTGACTAAAAGCTATAAGGAGTGAATATGCAAGAAAAGATAAAACAAAGTGATATTCAATTGTTGTTTTCTGGGTTTGTAAAATTAATCAAACATAGTGCAGAACTAGAAGTAAAGGAAGAACATTTTAAGCAAATGTCAGGCATAAAAAAACAACTTAATGCTCTGTCGATTAAAAACTATGAATTAGAAGCAGAGCTGACTGAGTTGAAAAACTTGGTTTTGGATGCAGAAAAAGTGTTGGGATATACACTGCAGGACTTACTAAAAGCGAAGAAATAATCCTATTTTTGCATTGTCTTTTTTTTCTACTTTTGTTATACTATCAGTATAGAATGAGAGGAGACAGACAATGCTTACTTTTTATGTTGCACCAACACTAGGGAAAGCGAATGATATGGTACTGGATACCATTGCTAAAAGACGAGATAGAAAGTCTCGTGTTTTGGTGTTGACTCCTGATCGTATCAACTTCGATATGCAATCTAAGATTTTTGATGTATTGGGTGAAAAATCCTTGTTTGATGTTGAGGTGAATACCTTAACACGTATTGTACACAAATATCTTGATCATCATGGTAGATCTGGTGACGTGCTTACAAAACAAGCAGGTGTTAGTGTGGTGAAAAAAATTATTCTTGACCACAAAGATCAGTTGGAAAGTTTTTCAAAATCTTCTAGATATGATGGTTTTGCTAGTGTATTGTATGAGATGATATGTTTGTTAAAATCTTGTAACATAACACCATCTATGGTTGTAGAGCCAACAAAACGCACAATGCTTACAAAAAAATTAAAAGATATAGCATTTGTATACGAACAATATGAGGAATTTTTGTCTCATGATTTTACCGATAGTTTCAATCGTTTGGACTTGTATTGTTCACTACTTACCAAAGAAGATTTTGATGGGGTTGAAGTCTTGTTTGTGGGCTTTGAAGATGTGACAAAAAAGATGATGGATATTATTCTTAAGATGTCACGATTGACACAAGTTGGATTTGCTTGTGCTTACCAAAAGAAAGATAATGCAGCCAACTATATGATGTATCGTACAGCACCTTTTTTATCTATGGTGGATTATGCGACAACACAAGGTGTTGCATACGAAATAGAGAATGGAGTTGGTTATGATGCAGATTATACTTTTTTATCCAGTCATCTATTTGGTGTATCCAATCAAAAACACGCTTTAGTTGATAGTAAGTATCATATATGGCAAGCGGACAATAAAAAAGATGAAGTTGCGTACTTGATGCGTCGTATTGGGTATGATGTGGTTAGTGGACATTCTACTTACGATGATCATACCATTGTGGTTGCTAGTTATCATACCTATCGCACATTGTTAAAAGAAGAGGCGTTATTGTGTAATGTTCCTCTGTATTTGGATGAAAGTGATAGTTTTGTAGATCATGGATATGTAAGGGTTTTATTTGCTTTGTTAGAATTTTTACAACATCCTCATCATGCAAAAGAGTTTATTACACTTGCGAAACAAGATTTGTTTGGATTGTCTCGTGATTTGGTGGAATATTTTGAACAAAAGATTCAGTATTTAGGATATGCCCAAATAACGCCAAAAGTGTTGGAGTTGTGTGGCGAGCAAGATGGAAGTCGCCAACTGATTGCATTTTATGAGATGTTGCAAAATTGTGCAAAACAATTTTTGGAAAGTGTCACTATTGGCGAAAAAATATCGATCACAAAACAATTGTTTGAAACAATTGGGTATGCAGAATATTTGGAAAAACAAGTAGTTATTCATGGACAAGCAGGTGCTTATGAGTTGTCTAGAACTACCGCTCAATTGTTAAAAAAATGGGATACTTTATTGGTAGAAGTTGATAAGGTTCTTGGGGGGCATGCTTGTACGATGGAAGAGTATGTTGCTATATTAAGATCAACCGCAAAAGATATTACCATTAGTTTGCCTCCAGTGACGCATCACAGTGTTAAAGTTTTGGATATGACTAAGAGCCAAATAACAGAATCAAAATATGTTTATTTTGTTGGATGTAATGCGGGGCATTTTCCAACGACACTTGCAGATAATGGGATTGTGACTGACGAGGAAATGTTGCAATTGAGTTATGCAAAACAACTTTCTCCAACCATCGCAGAGTTGAATGATCGTGCAAAAAGAAAATTGTTGGATGCTCTTTTGGTGGGAAAAGAAGTTGTATTGTCTTTTGCATCTTCAGATGACCAAGGCAATACTTGTATGCCAGCAACGGTTGTCGATCAACTGAACATTATGTTGGGTGTTGCATTGATGCCTATTTCGTCTAGTCTCGATCTTTTATCTAATGTTATGCTTCAGGATAAAGCATTGATGGAATTGCAAAGTTTTTCTTATCCTCTCATTAAGGATAGATATGCAAGATTGGTGCACAATGTTCAGGCAGAAGAGGTGGTCACACATTTGTCTAGTATTGCACAACTTTGTGATAAAGATTATTTGGCTAGATGTTATGATCCATACGATAGACAAAAGTTGGATAATTGTCAGCATTTGTTTTTCCCAAAAGGACATACAAGTGTAAGTCAATTGGAAAAATTTTATGCTTGTCCTTACCAACATTTTATGCAATATGGATTGAGAGTAAAACCAGCACAAGATAGTCGTATGGAGAGTAATCATTTTGGGGATATTCTTCATATGTTTTGTATGCGCTTTGTTCAATACTTGCAAAACAACAAAGCAGATAATACTGCATTGGATAAGGTGTCTATTATTTTACATACCATTTTACAACAACCAGAATATGAACGTTTTCTTCGTGACGAGTCCAATTATTATGCTATTCAGGGTTTGTATGAGGAAGTGAAACGTATAGGAAAAGCTATCCTAGAAGAAAGACAACATAGTTGTTATGTTCCAGTGGTACTGGAAGGTGGTTTTGGAACTGGTGGAATAGAATTATGGCATGAAGGCCAAAAGATTAGTTTGGTTGGTAAAATTGATAGAATTGATGGCTATCAAAACTTTTTCCGTGTCATTGACTACAAGACAGGTGCAGATTCCTTTTCTTATACAGATGTGGCAAGTGGAAAAAAATTACAGTTGTTGATCTATGTTATGGCTTATGCCAACCAATCCCACAAAACACCGGTATCAGCAGTCTATTTGCCTATTCGTAATCAATTCCAAAAAGAAGAAAATGTGGGATATAGATTTGATGGTGTAATTCCTAACACGTTAGAACAATTGCAAGCAATGGATGATCGATTGAAAGAGGGTGGTTACACAAGCAATGTGATCAAAGTTGCGACCAATGATCAGGCAGCAATTGCTAGAAAGAACGACCTGATGATTGATAGTGATGACTTAGCGAAATTGACTGATTTTGCGTTTGGTATGGCTCAAAAAGCTTTTGCTTCTATTATGGAAGGTAATATTACACCTTACCCTATGCAAAATGGGGATAAGTTGGTGTGTGATTATTGTCCATATCTTGCGATGTGTAAATTTCATCAAGGAAAAGGTGACGCAAAAAGAATGATTGAGAAAAAGACATTTGCTCAACTTTTTGCAAAGGAGGATGAAGATGGCACTCACAATTAATCAACAACAATTTGTCAATCAAAAAGATAGCAATGTATTGGTTTCGGCTAGCGCTGGTTGTGGTAAAACAACTACTATGATAGAAAAATTAATTGAATTGATTTTGAAAGAAAAAGTGGATGTGTCTCAATTGTTGGTTGTAACGTTTACCAATGCTGCTGGCAACGAGATGAGACAAAAGTTGTACAAACGTCTTTATCGTACTATTTTGGAAGAGCAATTAGAGGAAGATGAAAAAACAAGATTGATGCAACAATTAGAAAATGTTTATCAAGCGGATATTGGTACATTGCATGCTATCTGTAAAAAATTGATTGAAAAATATTTTTATGTGATTGATCTAGATCCTCAGTTTGTTATCTTGGAAGATAATGAGTGTAGTTATCTTTTGACATCTGCGATAGAAGAAGTAATCAAAGAGTATATACAAGAAAAAGACGATGCGTTCCGTAATTTGTTTGAATATTTCAATAAGAAAAGAAAAAACACGCATCTTATACAAGTATTGATGCAATTGTATCACTATCTAACCTCAAAAACAGATAAAGAATTGTGGAAGAAACAAATGGAGTATTCAGCCACTATAAAAACAATTGGTCAGCATCCAGTGATAGAGTATCTCTATACTTACTTTTATCATGTATTTTCCGCAATACAAAAAGAAGTGCATCAGTTGTTAGCAGATAGCAAAGTGTTGGGTTTAGATACTTATAGCGAGTCACTTCAATTATCCAATCACTATCTCAAAGAGATATTGTCAACAAAAGATTTGTTTGCAATGGATCAAGCAATTAATAGGGTCGATCTAAAAGATCTACGTATTCGTACAACGAAAAAAGTAGATCCAGAATGTGTGGATTTTGTTGAAGAGTATAAGACGCTAATTGGAGAGACTACTAGACCTTCATGGGATAGTGTTCGTGGTGTTATTTTGTATTATCAAAAGTATGTACAACTGGAAGAGGGGACACTCAATGTGATGTCCATCTTGTCCAGAATGCACTTGGTGCAAGATGTTGTAGAAAAATTATTTGAAGCAGAAAATAGAGTTGCGAAAAAGTACGCAGAATTAAAAGCAAAACGCAATGGTCTTGATTTTAATGATTTAGAACATCTTACATTACAAATATTGCAAAATGAAGAAGCGCGAAAAGAGATAGCACATCATTACCAAGCGGTCTTCGTGGATGAATATCAAGATATCAATGAGATTCAGGAAAGTATTATATCTCAGTTGGCTGCTCTATCTAGATTGTATATGATTGGGGATGTGAAGCAAAGTATCTATGGCTTTCGTAATTGTACTCCAGATATATTCTTGGAAAAAAGTAGGCGCTTTGCTTTGGATGGCATAGAGAATATCTTAATTGGACTCAATGATAACTTCCGTAGCCATGGCAACATCTTGGCATTCGTGAATGATGTCTGTGATTATCTTATGACACCTACTACGATTGGAATTGATTATCGACAAGATAGTAGGTTGTGTCCAGGTATGGTCAGTCAAACTGAAGCTAATGGGGGAGATGTGCTGATTCGTCTTATTGAAAAAGAGGATCTAGACAAAGAGTTGCAGATTCAACTCCAAGCAGAAGAAGTTTTGTCTATGATTGTAAAGCATATTGGTCAAGCATATACTCCAATTGGTTCTAGCGAGGTTAAGTATTTTGATTATAAAGATTTTGCTGTCCTAACTCGTAATAAGGGTGAGTTGGTGGAAAGAATGTATGACTTATTGACACAAAATGGTATTCCTGTGGCAACGTCATTCAATTCCAACTTATTCAAAACTGAAGAGATTATGTTAATGATAGCCATTTTAGAGGTTTTGAACAATGCTAAGAATGAACTTGCGTATGTTACGGTATTGCTTAGTCCTATTGGTCAACTTACCGAACAAGATTTAGTCAATATTAAGCAAAAAGACAAATCTATAATGGAGAGTTTGCTCTTGTGTGCTCAAGATAATCACGTTGCAAAATGCATGGATGCCTTTGTACAAAAGTATCGAGAATATTTGGTGCATCATACAGTTGTTGAGACGTTAGAGACTATACTGAATCAATATGATCTCATACATTATTTTGGCACATTGCCGGATGGCTTAAGTAGAGTCAATCATATCAAAGTATTTTTAACTTTAATTGGTAATGATAGCATTAATTACAACTTGTCCAAGACAATCGAATATATTAAGGTCTTGCAAGAAAAAGAAAACTTTGAGATTAGTGTAGCAAGTAGCGACAATAGTGTGCAGATGATGACCATGCACAAATCAAAAGGTTTAGAATATCCATTTGTCATTATTGCCGGTCTAGGTAACAATTTTAATGAAGAACTTGTGAGACAAGAATTGGTGTTGTCTAATCGCTTTGGGGTAGGAATGCGTTATCGAGACGTAGAAAAAAGAGTGGAAAAAAGCAATTTGCTTCGATCTGCGTGCATTCTTGATAAGATGACAGAAGAAAGAAAAGAAGAGATTCGGTTGTTGTATGTGGCTCTAACACGTGCCAAAAACAAATTGGCACTCGTTGGGTGCGCAAAACAAAAAGTGTTGACTAAGTCCCCATTGCAATGCAAAAGTCATATGGAAATGATTTTATCAAGTATGCCAAGCGCATTACAGGATAATATATGGCAACAACAAGAATTGATATCGCAATTTGGTGCAAGCAAAATAGCGGTAAAAGTAGTGGATGGTGTAGCCGATGTCCCAATTGTTACAGCACAAAAACCAATATTAACAAAACAAGATGATGTGCTTGTAGAAAAATTGCATCAATTGTGTGAGAAAAGTCAAACATATATTGTACAAGAACCAATAGCACTTAAAAATACGGTAAGTCAAATTTTGATGGAAGATAGTATGAATTATACCAACACGATAGAGTCTCCACATGAATTTTATTTGGCTGAAGCATCAAGTGTATCTCTTGCATCCAAGATTGGTACTGCTTATCACAAAGTTGTAGAACTAATGGATTTTAGGTTTGAGCAAAACGCTCAACAAGTATTGAATCGTTTGATCGCCAATAAGCAAATAGATCCAGATGTTGTACCATACATACAATGTGACAAAATTGACCGAGCCATTGTTACGATTAGTCAATGGGTTGGGAAAAATAGTGTTGTATTAAAAGAAGCACAGTTCATGTACAAAGATAAGCATAAGAATTTGGTAAAAGGTAGCCAGATTGATCAACCAATCTTAATACAAGGTATGGTGGATTGCTTAATTATCAATGGCAAAACTGGTTATTTGATTGATTACAAAACAAACAAAAATTGTTCTATTGTTGCGTTGAAAGAGAAATATCAAAAGCAGTTAGAATTGTATAGTTTAGCGGTAAAAGAGGCTTATCATTTGGACGAAATTAAGTCATTTATTTATGCTTTTGATCATGAAAAATTGATAGAAATGTAGAGGATTATCCCAATTTGTTTTTGGGATAATTTTTTTATTTTTTTTCAAAACTATGGTAAAAAAGTTTGGTAAACTAAAGTACTTTGTGATATACTACTACTGATATAGTGGAGTATGGTCAATTTGACCATATTCTTCATTACAAAAGGGAGAATATAAAAATGGGAAATTTTTTAATGGGAGCTACGAATATTTTTTCACTTGTAACTGAGTTTTTGGGAAGACTCATGAAAATTGTTACAATGGAATATTTGTTCTTAGGGTCTATTGGGTTGTTGGTACTAACATGGTTAGTTACCATTTTCCGTACGAGATCTTCATACGAACTTCGTTTGTTAAAATCTGTTGCGAGAATGAACAAGTATTTTGGAAGATATCCACAAATTGAAGAAAGCAATTTGATCGAATTCAACAACATGATGAGAAGAGTGCCAGCTACACTACGTTATCGTTGGCAAGAGTACATGCTCAATCGTGATCAAATGCCTAGTCAATATATCAACCAACGCAACTGTCTTGATACACCTAGCAAAACAAGTAGTTATACCAATACAGTAAAAGCATGCAAAATGTTTACCATTGTTATTGCAGTTATTTCTTTATTGTTAGGGATGGGATCGGCAGCAATTCAATCACCACTTGCAGGATCTAACACTTTTGGAAGCAATATTGCAAGTGTGGTTGCCAATATTTTCGCTAGTCTTGTTATTCCAGTACTTGTTCTTGCATTTGGATATTTGTTCATCATTTTCCTCAATGCAAGACAAACAGCTATTACATCAGATTTGTATTATACTTTCCATGAGTTTGAAAGAGCACTAGATAAAGCTTGTGTAACTATGCCAGAGTATGTTGATTACGAAGTTTTATTCACACCAAAGGAAATTAGCAAAGGTATTCCTGCTCTTGAAGAATATCTTGAAAAGATGAAAATTCAAGAACAAAAGAAAAAAGACGAAGAGGATCTTGCACCAGTTCAATATGAAGATTATGAATTTGAAAAATTAGGTGTAGAAAACTCCCTATTATTAGATCGTGCGATGATGGAAAGTGAAAAATATCTTACCATCAAAAATAATTTGACAGAACGTATTAAAGATATTGAGAAAAAACAATATACTTTACAAAAAGCATTTGACGAACAAACAAAGGATTATGAAAGAAGAATCCAAGCTAGCAATGAGAGTATTGGTCAGCTTAACGAACAAATGCAAAATACCACAAGTAAAATTGAATCTAACTATATTAGAAAAAGAGTAAATGATGAGCAACAAAGATTGCAACAAGTTTTGTCCGATCAAGATAATGCTCAACAAAGATTCAAAAAAGACCAAGATATTATGCAAGCCGAAATCGACAAATATAAGGCTGATATTGAAAAGAGAAAAGGTCTTGCTCAAGAAGCAATGATTGCAGAGTGTAAGACTTATGTTAATAAGGTGTATGAAAAAGTTAGTCGTGTTGCTTTAGAAAAAATTGAACCATATACTCAACAATTGGAAGAACAACAAAACGAACTCAAAACCAATATTACAACTCTAGATAACCAAGCAATTGAAAAGATGGAAGTGATCAAAGCCATGGAAGAAAAATTGGCTAATCTTGAACATCAATTCAACTTAAAGACTGCAGAAATTGAAGCAATGAGATCTGTAAAAGAATACTTTACATCAGATGAATTCTTCAAGAGAGTCGCTCTTAATAAAAAAGATCTTAAAGAATATGTAAAAAGTGGTCAAAGCGAACGTGCATTAGTAGCAGACAAGCAATATGATGGTGCTTTTACAGATGCAGATTTAGATGCAGCATATGGTATCGATAACCAATCTACTGTAGACCAAAATGGATACGAACTTAATGATCCAGCTGTCGTTGCATCACTTGAAAACAATCATGAAGAATTGCAAAAAGCACTTGCAGAAATTGAAGTTTTGAAACAAGAGAACCAACAACTTACACAAGAAAAAGAACAAATGTTGGAAGAGAAAAAAGCTCTTGTTGAAGAAAAAAATCAAGTTACTGAAGAAAAAGTTCGTGCAGAAAAAGAAAAAGAAGATGCGCTTCTTGCAAATGAAAAATTAGAAACAGCCAATGCTAATTTGACCAAAGAACAAGATAACTTAAAAAAGACAATTGATGATGCATTATCTTCTATTTCAAATAAAGAAAAAGAAGCTGTTCAAGATAAGAAAGTTCAAAACTTGAAAAACATCAAAATTAGTCATATTCCATATACTGGAAAATATAGTGCAACCAAAAAGACAAAACGCACAAAAAACACTAATACGTTAAAAAATAGTCTAAACAAATTGTTGTCAACAGTTGATAGACTTAACGAAACAAAAACTGTAACACAAAATGCAAAAGTAACAAAGAGTAAGAAGAAATAATGTCAAAATTATATTTTAAGTATGG
>JAZSRJ010000012.1:0-2801 GCA_045538425.1 Clostridia bacterium
AGTAGCAACAATTTCACCACCAAACTTGCCTGCATAAGGACCAATATCAATAATATGATCTGCTGCACGCATGGTATCTTCATCATGTTCTACCACAATAACTGTATTTCCCAAATCACGCAAATGTGTTAGCGTTGCAAGCAATCTATCATTATCTCGTTGATGTAGACCAATACTTGGCTCATCTAAAATATACATCACACCAGTAAGTCCGCTTCCAATTTGGGTCGCTAGTCTTATACGTTGTGATTCTCCTCCACTCAGTGTACCAGACAATCTAGACAATGTTAGGTAATTAAGTCCTACATTGGATAAAAAATCTAATCTTGCTAATATTTCTTTTAAGATAGGTTGTGCTATTTGTTGTTGTGCTGAATTGAGTTTTAGTTTAGATAAAAATTCTCTAATTTTTTCAACAGATAAGTCTGTCAATTCTATAATATCCAGTTTTCCTATTTTTACATTAAGAGAATCTTCTTTCAATCTTTTCCCATGACATGTTGTACAAGCAACATCTTCTACCATCTTTCCAATTTCGTTTTTAATATATTCACTGGTTGTTTCCTTGTATCGTTTTTCCAAATTTGGAATAATTCCTTCCCAAGATACTTCTCCATGTTTTTTCAACCAACTCATATAGCAAGGTATCTTTTTCCCCTTTGTTCCGTACAAAATCATGTCTTGCATATCACTTGGCAATTGATTGTAAGGCGTCAATATATCCACATTAAAATAATCTGCAATAGCTCTATAAAACATGTTTGCAACGCGTGGATCAAATACCCAACTATTAACTTGCAAAGCTTTTGTTACTGGCAAATTACCATCTTTGACAATCAACTCTTTTGAAATACATTGTCTAAACCCTAGACCAGAACATTCTGGACATGCTCCAAATGGATTGTTAAAACTAAAGATACGAGGTGCAACTTCTTCCATACTATACCCACAAGTTGGACAAGCATGATTGGTAGAGAAAAGTTCTTCCCCATCTTCTTTTTTAATAAGGACAATACCTTTGCTTTGTTTTAATGCAGTCTCTACACTATCAGTAAGTCTAGATCGATTGTCTTCTCGAATCACCAATCTATCAATCACCAATAAAATCGTGTGTTTGATGTTCTTTTCCAAAACAATCTCTTCATCCAATGTTCTTTCTATTTCATCAATAATCACTCGATGAAAACCATTCTTTTTATAGTCTTCCAATTCTTTTGCAAAAGTACCCTTTTTCCCTTTTACAACGGGACTACATATCCTAACTTTTGTCCCTTCATCATAACTCATAATTTGATCAATAATATGATCAATGGTTTGCGTAGAAATTGGTTTTTTACAATGAGGACAATAGACTGTTCCTACATTAGCATACAAAAGTCGTAGATAATCATAAATTTCAGTTACAGTACCAACTGTACTTCGTGGATTGTTGCTCGTTGTCTTTTGGTCTATCGCAATACTTGGAGACAATCCATCAATACTATCTACATCAGGTTTTCTCATTTGCCCTAAAAATTGTCTCGCATAAGAACTAAGGGATTCCATATATCTACGTTGTCCCTCTGCAAAAATCGTTTCAAAAGCAAGTGTACTTTTTCCACTACCACTCACGCCAGTTAAGACAACTAGTTGATTGCGTGGAATAACAACATCTATATTTTTTAGATTGTTTTCTCTTGCTCCTTTTATAACGATATCTTTTAACATACTATTTCTTCCTACTATTTTTTAATATTGTCAACTCTTCTCTCAATTTGATTGCTGTTTCGAAATCTAGTCTATCTGCAGCCATTTTCATAAGGCTAGTAATTTTCTCGATTTCGTCTTGCAATTCTTTAGAGTTTTTGTGTTTCTTTTTATCTTCTTTCTTTGCTATTTGTAACGTATTGGTTACAGGTTTGATAATGGTTTTTGGTACAATTCCATTCTTTTGATTATAAGTCTCCTGAATAGATCTTCTTCTAGCAGTCTCATCAATCGCAGTGCGCATACTATCCGTGATCCTATTGGCATACATAATCACTTTTGCTTCTGCATTACGAGCTGCACGACCAGCTGTTTGGATCAACGCCCACGAACTACGTAAAAAGCCTTCTTTATCTGCATCTAATATAGCCACCAATTTTACTTCAGGAATATCCAATCCTTCACGCAAAAGATTGATTCCTACCAGAATATCAAACTTATCCATACGCAAATCATTGATAATATCCACCCTTTCTAAAGTGTCGATTTCGCTATGCAAATATCTCACTCTTAGTTTGTGCTCCGTTAGATAATTTGTTAAGCTTTCCGCCATTTTTTTGGTAAGAGTAGTCACCAAAACCTTGCCATTAGCGTCCAAAACGCGATATATTTCGCCAATTAAGTCATCTATTTGGCCATCAATCGGTCTTACTTCAATGATTGGATCTAATAAACCTGTTGGACGAATAATTTGTTCTACAACATTAGTTGCATGTTCTTTTTCGTAATCAGCTGGTGTTGCACTAACAAACACAACTTGATTTGTTCTTTGCTCCCATTCTTCAAACTTTAATGGACGATTATCAAATGCTGAAGGTAAACGAAAACCATAATCTACTAACGTAGTTTTTCTTGCTCTATCTCCATTATACATTGCTCTCACTTGAGGAACTGTAGCATGAGATTCATCAATTAGAAGTAAATAATCATCCGGGAAATAATCCATAAGCGTATATGGTGCACTACCTGGCAAACGACCACTAATATGTCTTGAATAATTTTCTATACCTTGGCAAAAACCTGTTCCTTTCATCATTTCTATATCAAAATTTGTT
>JAZSRJ010000008.1:0-18593 GCA_045538425.1 Clostridia bacterium
GTGAAAAATTAGATTATATCTCAACAAGTTTGGTATACAGTGATTATCAATCTCTATGGGGTACTAACAATATCATCACCATCTATGATTTTGATGGTTTTAGATACACCGATATTAAGGGATATGATTACTATTATGACAATGGTACTAATGGTATGATCATCAATGATCAATTGCCAATCTTGATCAATCAAAATGCAACTAGTGTGGAAGATATATTGTTGTACAATATTGTACCAACAAGTCTTTCAATACAACTAGCTTCAACACCTGCAAGTGTTGCAACCAATCATTATTTTATTCAAAACGAAGATACTGCTATTGTGTATTACAACAAGCTAGCTAGCGGGACATACGAGCCTATTGGCAACAACCATTATTATGTAGGACTCGAAATGGTTGGTAATCAAACTCTTGCATCTTATACGCTTAGCGTACATCCATATTTTGGAGGAGATGAAAGAGTCTCAGTGATTAGTAGCAATCCAAGTGTTGTTCAAGTACTAGGAGATACTGGTTCTGGTAGCAACGAAATTGTGATCTGCGGTATTGGTACATCTATCATCACTGTTAGAAGTTTGGTTGACCGCAATGTAAGTGATACTTTCACCATTGTAACCACTTATGGTATTAGAGGTATTGATGTCTATGATGCCGCTAGCCAATTGATTGACAATGGGGATGTGATTACAGAATACATCAAAGATACAGTCACTTTGTACAATATTTCTACAACCAATACTTATCAAGACAATATTGGCCACCAAAGTGCAATTTATTATTACGAAACAGAAAATAATTTTGAATTAGATTTGACTTTTACTGCAGTTAGTAGTGAAGCAGAATTGTATTTCAATGGTCAAGTTGTTAAAGTAGAAAATGGTGTAGTCAAAATGTTTGACGGTACATCATTTGTTGACAACAATTCTACGACTTTGAAAGATACAGAATTTAGTTTGCGCGGTATTCAACAAGGTATCATCCGTGTGGAAGTAACCCCAGTGATCTTAGTTGATGGCAACCGTTATGCAATTGAAGATGTAGCCGAAACTTATGAGATTCGTGTTGCACAACAAGCAAAATCTATTGAGTTTGATAAGGGTGCAACCTCTACAAGTTATGCTATCTCTGGTAGTGGTAGTAGTAGCCAATTGTCTGTTATCTTTACCTCTTATTCTACAGAAGATACTTTGTATATGGATGTGCTAGATTATGCTGGTAATTATGTAACATATGACAATCATCTTCCATCTCAAGCAATTGTATTGCAAGAAGGCAACACAACGTCTTATCGCTATCTAAAAATGGTAGTAGAAAATGTATCTACCATCTCTACAACATTATCCAATGGCAATACAGAATATACAACAACTTACGTATTGCAATTGTTATTTGATGAAGAGGCATATCTTGCCAACATTAATAGTGTGCTTGCACAAGACAATATCAACAACCAACAATATTCTTTAGTCTTTACTTGTCAAAGTAATGAAAGTTTGACTAAGACATTTGATGTAGATATGTTTGCGCTTGCAGTAGATAGTATTGATGCTTATTATTATCCATCTGCACAAAAACACAATGATATATACTATCCACAAGAAACAGCAAGTACCTACGTTGTTCCTGGTAGACTTGGACTTCTAAAAACCAATGTTTTCCCAGTGCTCAACGAAGTAGATTATTTTGAAGTGACAGTAGCTGAAGAATATCGTAATTATATTCGTCTATACCAATACTATGCACAAACCAATAACGAATTGGATGCAGTCAATGTTACAGATTATGCATACTATAGTGGTACGATTTATCTTGATAATTTTGCCGGTATTAGACTACAAAAAGTCAGTCAACAATTGACAGGCAATGGAGTATACTCTTATACAGGTGATTATTATATTGGATTGTCTACTAGCGACGAATGTCCAACAGGTGGTACAGTTGTACTTACTGTTCAAGGCTATCGTTATGATGCTACTTCAGGTCAATATATCAAAGTGGGTGGCAACGCTGTTAAGACAATAGAATTGGAAGTTGTTGCTTTACCAAATATCGAACTTAGAGTAGATGGTGAAAAAGAAAGCATCCTTGCTAATGGTTATTATAAGGCCTTAACACCAATGATTAGACATTATGATGTAGCAACAGATGGCCCAATTCAATTCATGATTGAAAAACAAGTAGGCGAGACATGGACAACAGTTAGTCCTGCACAATACTACATAGATGACAATTATATTTTCTATGCAAAGAATGGTACGGTGGGAGATCGTTTGAGAGTAACTGCAACCATTGGAAAATATATCAATGGTGTTTGGGAATCTTCTAGCAGTTCTGTGATGTTGGATATCGTTGCTTATGAGGTAACCGGTATTCATATTCAAAGTTATGCTAACAACCAAATTGAATTGCTCAATGGCACACAATCATATTTGTATGGTGATATTGAGTATAAAGGTACACTTAATGCTGTATCAGCCAATGATCTAAGATTGTTGCGCTATACATGGAATGGTGTGATTACGAAGAATTCTATGCGCAATAATCCATTCCAATATTATGATAAAGGGTATGTGAATCTTGCTCTTAATACCTATATCTATAATGGTTCTTTATTGATGTCAAGAGACCAAAACAACAACTTTATTTATGTTGAAACAGCAAAAGTAACAACAGACTTGAAGTTTAGATTGGTTCTTCGTTATTATTATAAAGATGGTGTTCCACAATTATATCTTGGTACAGAAAACAATGTAACTCGTTATTATGAGTTTGTATACGACTTTGAGATTGATATCAAAGACAATAGTACTTATGATAGACCAACACCAATCTATGACGCACAAGGATTTTATGATTTGCAAGGTGCAACAGAAGGTAATTTCATCTTAATGAATGACATTACACTAAGCAATCACATACCTTATGATGTCCATTTTGAGTCTTTGGATGGCAATGGACATGTTATTACGCTAGAAAGTTTTGACTTAAGTCAATATGACGAAGGCAATGCTTTCAATATTGGTCTATTTGGAACAATTGATGCTGGTAGTATTTTGAAAAATATTACAGTTGACATTCATCCACTTATGACAAATGCTGCTACAGTTAGAGATGTTATGAATGGTGTGGCTAGTGAAACAACCATTGCTAACTTAAAACTCAACTTTAGCAATATCCAAACCATTAATTTTGGTCTCTTTGCGTACGCTAACAATGGTACGCTTACCAATATTAAGATTGTGAATTTGCCTCCACTTGAGGTAGATGGCGCAACAAAGACAGAATCTTTTACAAGTGTAGAAGATAGTGATCAATACTTATTTGTTTATACAACACAAGGGTATCTTGCAACTGGCGAAGCTACACGTGCTAGTGTAGGTGGACTTGTTGTTACCAATGGTGGAAGTGCTGTTATTACCAATTGTTTTGTAGGTCAAGTATACACAGCGGGTACTTCCCAAATTACAGTGAATACTGCAGTCTATGGAAGTACAGACGGCACAACAACTGGTAATGATACAGGAACAGGTGCTGACATTCAAACAATGAGTAGAACTACATTGCCATTCACCATCGCTGGTGGTAGAGAACTTGCAGGTATTGCTATCAACAACGCAGGTACGATTGCTAGTACTTATGTGCATGGTGTAGGACTACTCAACATTGCACAATCCAGTTCGCAAGTGAAAGTAGGTGGTGTTGTTGTAAGCAATAGTGGTACAATCTTCTCTTCATTCATTGAAGGAGAAGGTGTATCTAGCAATCCACATCGTGCATCTGACAAGCGTATTATTGAAAGTGCAGGTAACAGTGGTGGATTTGTCTATGAAAACACTCAAAACGGATTGATCTATGATAGTTATAGCAATATTTCACTTAGCACCAATAGTGGGCGTACGGGTGACTTTATCTATATCAATGCCGGAACTTTGCGTAACTGTTTTACAACGGCAATTAGTTTAGCAGTTACAAGTAATAGTACTGATCCTCAAATCAAAACATACCATGGACCATTTACTGGTATCGGTACAGATTTGACGCTCAACAATACGGGTACATATAGCGGTTGTTATTATCTAATTGAAAGTGGTGAAACGGAAAGCAAGATGGAAAATGCTTATCCAATGAAAGGATATAGCGATGCTGCAAGTGGAGCTAGTACAACAGTTGATTATGAAAATATTGACGCATATTATGGATATAGTATTGCGGGAGGTACATCTCCAGAATATATTTGGGTGATTGTATCTAATATAGGTCCAAGACTAAATTATGCATATTCTAATCCAGCAACAACCTCTATTCGTCGTATGATTATAGACGAAACAACAGGTGTTACAGGTTGGAATTATATGTATTTTGCAGCATATGCTTATGGTTCTAAGTCCAACCCAATCCTTGTCAAAACAGGGGAAGAGTTGGTGAATGCCGTGATTAACAATGCACAAACTTTGTCATTGGATGTTAATAATGATGGCGAAGAAGAATCTACAAAAGTATTTGGGTATACAATTGATAATCGTGAAGAAGATGATGTAACGACCGAAAGCAATAGTGTTGCACAACATATACGTCTCATTAGAGATATTGATGTTACAAGTACACTCATCAACCAAACAAGAGTCAATGGATATTATATGAGATCTGTTGTCTTTGCAGGGGTATTAGATGGTAATGGTATGACGATCACCATTGAAAACCTTAACGACGAATTACACCAAATGGACAACACCAACTTTGGTTTGTTTAGTCAAGTGGGTATGATCAACCCAGATGAAGCAGCATCTCCAACAGTTATTAAGAATCTTAAGATCCAACTTAATGGCAATGTTACGTCCTCTAGAGCGAAGAATGTTGGTGTGCTTGCAGGTTCTATCTACAATGCCAATATTGTCGATGTTACCATCGAGGGAGTAGACGGTGCTGTAGTTAGTGGTATCAATGCTGTCGGTGGACTTGCTGGTGTAGTTAGCGGGGAAAGAGTTGTTCTTGCTAATATTGATGTATCTATATCTGTTCGTTCAGTCTATGATAGTCTATTGTCTGTGGACAAATCTAACTATAGTGGACTTGATTTCCAATTTGCTTATGGACGATATATCGAATCTGAAAGCAAAAATACATTTGCCAATACCAATAGCATATCTTACGCTGGTGGTATTGCGGGTGTGATTGATGTAAAAAACACAGAAGCACTTTCTTATACAGATGCTAGTATTAAGTTTGGTGACGGAAAAGATATTTTCCCTAACAATGATCGTGTAGCTGTGTTTGCAACCAACAACTCCGATTCGACCATATTCCGTCTACGTGTCTATGGATACAATATTATTGAAGGGGAAAATGCTGGTGGTCTATTTGGCTATATTGGATCTAACACTTTAGTAAAACATAGTACTTACGAATTGTCAGTCACGATCGGTGATACTGTAGCAAAAGAACAACACATTGTTGCAGATAATTATGCTGGTGGTATTGTTGCGGAAAACCACGGATTCTTAGAAGAGGTCTATATTGATTCTAACGAAAGTATTAGAGCGCAAGTAGATGCCCAACTTCCAAGCACTGTCTATGGCGAAACTTTATTCACAAAAGGCAACAACATCTACACAGTAGCAATGGGTGGTATTGCTGGATATAGTAGCAATGGTGCTATCTTCAATAGTTATTCTAAAGCCAATGTTGCTGAAGGGACATCCTTTGTTGCTGGTGGTGTGATTGGTATTGCAGAAGATGTCAATTACCTATCTCACGTATACACAACTGCATATGTCTATGCAAAACGTGCAATTGGTGGTATTGTAGGTTACGCTCGTTCTTATAAGCAAAGTTCAACAACTGAGCAAGATTCAACAACAATCGCACCTAAGATTTTCTTAGATTATGTTACTGGCTACAATATCTGGGATAATGTAGATAATACATCTACCTCTAATACCACTTATACAACTTTGTATAACTTGTATAAAGAACAATACAAGAATGAAAGTGGAAAATATACTAAATTTGATGTGCGTATGCCACAAGTTGGTAACCAATATGCAGATCATGGTGGCACAACGGGTACCTCTTGGTCTTCTAGACCATTATTCACCAATACAACGACTCTTATTGGTAGTTTAGTTGGTCGTGTGGATCATGCAATTAGTGATGACATTGCTGCTGTTTCTAATAAGGATTTAGCAAGTGTTCTATTCACTCGATTGAGTAAAACAGTAGGTACAGATACAAAATCATTTGGCACAGATGCTGGATTGGTAGAAGTTGATACATACGGCAACCCAACGAGCAATGTGACAGTCTATACAACAACGAGTAAGTTTGCCAATACCAATGCGCATTGGACACTTGCAACTGATTATGCAACAGATCAATTCGTTTATCCTGATGTGATGGGCTTGCAACGTAGTTTTGATATTATTGTCAATGGACTAGAATATTCCATTGATGAGACTAGTAGTCAGTATCACAAACCTACTAGTGATGAGTATGAAGTAAATGTAGTTGACGAAACCGATCCAGAACTACATTATCCTGTTATGGGATCTACTGCTGCCAATGGTTGGTTGTTTGATAGCGATGACAAATCCAATTTCTCTAAGACTTGGTATTATAGTTATGCATCCAATCTTCCAGAACTCATTGAAGGTATCTATATCAATGACAACTTGATTACGGATGCGACTGGGTACCAAACTAAAGTGATACAAGATGCCAACAATAATAAAACACGTAATAAGACATATATTATAAAACCAGATACGAATAATCAAATTGTGATTGATTCATCTGTACCAGTAGATCGTTACAATTTTGAAGGTGTGTTAACTGGTATTGGTACAACGACTGATGATACAGTAAGTTATCCAACTATTAAGATGTCTTACCGAGGAGCATTCTCTGGTCTTCAAAATGCGACTATTGAAAATGTTCATTTTGAATTAGATTACAAGTATGATTCGAATGATGCATCTGCTAACGGTGTGCAATACGCTAGAGGCAATGGTGCATATGGTATCTTTGCGAATTATTTGGTTAGTTCTGTTATTCGCAATGTGACGATTACAATCAATGTATCAAACGATATTCAGTTGCCACAATCAATAGATGGTGTCCTTAATACATACGCAGGTATTGTATTTGGATATTTGATTGATAGCCGATTGGAGAATGTAACGATCAATATTGTAAAGACAGATGGTGTCAATGTGACAACCATGCAATATACCAATTTTGGTGTTGTAATGGGTGGTGCAACAGGTAGCACGATCAACAATGTTACAGTAGATAGTGTATCAGTTGTGGTCAATACCAATCAATTGGTTGTGACCTCAGGTGGATTTAGTACTGGATCTATTGCAACAGTGGGATCTTTTGCTGGTAGACTTAATGAAACAACTGTCAATACAGTGACTGAAGATGTAGCATTAACAATTAATCATACCAGTGCATTTGAAAAAACCAACTTTGTCAATTATTATATTGGTAGTGTTGGACACGCTATCAATAGTGAACTTGTTAGTTATACAACAGAAAGTAATTCAATTACCACGAATAATCTTAACAATCTTGCGAGAAAAGCAAAAAGCAATCTTGTTGTTGGTGGAATTGTTGGATATGCTTCTAGTGTGACGATAAAGTCTGTGACTGTAGGGAAAGATCTTGCAATCAATAATAATGCAGACAATATTATTGGTGTTAGAATTGGTGGTGTAGTAGGTTGTATGACTGGTGGTACACTTGAAGCCGATACAACCATCAACCATAATATCACGATTACATCGGAAAACAACAAAGCATCCTACTACATTGGTGGTGTAGCAGGGGAAACAACTAAGGGTAGCCTAACAAAAGTTCAATTATGTTCTACATTGAATACTTCAGGTCTTTCATCTAAAGCAGCCAATATTGGCGGTATCATTGGTACAGCGACCGAAACTACTGTAGAAAAAGTAAGATACAATGGTACAATGACGATAGGTTCTGCTACCAACATTGGTGGTATCTATGGACAAGAAAACAACACAACTTTAAGAGATTTTGTTGTGATGGGCACAATAACAACAACAAGTTGTTCTACTCTTGGTGGTATTGCCGGTGTTATGAATGGGGAAACAGCTAACACGATCAACAATGGTATTGTTGCCCCAGTATTGCAACTCAATGAAACAACTTTGTGTGTGAATGGAAGGGTAGAACCTCTATGTCCAAATAGTATTGGTAAGAATCGTTTTGCCAACACAGTAAAATACCCAATGGAACTTTATCTATACTACGGAATGGATAGTATTGGTGATATGGGTGTTGCGGATGATTATGGATATTATGATGAAGATGACATTAGTATCCAAGTTTGGAATAGTGACGAAACAGGCAGAGACAATGCTATGCGCTACGTTGACTTTATCGAGTATTATTTCAACTATGCGAGCACAGATGATGGTACAACGTCAACTACAGTGAAATTGTGTGATGGATATACCTTTACTGAACCAACTGCGGGGACAAGATTTAATCCTATTACCTTGGGTACTAATTCAAGCGATAAGGTAATAAATTCAGCCGACGAAGCAAAAGCTTATTATATCGTCGATAGCGGTGTAACAGTTACCATTTCTACAACCACAACCTTTACAGGTGTATTGATTGGTAGAGTGACACAGGATGTCGCACAAACAGATACTGCAACTGCTCAATCTGTAGCAACTCTTAGTGCAAGTGGTATCACCAATAGTGGTATCATTGCTAATATGAAAGTAACAACCGCTGGTACTATTGGTACGAATAGTGGTGTCATTAGCAACGTTGTAGCTATTTTAGACGAGGCAATTAGTCAATCACAAATTGGTGGATTGGTTAAAACAAATGAAGGATATGTTTTATTTAGCGGTGTGATTGGTAATTCAACAAACAATAATTCGTTGTTAGTATGGGAAAACGACAACACAATTGCATATAGTTATGCGATTGGTGATGCTGTTGGATTTGCTGCTCTTGTAAAAACGGGGGAAGGTAATATCTACGATAGTTATTATGCTGGTTCTAATTATAGCATAACAGGATCAGGTACGATTGTAGGCAGTACTGGTATAGTGAGCAATGTGCTAGCAGATGCTAATGCTATGTCTTTGAAACCTGGAAGCAGTAGTGGTAAAGTAAAACTAGTGGCTATGGATGCTATAAATCCAACCGATACTTATTTTACAAGTGATAAGGGATTTGGTAATAATTATGGCTATCCATATATTAAAGGTGGTATTACACGTCAAACATTTGTTGTTTCTGATGACAAAGTTGTTTATTACAATGTGTACAACCAAGCAGATTGGATGATTGCACTAGAGCATATGCACGGTAATAAAGATGGACATACAGGTTATTCAAAAATCATTCATCTTTATGATGATATAACATTGACACATTCTACTCAAAAGATTGTTAGTGTCGATAATTTAACGATTAATGGTAATAGTCATACCATTACCATTGCGGAGAATGTTACTTGGGGTACAGATAATAGAAGCAATTTTGCGTTATTTGACGAGATAACAACTTTGAATGTAAGCGATTTAACGATTGATTGGGTAAGTAAACCAATGGTGAATACAAGTGCTACTTATGTCGCAGGGTTCGTTGCACAAGTAGATACTGGTACATTTAGAAATGTAACCATTAATGGTTTTGAGATGAGTGGTGATGTGGGTCAATATATTGGTGGATTGGTTGCATCGATTGGAACAATAACCACAACCAATATTACAATCACTAATGTAACAATTAATTCTACAAAAAGTCATGTTGACAAGTCCGCTGCTGGATTATTTGCAGGCAAAATTACGACAAGTTGGACAAGTGGAATCGATGCTGTATTAACGATTTCTAATAGCCATTTGGCTACGAATAGTACATATGTAGGTGGTGCTGTAGGGAATCTTGTTGGTAGTATTCCATGTAACATTACAGTAGGTGGACAAGAACAATCTAGTGCGAGTGATACATCTACAACCCCAACTGTAGTATCTGATGGATCGACAATTAAGGGTTCAAGTAGTTCTCACATTGGTGGTATTGTGGGATACTGGGATAATGCTACTGATTGTTTATACAATATTGCTAATTATGCAGATGTCACAGCGTCAACAAGCCAAACAATTGGTGGATTGTTTGGTAAAGTAGCGGCAACTAGATCTATAGAATTAACTCATTGTACCAATGAAGGCAATATTGCTAATGAATCAACAGGTTATGCTGGTGGTCTGATTGGTCGAGCAACAAGAAGTGTGACTTTAAGTGGAAAAATTGACCAAACGGGCGAAGTGTCTAGCAAAGGATATCTTGGTGGCCTTATTGGGCATGCGGAACAAAGTGTGACTATTTCAACAAAGATCACTATCCCTGGACAATTGAATAAGTTGGAATCCACATATGCTGGTGGTCTTGCTGGATGTGTTGGTGAAACTTTAACGATTAACAATACAGTAACAATTAATTCCAATATTAAAGCAACCGATTACGCCGGTGGTCTTGCGGGATGGGTTAGTCAATTGTTTATAGAGGGTATAGTAGATGAAGATACTAATAAAGTTATTAGTATTAGTTTGCCAACCAGTATTCAATCGACTACTGCTGAAAGCGGTGCAGTTGGTGGACTTGTTGGTAAAGTTAATGCTCGACTTACACTTCAATATATTAATGTGATAAAACCAACTGATAGTGTTACTAAAATTAATGGTAAAGGTGATGTTGGTGGACTTGTTGGTTTTGCTGGTAATGAAAGTAATATAAACAATCATAGTTTAACTAGTATTACAGTTGGTGGTTACCTTAATGGTGCAGAGATTACAGGTGCTACAGACAACCCTAAGTCAGTTGGTGGCCTTATTGGATATGCTAATAAAAGAGTTGATATCTATGCACCGTATTTACTAGATACTAAAATCACAGGATATTATGTTGGTGGTCTAGTGGGTAATATTGATGGAGAACTTTTGGTTGATCTTATTAGTTTGACAGGACTTTCACTTAAAGGTGAATGTGTTGGTGGATTGAGCGGACATGTTAAGAGTAATGCTGTTATTTTTAGAACAACGATTAACAGGATTACATATCAAGCCAATACTTCATTTGGTGGTTTTGTTGCAAAAGCTAAAAATGTGTCTTTGTATGGAAATCATATTAATAATGTAACAATTTCAGATTCTCAAGTTAATCTTGATAATATAGGACTTGTAGTAGGTCAAGCAAATCAAATCATGAAAGGTGCAGAGGATGATGTTGTTTCTATCGAGATTGCTGATTGTAAGATTGAAACAAAGAAAAGTAAGGTAGGTCTTATTGCTGGTCTGTTGACGAATAATGCCTTTATTAAAGCAAAAATTATAAGATCTAAAGTAATATCTAATCTTTCTGTTGGGTCTTCAACACAAGTACTTGGATTGGTGTATGGTTCAGCTTCTAGCGTAAAAGGACATTATACGATTACCGATAGTCAATTGATTGTTCCTAACTACGATCAAAATAAAGCATTTGATTTTAGCAAGACTTATAGTCATGGAGATCTTGTCTATATGATGGAACATAGTTGGGATTGGTCTAGAAGTGGTGGATATAGGGATCTTTTGGAACAAAATAGTACAGACGATGGAATTAATGATGATCAAGCTAGCAGATGGGCAGGTCCTGAGGGTGATGCTGGTTCAAAATCTTCTTTCCCTTATACTCTTGCAGATGGTAATGATGATACAGGATTTGTCCAAACTAACACATATAAAATTGCTAATAATCCAACGGATATATCTACAGTTGCTGATTTACTATTTGGATCATATCTCATTGCAGATAAGTCAGTTGATGTAGGTGACATTAAGTTAAACTATGGATTGATTGTTGGACAAGGAATTCTAGAAACTGAAGTGGGTAATGATTATCACTATAAGATTGAAGATGAATCAAGTGTTTCGGGCATCTTTAATAAAGACGGTGGTAAGGTTGTACTGACAAGATTCAAAAAATTCTTCTATATATATTTGGAAAATGTAAAATGGGGATATACTTCTTGGATGGTAATGGAATTTAATTATTATTTATCATCAGAACAATTGGCTGGAACAACATATAACTTTATGAATTATATTCAAGGAACAAATAGGAATAATTTAGCTGTTCATTGGGGTAAAAGTTATATGAGGTTAGGTGATGACCAAAAGCCGACTGCATCTACTACAAATAGTTTTGTAGGAAGAACTTTTACGATTGATAAGAGATTCCTCGATGCCACATGGATAGAATATTTGTTCACGGGTTATAAACATACCGATGAAACTCATGGTATTATTAGAGCCTTTACGGGTGGTCCTGATACAGAATATAGTTTAACTGAAAGTTGGTACTGGACTGATTTCTATACGGGTACGTATGATCCAATATAAACACAAAAAGACTTGGAATATAACCAAGTCTTTTTTGTGTACGCTTTTCATCTTTTTGAATGTTTTCTATGAGGTGTACTCATTTTGTTGAAAACAAAAAAAGAGAGTACCGTCTGGGAAACAGTACTCTCTTTACGCTATATAAGATATAGGTAAATAAAAATGGAAAACATTTTAATCTAAAATGCACTTATAGTGTAACCCCAAAAATTGGTTTTGTCAATACCCAAATTGAAAAAAGTTTTGAAGTTTTTGTAAACATGTCGGTTTTTTGGCTTAATTTGGTCATTATTTGTGTTATTTTTTTGGTTTTGAAATAAAAAACAACCCTCTAGATCATAGGGTTGTTGGCTATTTAGGCTTCGTATGCAGTACCAATTGCACCAATACCAACGTGGCTACCAAGTACTGGACCTACTTGTCGAACAACAAACTCGGTGTTTGGTCTTTTGAGTTTTAGTTGTGCTAAAAACTTATCAATTAAGGCATTGTCATGGATATATAATACATAGGCTTTCTTAGCTTTTTCTGGGATACGTGCTACCAGTTCGGCTATGCCTTTCATCATGCCAAAGACTTTTTTAACATTGGTAAGTAAGTTGGCTTTCATGCAAAGGATTGGTTTTAGATTGATAACATTGGCAATGGTTGCAAGTATACCGCTGACACGTCCGCCACGTTTTAAGTATTCCATTGTGACTGGAACAAAGTCTATTGTGACCGTGTCACGATAATTCTCAATTGTAGATACAATCTCTTTGATGTCTTTACCTGCTTCAATCATGTCCACTGCTTTTTCTACAATAAAGAATTGTCCTAGTGATAACTGATGTGTATCCACTACGTGTATGTGTTGTGGGTCAAGTTGATTGGCTACCATAGTTGCTGTTTGATAAGTTCCACTGAGTAGGGAGGCCATACTCAAATAGAGAACATCTGTATAACCTTCCTCTAATGCTTTTTTGAATGTTTCTTCCATATCTAGTGGGCTTGGTTGACTAGTCTTTGGAAAACTTTTAGATGCTTTTAACGCTTCATAATATTCTGTCCACGTACCGTCATCACCTTCAATACGAATGACGTCATCAAGAATGGTGCTTAGACGAATAATATCTATATTGTGCTCTTTAGCATATTCAGTTGTAAGGTTACACATACTATCTGTGATTAATTTGATTTTCATAATATCTCCTATATGGTTGCAAATTGGTCTATTATAAGTATATTGTAACATATGGCAGGATAATTACCAACCAAATGAATAATTTTGATAAAAAAAACAACAAGATAGATCTTGTTGTTGATTAATGAATATCGTTTTGATGGATAAAATCCACAATTTTCTTACGACTGCGTTCGTCATTGATATTGTAAAACACACCCGCAGATACCATCAAAAATCCAATTGCGAAAAAGCAAGTTAGCAATCCTCCAGCTAGTCCACAACATTGGATAAAGACTTGACTAACAAGTCCAGAATATTCGCGTCTAAAGGTGATATTCTTTTTGCATCCCAATACTTCTGTACGATCCAAAGATTGTTGGTAGATAAGGGTAATAATGCTTGCATAACAGATACCAAAACATCCACAAAGAATAGAGATGAGTATCCAGTGTGTGCAGAATGGTAAACATAAAGCGATAATGCCTGTAGCAAAACAAGTTGCAATGACGATAAGGCGTGTATTGTGATACTTGCCATATAGTCCCCAGATATAGGAGAATGCACCATAACATAATTGATGAATAGATGCATAAATACCAGCGGTTAGGAAGCTTGGATGTTTTAAGAACAAATACATATTGAGTATGGTAATGAGGTCATCACAACTACTGGTTAAAAAAGATAGTAGGGTGTAACCAGCAAGCACACTTTTCTTTGTGTTTTTGTAAGAATTGACTTGTTCGTGTGTTTTGTAATATTCTGTTGCATCGGTTGTATATTCTTGATTGAAGTTGTTGTTCTTATGTGTTGCAATATAATTGATGAGCATTGGTACAAAACTAATAATGTAGACAATGATGGCAATGATGGCAATCACGTTTTTGCTAATGCTGTCTAAGAAATATCCACCAATGATTTGGGCAAGTAAGACACCGAGAGAGTCAATCATTCGGGTAAAGCCCATTGTTCGACTAGAATGTCCCATTGCAACATAATTGTACCACATATCTTGTGGTAATGTTTTGCAAGAGTTGGCAAAAGCGGTAAGCAATTCTAATACAAGCCCTAGACTAAACACATTGTTTGGTGTAAGATACAGGATACAAATATACGAAGCAATAAGTGGTATTGTACGTATCATAATAAGAATTTGTGGTCTTTTATGTGTGAGTTTGTGGAAAGCAAGACTAAAGAGTAATCTTGCTGTTTTTTCCGCTATCCAATATAAAAGAGCTATCCACAAATTGCCTGTTTGTTGCAAAATAATAAGAGGGATGAAAGCCCCTAATAAGTTGGTGGCAATATTGCTCACAATTTTATAATATTGTAATATTTTGAGTTGCATATTATTTCATTCCGTTTTTGAACTTATAATCGTTGGAAACTCTATCCAAAATATTAGGCATATTGAGTTTTAGTGATTGGAGTAGTTCGAGTGTGACTTTGCCACTAGCAACTGTCTTAAGTGCGTCTCCGTTGATAATGAAAGCAAAGATTGCATCGCCTTCATCTGCGACTTGTACTTCGTTGAGTTCGTTGAAGACAACAATTTTTTGTTTTTGATTTTTTTCAGTTTGATTATTTTCCATAGTAATTCCTTATAACGATTATTAATATATCTAATATACCACAATTTTTATGTTTTACAAAACGTTTGTACCATGATTTGGGTATTTTGACATAAAAAAAGACTCTCTACAGGAGAGAATCTATCTTATTCGCCAGTATTAATTGGTATTTGGACACATCCTTGTTGCATATGACAAAGTGGACAAGACTGCCATGCTTTTCGGTCAGTATGTTCGAATCCGCATTCGTTGCATTTCCATTTTTGTTGTGTTTTGGATGTGTACAATTTGTTTTTCTTTAGTTTTTCATGAATTTGTTTTAGTAGTAGGTGGTGGCAGTTCTCGACACTAGCAACTAGGCGAAACGTATGTGCTATATCCGGATAGCCTTCTTCTTCTGCAATGGTTGCAAAAGCAGGATAGATGTCTTCACTTTCACCCGCTTCGTATTCAAGGCAATGCTTTAGATTGTCGACAAGCTCACCACAAGGGAAAGGATATCCAGCATTGATATCCACATTGACATATCCTTTTTTTGTATTGTCTACAATGTGTTGATAAAATTGTTTTGCGTGAGACATTTCGTTTTTAGCAACAGTTTTGAGTAGTGTTTCGATATAACAATATCCTTCTAGTTTTGCTTTTTGCGCAATCATCTGGTATCTTGCACCTTCCATACACTCTCCAGCAAAAGCTGCTGCGAGATTGTGAATTGTTTTACTTTGATCAAATGTATTTTTTTCCATAATTATCTCCTTAATATTGTAATAATATCCAATAAAAATGCTTTTATACAGGGAAAAACCAAACAAAAAAAGTTGTCTATTTTTTGTAAAATTATGGAACAATTAATTTGCTAAAATACTGCATTTGTTGTATACTATATTAAGATGATCATAAGGAAGAGTGTGGACAATGCAAAATACCAAGGTAAGACATTATCTATCTAGTAATTATGTATTGACAAGACCAAAGATGGATTTGAAGAGATTGCTTGATCCAAAAGGGTTTGTCTCTTCTTTCGTGCGCGATGCACATAGTAAAGAAAAAGTCTTCAAGGTATATTATGACAATCAAGGGTTCTTTACCAATATTGGTATTCATATAGGGATCATCCATTCTTCTTCTTTGCGTTATCCACAATTGGTGATTCGCTTAGAGACAAAGGTAGAGCGTTTGATGTTTTTACAAGATATGCCTGAGAAGTTTATTAAAGATATTGGACCAAAAGATAGTATTCGTATGCACCAAGCATATATTGTAGATTGTATCAATGCTATTTATCCTAATGGATTAGATACCAATGTTGCAGCGGTTGTTGCGGGGCTTAGACCAGTGATGACTGTGACTAGAAAACAAGATAAAGTAAGAATGATCAACAATCAAGGGTTGAAGTTTTATATGCATTATGGTAATGTAGAATACCATAATATGCTCAATGGGGAAAAATCTAAACAATTTCAATTTGAAATCGTGCTTGATATGGCAAGACAATTGCAACAATATTATGATCTTATTCATAAGATTGAAGTGCAAGTGCCTAATATCTTAAAGATTGATAGTAGTGATATTGTTAATGGGCAAGAGTATACCAAACTTGGTAAAAGACAAAAATAAAGGAGACGGAAAACGTTTCCTTTTTTTGTTCTAATGAAAGACGGGAGTCATACAATAAAATAGATGATATTGTTGGACATAATACAACACTTTTGATATACTTACTAAGAATTAAGGAGACAGAATGAAGAAAAAGATAAAACATTGGATGCTTGCACTTTGCATGATAGCCATGCTCTGCTTGTCAGGTTGTGCCAATATTAATTATACGCGAATTGTTTACGATACGGGAGCAATTAAGGATGTCTATAGTGTTCAGTTTGAGATAAATACCATTGAGACAACACTCAAAGCGCATGAGTTTAGTCAAGCACAATGTGATCATTTTATTGCTAGATTTTTTAGTCGTACAGAACAATTGATGAAAGATTATGCGGATAGACAAACAGAAGGTTTTATTGCATTGTCTAGTAAGGCAGTTGTGGATGGACATGTAAGTGAAGAAGATAATTTTTATTTCCAAACCAAAATTCATTTTAATGCGTATATTGATCCAGAATACAATGAAGTAAAATATACACGTACATTTGATACCAATGAAGCATTTGATTATTATTATGATTTGCTCAACAATTTTGAAGAAGAAGAGGAAGAAAGTGGTTATGTGCTGGAAGAGGGATTCTTCTTTCATCGATATGCCATTGAGGTCGAATCTTTTTATCTCAATGTCGTTGATGTATTAAAGACACAAGGAGCAGAAGTGTTCGGAGTGACTTATGAAGAATTGTTGACAGAGTTTGGGCTTGGTATTTTTGATGAAACAAAAGATATTGATGTGACGCAGTCCTATATCTCTACCGAAAGCAAATTGCATAGTGATGCAGATTACGAAACGTTTGAAGGTGGATATTATCTCAAAGAATGGAACTTGTCTACAACAGATACTACCATGCTAAAATATTATTATTATGTCGCTAATGCACCAACTTGGTATATTGGGGCAATTGCAATTGCGTTGCTAGTTGTTGTTGGGTTGGTAGTAGTGGTATTGCTAAAAAGAATTAAGAAATCTAAAATATAAAAAAAGTCCTATGATTAGGACTTTTTTGTTGTTTATATTTGCATTTCGCTGTTGTGGAAGTTGCGTCTTTGACGATCTCTTTCAATTGCATCAGCGATAATCTCGTGAACCTTGTATGGATCTTTTACTCTAAGAATGGTAAAATGGCTAGTTGATGCATCATTGCAGTATATTTCAAGATTGCCTACGCCAAAAAGTTTGTTGGTAAGAGATTCGTATACAGAGAAGTCATCAATACGATAGCAATGAGTTTCTTCAATGCTGGTAGAGAAGAGACCCTTTTCTACAAAGAGTTTGATCCATTTGCCAGGTTTTTCTACAATAGAATAAATGGTAAAGGATAGAGGTAATCCCATGAATCTTTTTCTATCTTTCCACAAAACTTTGACATCGTTTCCAAATTTTCTTTTTGTTGACATAATGTTCTCCTTTGAGATACTAAATATATTTTATTATACCATACAATCAGGAGCTTTGGCAATATTTTTTTATAAAAAAGAAAAAGCGGTTAAACTTTTTCTTGTTTTGTGTGTTCGTTGATGGCATCTTGCATCATGTCTACCATTTTGTCAATACAGATTTCGAGATCGAATTGTTTTGCATATTCGATGTATTCTTTGCTTACTTCTGCTTTGTGTTCTGGGTGTTCGATCCAATAATCTATTTTGTTGGCTAGATCTTGTGTGTTTCTTGCTTCAAATGAGTTTTCAGGGTGTAGAGAGAAGAATCTTGTAGCAGATTTTTTGCTATTGGAGATGACTGGTACTAGTCCGCAAGTAATGGCTTCAAGG
>JAZSRJ010000027.1:0-16086 GCA_045538425.1 Clostridia bacterium
AAGGGTGTGGACAGCGCGAAGTGGTACAATAGTGGCGCAGTATATTTCGCCATGAATGAACAATACTAGTAGTCTTGAAAATGATGATAATTATGTGAAGACTAAAGATAATGAATTTGCTTATATTGTGCCGGATGAAGGTGGCGACGGGTATTTGACAGAAAATGATGGCGGTGCATATTTTGATATTCCAAGTTTTACCATAGAGTTTTTAACTGGAGCGGGGGTCTTTACAGGGGCTGGAGAATACGATCCAATCAGTATTCCAACCATTGCAGATAATGATTGGGAATATAGCAACAAAGATGTTGTACTAGATGCTAAAAATTATATTCAAGTAACCTTTGCTTTATATGATCTAGATGGTAATCGTTTGATGGATGAATTGCCACTTAGTTTTAGTATGAGTATCTATGATGTTGAAAAAAATACAGAAGAATAAAAAAGTAAGAGAATGTCCTCTTACTTTTTTTGTTTATGCATTGGTTACATACATCTCTGCAACATATACTTGGTAAGATCCTGCACCTTGTAAAGTGATTTTAATATAATTGCAATTGTTAAGACTATTTGCAATATTGTTAGTAGGTGTGGTGGATGCAGATAGTGTATAGTTGAGTATAAGTCCATCTTCACTATTGGTATAGTTGATGGTTGTACCATTTTGATTTTGGATAGATACAAGGCTGGTGTTGTCAAGTCCAAGTTGTAGGAAATAGTTATTGAAATTGACTGTTTTGTTGCTGAAGATATAGATTTCGGTCATATCAGCAGTGGTATCTATTCTGGTAGGGTTGCCATTGCTATTGTTGAGTGCAATCACTTCATATTGATCACGAGCAATTGGATTGTACAATGTATTGCTTGCAATTTGATCAAGTAATCCAGTAATAACAACATCATATGCTTTGTAGTTACGAGCGTTGAGGTAATTTGTAATGGAAAAATTAGAATTTGAATAATTGTTAACTAATGTGATATAAGATTGTCCTAATGTGTTTTCATAAAGTTGTACAAATTTTCCATTGTTATAATATAGTGAAGGATCTAAGACACTTGTTGATGTTTTATAAATTGCTTGAGCAATTGCAGTTGCAGTTGTGCCAGCCTCTTTGTCACCCAAATAAGCATCTCCAATGATGCGATTGGCAATGACTTGATACAATACATCATGGTAGGTATCTGCAAAATTGATGCAATCTAGATCTGCAATCAATGTAGTGTAATTGCTAGATAGGATCACGTTTTCGCTTGGAAGATTGTTGTAATCAGTGATCTTGTGGTAAGCAATGTAAGCGATATATTGTTTGAGTTTTGTCTTGGCAGTGGTGCTATAATCTGTTGCCCAATTCCAAGCAGTAGTTAGACTATTATTGTTATACTCAAAAACATACGAAATTCTTCCAGTGCTTTGTTCGCTATACTCCCAAGTACCACTACCGGTGATGGCATTGGCAAAGTTGAGAATACTGTCAATGCTGGTAGATGAGTCACAATATTCGATGGTGTTATACATGCTACTTAAAAAATATCTAAGACTGAGTGCGTTATCAAAGTTGCCATTCATACTTAATGGATTGATAGCAGCATATTTTGTGCCATTAATTTGGACATATGTTGGATGAATAGAACTATCATAAATGATTTTGTTGCCGTTGTTGTCTGTTAGTGGATAACATGCAGCGCCAAGAATGGTATTGCCTTTTGCATCATAACCGGTATATTTGTTGGTTGGTAGTTTTGCAAAAGAGTTGTTGGAATTGTAAGAAACAAAATCTTTTCCTGTTGCAGGATCAGAAGTTGTGTATACTTTTAGATCGGTATCAGCTCTTCCATATACCAATTCAAGACGAGTAGCGATTTCGTCTGCAGTGCTATCAATAGCACGATCAACAAGTTGTGTGTATACTCTATAGCTTCCATCATAGTCTTGGACTGTGTTGCCTGCGCTTGCTACAATAATATTGTTTTGTAATACGTTGGCATATCTCCAGTCATAGATAGGGTCAGCTTTAGGGATGGTTTCGGTGACACTGTAACCACATGCTTTACAACTTCTAGATTTTGTTCCGGTAGAGCTTGCGGTTGCAGGGGTAATGATAGTCCATGTACCAAAGTTGTGGTCAGCAAGTAATCTTTCACCACAATCGCACACTTGCCAGTGTTCGTCTACGTCATAAAAATATTTCCCAAAACTATGAGTGTGATCAGTTGGGATATCTGTACCAGATGGGGTATCAGATTGTGAGTAGTCTGGAACTTCAGGCTTACAAGCAGTCATTCCAAAACTGCTGATAGCAAGTCCACCACATAGAAGTAAAGCAACAAGACCTTTCTTTAATTTCATATGATTCTCCTTTTTTGTTTTGCTTTTGTTAGACAGCAAAATACTTATTGTACCTATATTATACCTTATCTCAAAACATTTTGCAATACCTAATTTTGAAATATTTGGTTACGGTGTGAAAGTGGAAGATTGGTTATAAAAAAGAGATAAATATTGTAGAACAATACTTGTTGTTTTTTGGGGTTTGTGATATACTATGGGTGTAGAATATTTTTTAATCAAAAATGATTGACTGGAGGATATATGCAAGACGAAAGAATCAATGATACTGGTATGGATGCTGTGATGACTGCTAAGATCCATGACAATAGACTTCTTGGTCGTATGAATGATCATAATCAATATGTTTTGCCTGCTCAAGTACTCGAAGAATTGATTAGAGCGAAAAAATATCTTGAAAAGAAAGTTTTGGATACTATCTATCTATCTTGTCATCTAACCAGAGTAGAAAAAGATCTAACCATTATGATGAATTACCAAGTCACAAAAGATGGTATGTACGTTGTGGTTAATTGGGCACTACTTGAAGAAGTATATATTGCTGATGGCATGATGACCAATCAAATTATTAGTTCGATCTGTAGCAATACATATCCTTATAGTGATGACGTATTATTCCGTGCTTTTGCGGACTTTAACGTATATATTAAAGATCAAGATAGTGGCGAAGAAAAACGTCTTGATTCGAAAGATCAAATGCCTTTTTCTGAGATTATTATTCAATACAATATGGCGGTAGATACTCTTCTTAAGAAGAAAATGAAAAAACTCTACAACCAAACATGTGCAAAACAATTACAAAAATTGAAACAACTAGGCACTCCTTATTCTATTGCAGTTCTACAAGAAATTGATAACGGGGTACAACTCTATCTTTCTTTGCAAGAAGCGGAAGGGAATATTGTTGATGGCATTGAAGATAAGGTGATGCTAGATATTATCAACAATGCAGTAGAAAAAGTGGATGTTACTTTAACAGATGCTAATTTGGGCGGACAAAAAGAATTTTTAGAGTACCGCAATGAAGTATATGCAGACTTCCGTGCTACTACAAAACAATTGGAAGAAGATGCGCAAAGCAAAATTGTTAAAGCAACAGCCAAAGAAGATAAAGCACAAATGTTATCTTACTTAGAAGTGATTAGCGAAGCTGAAAAGAATGCACCAAGTGAAACCATTGATTTGGGAATATATTTGTCTGACAAAACAACGCAAGAACTTAAAAACTCCCAAAATAATCGTGGAATACGCATGTACGAACAAATGCTTGCTGGCTTGGGTAATATAGCGGAAGTTGATAACAAAAAGGGTAATATAGCGGAAGTGAGTGGTAAAACGGCAAGATTGGATGCCACTGCTAGTGCACTGATGAGAGGAAAAGGTAAGTCTGTGGAAGTAGAGGAAATGCATCCAGATGAGCGTACCATTAGTCTTGAAAAAACAGCACCTTCACAAGGTGCTGAAGTACAAACTTCTGGTAAAAAACCAGCTGCAAAAACTTCTGAAGTTACATCAAAACCAGCGAAGAGTACTGAGAAGAAAGCAGGGAAGAGTGGTTCTGTAAACACTGCTAGTAACACGACTTCGTCTAAAAAATCAACAGATAATGAATCAGCCAAACCCACAGCCTCTAGAACTTACGGAGAAATTGTTGAGATAGTAGAAGCTTCTGAAAAAAATACTGCGAGTTCAACGGGAAATAAGCCACAGGTTGCTTCAACAACTTCTACAAAACGTACTGATAAACCAACATCTCCATCTCCACAAAAACAAGGGGAAGAGAAGTCTGCTTCAACCACCACTCAAACACAATCATCAGTAGTGTCTCAACAACAATCTTCTGTTGAGAAAGAAGAAGATCCAATGGCTCTATTGGACGAAGTTTTGAAGACAAATGAAGCGGAAGAAAATACAGAAAGAGAGAATGTTGAAGATCTTGGATTGACTGAGGCTAGTGAATTATTACAAGTCACACAAATGAGAGAAAGAAAGAAGACTGAAGATTTTGGATTGACTGAGGCTAGTGAATTATTACAAGATATGGATGACGAACAGTCTGAAGCGGAAACAAATAGAGAAAAAGAATCGGAAGCAGAAAATATATTGGGTATCTAAATATGAAAAAGACACATTGATTTGTGTCTTTTTTGTATGGATTGGTATCAATTGTATATACTAACCTTAAAGGTGGGTATAGGTATGAAACAAGAAAAGCAATCAAAAAAAGAAAAGAAACCTTTTCAAATTGCTGTTGTTGTGTTAAGTATTTTGCTGGCGTTGAGTGTTGCTGGGTATGGTTTTGTTTTTTTTGTTAATGAAAAACATCGTGCAGATATTACACTTGGAGATCAGTTGACAATTGCAACAGTCAGCAATGGAAGTGCAACAGGGTATATTATTTATCCAAGCATTGCTTTGCCTGGTGTAGAATATTCACAATCTATCTCTTTTAATGTAACCGAATATAGTTTTCTTAGAGCTAAAGTCGTGTGTGTGCATGACGATGAAGTGGAGTTGGTCAAAATAACAACCAATGATGATTGGCTGGCTGGTGAAGATGGGTATTGGTATTATGTGGGAGAGATGAAAAATATCATAGATTTTACACAATCAATAGTTCTTCCATCTGCGTTATCAGATCAAAGACAATCCAATATTATTAGTGTTGTGGTGGAGAGTATTGTGGATATTGATAATGCTTTGGATGTTTGGCAGACAGCACCAAGTGAATGGGGTAAAAATTAACCATTAAAAAGTATTGTGAATAATGGCTTTGTTTCGATGTTTATCCAATATTGTAATCTAGTATTTTAGAATAAAACCAAGCAGAAAATATTTTTGAAAAAAATACAATAAAAGATTTGCTATTTTGTCTTGAATACTCTATAATATAGGTGTCGAATGAAGAAATTTTATAGGAGATAAAAATGGAAAAAGCAAAATCATGGAATATTAAGACTTTAATCATTGGACTTCTTAGTGTATTATTGATTGTTTCGGTTGCTGTGGGAGGCACTCTTGCTTGGTTTGCAGACAATGATACTTCTACTGGAAAACTCACCATGGGTGGATCAGTTCTTGTTGATTTAGGTAATAGTGCAACTGGAAGTTATACTGACAAAACCACAACCAACATTGAGTTTACTGGTACCAATCTTGTACCTAACCAACCAATCAATACCAATATCCAAGTTAATGTTGCACAAAGTACAACCAACGCATATCTTAGATTGAAAGTTGATGTTGAAGCTGGTGAAGACAATGAGGCTCAAGCAGATGCTATGAAGACAGAGATGTTGAAACAAATGCAATCTGCTGCTGGTAAAAATGGTTGGAAGTTGTTTAGTGATGGCTTCTACTATTATGTTGGTGGTTCTATTACTGAAACTTATACTGCTGGTGCTTTGGATACAACACAAGCATCAAAAGTAGATTCTTCTACAGCTGCTAGCAACATTAAGTTCATTGTTAGTGATGCTGCTGACGCTCAAATGAGATTGCCAAGCACTTGGACCAATGACTATGCTTTAGCTGAAGTTGAGGTGACAATTACAGTTCAAGCAATCCAAACCAACTACATTGACGACAATGATAGTGCCGGTACAGAAGAACATACAGTTACACAAGTTGCTGCTGTTATGGACGAAGCTTTTACAGCTTAATTAAAAACAAGAATTAAAGTATGGCATTGCCATACTTTTTTGTTGCGTATCAACAATCGTGTAGAAAATCATAAGAAATCTTTTGTTTTTTTTGTCTTTCTATAGTATACTATAATAGATAAAGTGGACAAACTGGGAATATAAATAGGAAAATGGAAAACTATGTCAGATAAAAAGCATGAAGACTTAATGTCAAAAATTAATGAACTGCAACGAAAGAGGCTAGAAGAGAAAAAACGAGCCGAACAAGAAGCAAGTCAGGTCGAACAACCAAAAAGCAAGTTTGATTTTCGTGCAGTGCTTGCCGAATCGCAAAGACTTCGTGCAGAACAATTGCAACAAGAAGCGCAACAAACACAATCTGTGGCCCAAACACCCACTCCAACAACACAAGACACTTTATCAAATCAACCAAAACAACAAGATCCAGAATGGGAAGGCTTGTCTGCAGCTGAACGTTTGGAGAGATTGTCAAAACGTGCAGATGGTGAGGAAGATGTTGTTTTAACGGAAAAAGATCTTATTGATCGTCAAAATAGAGAATTGTTGCTCAGTGCAAAACAAAAAGAAAGCGCTGAACAAAAATTAAATAAAAGAAGACGCAGAAGATTATTGGTATGGATATCTATTTTACTAGCTATGATTTTTTTGATTGCTGGCAGTCTATATTGGGTATACATGACTTGGATCAATCCACCAAGTGATGGAACAACACGTGTTAGTATTAGTATTGATGGTAGAGAATATCCAGATGGAGATATCTATGATTTTGTGTTTGCCGATGGAGCTCTTGCGCCGGGAGATACTATTACCAACGAAATTGCCATTGTCAATGGGTTTTCAAGTGCCGATAAAGGCAATTGGGAAGTTGTCTATGTGCGTTTTAGAGTAGATGCGTATTATAGGGGTAAGTCCTATAATGAGATTTTGAAAGTCAATGTAGACGATCAATACTGGTATCATTATGATGCAGAAGTTGAGAATGCACTGATCAATGATTGGGATGGACTACCATATTGTAGAGAAGATGATGGATGGTTCTATTATGCAGATCAATTAAATCCAAGAGAAGTAACACAAAAAATGTTTGAATCCATCGAATTGTTGGGAGATGTGATTGATAATTCATTCAGTGGTAAAGAATTGTCACTTTGTATTACGGTTCAATCCATAAGTGTAAAAAATCATCAATCAATCGTAACAAGATTTGATTATGGTACAAGTGAAGATATCAATATTTGGGCGGGTAACTCACAAGGTATTTATGATACCGAAATGAAGACTGTTTGGTCTACTTGTCCAGAGAGTTGGTTGATTCATCTTAGAGAAAAATATGGAAGATCTTAAGGATTGGATGAAAAAGAGGAAAATAACATATATTACTAAAAGGAGGAGCAAATGAAGAAAAGGTGGTTAGTATATACATGTATGGCGATCATAATGAGTTGTGTAACATTGTTTTCGGCATGTGCTCCTGTTGATTATATTAAGAATTGGTTGTTTGGAGATGGACATGAAGACAATCTCCAAACGATTGAAGCAACTTTTGATCAATCTACTTTGCAATTGTCTTGGAAAGTAGATGCGGAAGCGACACTATATAAAGTTGTTGTCAACCAACAAGAAGTATATTCTATTGATACATGGACAACAACATATTTGACATACGACTTCCACAATGCGTTAGTTGAAGGCGAAATATATTATCGTTTTTATGTCAAAGCATATGATGACAACGATAACACAAGAAAAAGTACGGATTTTTATTATGAAAAATCCTATACTGCAACAGATATCAACGGTGTTGTATATGATGATACAATGGCACCAACTGGATTGCTCTGTAGCCAATACTCCATGCAATGGAATGAAACATCCAAAGGAGAATATTTAGCTGTTATTAGTGCAGGGGTTGATGATACAAAATATATTAAGACAACAGAAGAAAGTATCAATATCTATAAGTACTTAAGAGACGATAAAGTGTATATGCTCAATGTTGGGGTATTGATTGACAATATCTTGTACGTAACTGAAGAGCCAGTATATCACAATACTGAAAATGATAATGATGCTGCATCTGAGTTTACGAAAAAAGTATATTATTTCCATGGAAAATATCATGATTTTTATATCAATAACCAAGAAGAATTAGATGCATTATTCTATTATGCTTATATATTCAAAAAAGATAGTCTAGAGTTTCAATGTGCATCTGGTTTTGCTAACTCTGTTGATATCCTCAATACAAGACTAGAGACAAGTAAAGATAAGATGACCGAAACATATGTTTATCGTTCTACTTTACAAAGTACTACAAAATATGGATATTCATATAAGTTGACGTTAGATTTTTATGATCAAGAAGAACCAACAAGAGTCAATGAAGATCAACAATTAGCAGTAGACGATAGACCATATATTGGATATTATGAGAATTATGATGGTGGTATCACACAATATGTTTCGGATACGCAACTTGTAAGATATAGTGTCGTAACAAGTGATCAGTTGTATCATGTAATAGAAAGTGGTGCAACACCTACATTTTCAAGTAATACATCTAGCGCTTATTTGATTTATCAAAAAGCAAAAACAATCTTAAATGAAATTATCGATCCAACAATGACAGAATATGAAAAAGCATTGTCTATCTTTGATTGGATTAGTCTTAATGTACAATATGATCATGAAGTAGTAGATAATATTGCTTTAGATGGCAGTGATAGAACAACAACTACAGCATACAATGCTTTCTTTTTAGAAGGTGTCTTTGATGATGGTATTGCTGTATGTGATGGTTTTGCCAAAGCCTATAGTTTGCTTTGCAATATGGTAGGGGTAGAATGTACACGTATTACTGGTCTTGCAAAGACCGGAACAACTTCTGGTGGTCATGCTTGGAATAAAGTAAAAATTGGTGCCAATTGGTATGTTGTGGATGTCACATGGTCCAACGAACATAAGACAACATATGAGCTTGACACACATAGTTATTGTTTTGTGACAGACAACTATATTGCTGATACGCATACTCCTTATGATACGGCATTCGATACAACTATGCCAGCAACGGATAATAGTTTGTGTTATTATGCTAACATTGGATTTGTTGTAGGATCAACTATTCATGGTAGATATGTAAGCAGTAGCAACTATAGTGGTATGGCTGGTTATGTGGCTAGTTATTTGAATACTTATAGTGACAACTCTATAGAACTCGCTGTCTTGTCTAGTGCAAAGTCTAGTTTTGTTAATAAATTGTATGGGTTAACATATGTTGTTAGTATGCATGAATGTGTATATCCAACAGCTAGTGGTAATACAGCAACATGTTATATTATTGTGGTTTCAAAATAAGGCTGACATTATGTCAGTCTTTTTTTGTGTCAAAACAAAAGAATAATCTACCACAAAAAGATAGATACTAAAGAAAATAGGAGTGTGTATGAAATCACTACAAAAAAAAATACAATACTTACAGGAAGCATTTTGTTATGGAGAAGAATTGGTGGTAAAACCAGTCTTAATGGGAGAGCATTCAGGAGCAGTTGTTTTTATGGTAGGACTGGTGGATGTGCAACAACTAGGGGAGTTGGTGTTAAGACCTTTGCAAGAGCAAAAACAATATCCCACACCTTTAACTTTTAGCTATTTGACAAAAAGTGTATTGTTTTTACCACAAATGGAAGAAGTGGAAGATTGGGATAAAATTGTGAGTGAAATTACCAAAGGCAAAGCTATCCTACTAATGGAAGATGTTAGGAATGGTCTTGTTTTGAATGTGGATAAAATGCAACATAGATCTATATCCGAACCACCAACAAGTAGTGTCTTAAAAGGCCCTAGAGGTGGGTTTATTGAAAATTATAAAATCAATATTAGTTGTATTAGAAAAATACTCGCAACACCGCATTTGCGAACCATTAACTTAGAGGTAGGGCGTATCACAAAGACAGCAGTTGCTATTATGTATCTAGATAACATTGCAGATAAAAAAATTGTCAAACAGATTGAGGCCAAAATTAAAAAAATAGATATTGATGGAGTGATTGATAGTTTTTATATAGCGTCCTATCTAGAATCTTATCCATATAGTATGTTTAAGCAAGTAGGAAGCGAAGAAAAACCAGACATTGTCTGTGCGAAGATGTTAGAGGGGAGAATTGCTGTTATTGTAGATGGGTCTCCTATTGTGCTTACTTTACCTTTCATCTTATTGGAAGATTTGCAAAGCAGTGGTGATTATTATGATCAAAGTGCAAGAGCAAAATTTTTGAGATGGTTGCGTGTTGCTAGTTTGCTCATTACTATCTTATTCCCAGGGATGTATGTGGCGGTGCAGGTGCATCATTACAAGGCTATGCCACTCAAGTTTTTAATTACCATTATTAATAGTACACAAGAATTGCCACTGACACCATATGCTGAGATATTATTCATACTTTTGTTGTTTGAGGTGTTGTATGAGGCTAGTCTTCGTATGCCCACTTATTTGGGTTTGGCATTGTCGGTAGTAGGTGCGTTGATTTTGGGGGATACAGCAGTGAAGGCAGGGCTAGTTAGTCCACCGGCAGTGATGTTGGTTGCAATGAGTGGTATTACTTTGTATACCATCCCAAATCAAGCAGGGCAGTTGTCTATCTTGCGATGGTTGTTTACGTTTGCAGGTGGATGTTTTGGTTTTTATGGCATTATTTGTTTAGCCTTTTATTTTATTTTGTATCTCAATGATTTTGATAGTTATGGTGCGCCATATTTGTCACCATTCTCACCAGTTGTAAAACAAGACTTAACGGATGGGCTTAATAAGATAGATATTGTGGATGTGCGAACACGTCCCAAAACGATTAGGAACACCAATAAAGTAAGACAAAGGAGGAAAAAATGAAACAACTCTCAGTTGGACAAGTAGGGAAGATGATGTTTTTGGGATTGCTTAGCATGAAATTAATGATTTTTCCTGCAGTCCTTACAACTCATTGTGGAAAAGATGGAAAAATTGCTATTACGATATTACTCTTAATGGATTTGTTGGTGTTTTTCTTATATGTAGCATTTATCAAAAAACATCCACACTGGACAATTAGAGACCTGATGCAAAATGCTTTTGGTGTATGGGGTAGTCGTTTGTTTTTTGGGCTCTTATTTGTGTTTTACTTGGCAAAATGTTTGTTTGTGGTCAAACAAGCACACATCTATCTTGTGGATACGCTAGTGGAAGAACAAAACTGGATTGCTTTTGCTGTGCCACTCTTATTGCTAATGGGGTTTGCTATGGCAAAAGGTAGAATATCCGTTGCCAGAACGACAGAGTTTTTGTTTTTTATTGTGTGGGTTTCACTTGCTTTAACACTACTTATTCCCCTTAGTGACTTTCGATTGACGAATGTTCTGCCATTGCTTGAGGGAAATGTTTCTTCTATATTTTCAGCAGTGCTGAGAGTTAATTTTATTTTAGGGGATTATTCTATTTTACTCTTATTTTGGGGAAAGATGGATTGGCAAGACAATAGTGCAAAAGTGCTTATTCGGTATGCTCTTTGCGGGGTTATATCCATTGTCATTTTCTATATCATTTTCTATGGTGTATTTGGAGACTTAGGTGTTAATTATGGGCTTGCGATTAGTGACTTACCTTTATCTAGCATCTATCCATCTACTATGGGAAGATTGGATTGGCTCACGGTTATTGGTTGGTTGTTTATCCTTCTGTTGATTATGTGTATCTTGTTTTTGCTTGCGAAAGAGAGTTTGGATGCTTGTCATCAAAGTGAAAAACGATATATTTCTATTATTACGATTGTAATTGCAGTGGCTCTTGGTATGATTCTTTTATATTTTGATTTGGAACTTTTCTTAAAAATTGTTACCAGTGGATGGTTTGTGGTATTTTCCCTTATTTTCCAAATTGTAATACCAGCGATGGTGACGATCGCTTACTTGATTGTTCATGTAAAGAATAAAAAAACACAAAACAAAACTTCGAAAAATGAGGTGAAAGTATGAAGTGGTCAACCATTAAGAAAAAGATAGGTAACCCAACCTTTTTTATCTTTTTATTATTATTTGGTATTGCTTCACCTTTTGCCTTATTTTCTTCGGCGCAGACAGATGAGATTTCGGTTGTTACAGCTGTGGGTATTGATTTGGTAGAACAAGATCAAGTGGAAGTGTCAGTATTATGTGTGTTGCCGTCTAATGCCAACACAGGGGAGATGCAAAATTTTCAGGTGTTTAGTGCTGTGGGAGAAGATGTGTCTCAATGTGTGTTTCGATTAAGTCTATCCATAGGGAAAGAGATAGGACTTGCTCAATGTGAAAGTATTGTCATGAGTGATAAGGTGTTGGAACAGGGGGTACAGCCATATTTGGATTTTTTTATGAGATCCAACAATCTTACGAGCAATGCTTTTTTAATTAATTGTCCAAGCGAGTCAAAAGAGTTGTTGATGACAGTCAGTAAAGTGAAGAATAATTATAACTTATCTTTGAGGAATGTTGTCTTTCATTTAGAAGATTATTTTTTTACTACCAATGCGACTATTGAACATTTTTATGAGAAATTGTATTCTACGAATACTGCTTGTCTCATTCCTATTATTGATGTTAAAAAAGGATCTGAACCTGCTTTTAGTAATGGAGAAGAAAAAGCACAAGATAGTGATGGGCAATCTTCAAGTGGTGCAAGTGAAGGCTCAGAATCTTCAAGTGGCTCTTCTGGTGGAGAGGATAGTAGTAATCAAGGTAATAGTACCAATATCAGAAGTGAAGGAAAAAGTGCAGTAGTGCTTAATGGTAAAAAAGTAAAAGAGTTAACTAAAGATCAGTCTTATGCCATGAATATTGTGAGTAAAGAGTCTTCCAAAGGTATTTTGTTTGGGTATGATGTAACGACTAAAGACTTAAAAAATGCAAAAGTGACAATGGAGATTGAGGACAACATTGTCAAATACGATGCGTATTTTGAGAATGGAAAACCGGTATTCAAAGTAGAGACCAATTTTATCTGCGTATTAGATAGTATTGTGATGGAGGAGTACCAAATAGAAGATTATTATGCCACAACAAGTTACGTGGAAGCGGGGCTAGAAGCAAAATTGCAAGAACATATGCAAAATATTGTGAGTGATTTGGTAAGTGATGGCAGGAGCAACAAGATTGATTATATGGAGACATATCGTTATTTTGAAGCCTATCATCCAATCAAATGGAAACAATTTTTGAATTCTTTAGAAGATAAGACGGATTATCAAAAAGAAATCATCTTCTTAATCGATGTGCATATCAAGACCAAGATCTAGTATAATAGGATAAGAGTACTTATTATTGATATAGTATTTATATATAAAGGGAAAACTTATTCAGCCAGACTATATAGAAAAAGAGAGGGAAAAACGCACCTCTCTTTTTGTTTCTTTCATAAAAAATAAAAATTTGTGCAACTTGACCAAAAGAGGTGTTTTTGGAGCATAATGAATTGGGTGTTGTGAGTGTAGAAAAAGCAAGAAAGTTTTTGATTTTTTTATAAAATATGTGTTGACTATTTTGAGTCTATGTGTTAGAATTGTTAGTGCATAGTAGTGTGTGGAAATGCCCACTCACAATAAGAATAGGAAGGAGAAAAAACTAAAAAAAGGGATTTTTTTAGGGTTTTTCTTTTGCTATTTGCACAATTGAATAACATTTATTTGAAGGAGAAGGTCTTTTAAGATGCTAAACACAAAGAATATTAGAAAAGCAAAATATGGCAACAACACACGTTATACTTTTTCAAAGGCAGATGAAGTTATCGAAATTCCATATTTGCTAGAAATCCAAAAAAATAGTTATCAAAGATTTATTACATCTGGGATTGGCGAAGTGCTCAAAGAGTTTTCACCAATTAGTGACTACAGCGGAAAGGCTGATATCTATTTCTTAGATTATCAACTAGAACCAACCCCAAAACTAACAAAACAAGAAGTTAAGAGAAAGGGTAGTCATTATTCTGTATCTATGAAAGTCAAAGTTAGACTTGTCATTAAAGAAACAGGTGAGGCAATCGAACAAGAGGTATTCTTAGGGGATGTTCCTTTTATGACCGAAGAAGCTACTTTCATTTTCAACGGAATTGAAAGAGTTATCGTTAGCCAAATTGTAAGAAGCCCAAGCGTATACTATTCTTACAATATTGACAAAACAGGTCGCAAAATATACAACTGCACTCTTATGCCTACAAGAGGTAGTTGGTTAGAGATCGAACAAAAAGAAAAAGAACCAAGTTATATGCGTGTTGCTCTAGATAAGGGTGGCAAGATTGGTCTTGGTGTATTCTTAAAATGTTTCGGTTTTAACAATGAAAAATTGATGGATATTTTTGGTGACAACCAACTTCTTAAAGCAACTCTTGAAAAAGATCCATTCGATACTCAAGCAGAAGCTTTGATCGAACTTAGTAAGAAGACTCGTCCAAGTGAAATCCCAAGTGTAGAAGCTACAAAACAATTTATCTTCTCACAATTTTTTAGTACACAATTTTACAACTTAGGAAAAGTTGGTCGTTTCAAAATTGACAAGAAGTTGAGTCTTGGCAATCGTCTTGTTGGCTTAACTAGTGCTGATGATATCACCATTAAGAAAGATGTTGTTGTCAAAGCTGGTGAAACTTTCACAAAAGAAACCGCTTGGAAAGTTCAAAATGCAGGTATCAATGAAGTATGGGTACTTGTTGATGGCAAACGTCACAAAATGTATGGTAACAACCGTGTACAATTAAGTGAAGTTGTAAAATGTAATGAAAAAGAATATGGAATCAACGCACTTGTGTACTATCCAGTTTTGGAAGAAATTATTAAAGAAAACAAAACAAAAGACGAAAGACTTGAAGTTATTAGATCAAGTGTTGATGATTTAGTTGGTAGCACCATCACCATTGATGATATGCTTGCAACTGTAAGTTATTTCCTTGACCTTAACGAAGGTATTGGTCATATTGATGTTGTTGACCACCTTGCTAACCGTCGTGTTAAAGGTTGTGGAGAACTATTGGAAGATGCTTTCCGTAGTGGTATGACAAAATTGAGTACTGCTGTCAAAGAAACACTTCAATCTCATGACTTAGCTGATATTACTCCAGCACAAGTGGTCAATGCTAGACCAATCAATCGTGCATTTAGAGATTTTCTTGCTAATCACCAATTGAGCCAACTTATGGATCAAATGAATCCACTTTCTGGTCTTGCTCAAAAGAGAAGATTGTCTGCTGTTGGTCCTGGTGGTATTAAGAAAGACCGTGCAACCGACGAAGTTCGTGATATTCACTATTCACACTATGGTCGTATCTGTGTTGTTGAAACCCCTGAAGGTAGCAACATCGGTCTTATCAACGCTCTTGCTACTTATGCTAGAGTCAACGAATATGGCTTTATTGAAGCACCATATCGTATTGTAGACAAACAAAAAGGTATTGTATCAAAAGATGTTGTATACCTTATGGCAGATGAAGACGAAAACTGCTATATCGCACAAGCTACCGAACCACTTAATGCTGATGGTAGTTTTGTTAACGATAATGTTGTTTGTCGTTATCAAGATACAATTATGTCTGTTCCAAAAACTCAAGTAGATTATATGGACGTTAGTCCAAAACAACTTGTCAGTGTACCTGCAAGTTTGATTACTTTCCTAGAAAACGGGGAAGGTGCTCGTGCGCTCATGGGATGTAACATGCAACGTCAAGCCGTGCCTCTCATGCGTACTGAAGCTCCAATTGTAGCTACTGGTATGGAATGTGTTGTTGCTCGTGACAACGGATCTATTGTTGTTGCAAAAGAAGCAGGTACTGTTGCTTCTGTAGATGCTAGACACGTAACGATTATTAGAGAAAATGGTGCAGAAGATACTTATGAGTTGACTAAGTTTGCTCGTACCAACCAAGAAAGCTGTGTCAACCAAAAACCTATTGTTACAGTAGGTCAAAAAGTCAAAAAAGGCGAATGCCTTGCTGATGGTTATAGTACTAGTGGTGGAGAACTTGCTCTTGGTCACAATATGCTGATTGCATACATGAACTGGGAAGGTTACAACTATGAAGAC
>JAZSRJ010000049.1:0-7974 GCA_045538425.1 Clostridia bacterium
ATCTTAGAACTTGCTCCAAATGCGAAATTGATTTGTGCAAAAGACGAAGAAATCTATGAGATTTTGACTATTGCAGATTTGTTACCAAAGTCTTTCTCACCAAAAGATTTGGAAGGAGTTAAAAAAATGTAAAAAACAATGAATATTCATTGTTTTTTTATTTTCTCTATGATATACTTTTGGTAGAAAAAATAACAAAAGAGGTGTGTTTATGGAACAACTAAAAAAGATATGGAATACCGTAAAAGACTTCTTTGTAGGGATAGCTACCAATCAAACAGTGATTGACTTTGCTCTTCGTATTATGTGGGCATTGCTTGCGTTTGTTATTGGTTACATTCTTATTAAGATCCTTTACAATTTCATCAATAAAACATTGTCCAAAACAAAAATGGACAAAATCACAATTAGCTTTTTACTATCTATTTTGAAATTTGTTGCATATTTGGTATTGATTCTAATTGTGGCAGATATTTTAGGATTTGCTGTTACTGGCGTAGTTGCTTTGCTTGGTACTGCAGGTCTTACAATTGGTCTTGCATTACAAGATTCGCTCAGCAACTTGGCTAATGGTATTGTGATTATTACAACAAAACCATTCAAAGAAGGAGATTTTGTTGAGATTGGTGGCGTGTCTGGTACAGTAAAATCTATTGCTATGTTAACAACAACTATTGTTACTACAGACAACAAAGTTATTATTATTCCTAATAGTAAGATTGTGACAACTGAAATTATCAACTACAATGCTCTTGGTCGTCGTAGGGTTGATTTTACTTTTGGTGTTGCTTATGAAAGTGATGTCAATCTTGTAAGACAAATTATTCTTGATGTAATCAATAGTAATGGTAAGGTATACAATGAACCAGCACCATTCGTTAGTCTCAAGACACTTAATGAAAGTTCAATTGACTTTTTTGCTAATTGTTGGGTAGATGCTGAAGATTATTGGAATGTCTACTATTATGTGACTCAAAATGTGTTCAATGAATTCAATCGTCATGGTATCAGTGTGCCATACAACCAAGTGGAAGTTAGATTGCGTAATGATGAAGTTGTTATGCCATACAATAAAGAAAAACTTCCAGAACGTGTAGAAAAAGTGAGAGAAGAAAAGGTAGAAGGTGATATCCTAGACCAAATTATTCATGCAGCGAAAAAGAAACACAAAAAAGCAAAAGAAAAGTCTCAAAAAGAAAAAGTAGCAAAACAAGAGAAGAATAAAGCTGATAAAAAATAATCTAAGAGGAGGTGTTGATAAGACACTTCCTTTTATCTTTTTTTGGATAACATGAGAAAAATATTTGATATTTTGTTTGTTTTGTGTTATAGTAATAACGCTAGATGATAGCATGCGGCCGTGGTGGAATGGCAGACACGCAAGTTTGAGGGGCTTGTGGGAGTTATCTCGTGGGGGTTCAAGTCCCCCCGACCGCACCAATATGGACGATTAACTCAGTTGGTAGAGTGCCTTCTTGACGTGGAGGATGTCAGGGGTTCGAGTCCCTTATCGTCTACCATTGTGTAACTGGTTGAACCCGTAAAAGTTCAGCTGGTTCTTTTTTATTTGTTATTGATAGCTTAAAGTGGTGTTCAAATAAGTGATATCACAGTCTACCAATTTTAATCTCTATCAAATGATAGTGATTTTTTAATTTTTAGAAAAAGTTTATCAATTTGTGAAAATTTAATACAAAAATATTAAAGTTGTGATATAATTTTTATGTAGGAGAATATTATGCAAAAATTAATTGTGATAGATGGAAACAATTTTAATAATCTAGAAGAATTTTATGATGAAATAAGCAAACTATTTACTGATGGCTGTCTTTGGGGAAGAAGTTTAGATGCATTTAGTGATATTTTAATGGGTGGTTTCGGAGTTTTTGACGAACCTCAGGAAATAAAAGTAAAGTGGATAAACTGTGCTAAAAGTAAAATTGATTTGGGATACCCGGAAACTCTAGTATGGTTAAATAAGAAAATCAAAATTTGTCACCCTTCGAATATCAACCATGTAAAACAAGAGATATCAGATGCACAACAAAATAAAGGACAAACTCTATTTGATATTATAGTTGAAATCATTTCTGAAGATATTGAGTTAGAAATGGTTGATTAAAAACAACTAAATCATAAACTATCAACCTTGGCACTGTCAAATTTTGATTTTTTGAGAGTTTGCGAAGTGTAAAGATTTATGGTTTGCAATGTAAAAATTTATAACAAATTTCAAACTTTGATAACATTTTATCAAATTGTTGTTGATAAACAACAGAACACCTTGGGACTACCATAGTGTAACCAGTTGAACTCGTAAATGTTCAACTGGTTCTTTTTATTTGTTATTGATAGCTTAAAGTGGTGTTCAAATAAGGGACATTACGGTCTACCAATATGCGCTCTGGATTATACCAGGGCTTTTTTTCTTTTTTAGATTGTACAAGCAAGTTTCGACAAAATAAGACATATAGATAGGAAAAGGGGGAGTTATGATTGTCGAAACCATATTTACATTTATGCAAAAGATTATGTTGTTTTCTGCGTTTGTCAACAACACTTCATCTTTTCCAAAACCGCTAACAGAAAAAGAAGAGACAGAATATTTGACAAAAGCAAGAGCAGGTGACTTAAAAGCGCGTGATGTATTGATCAAACATAATTTGAGATTGGTGGCGCATATTGTAAAAAAATATAATGGGACGCTTGAAGCAGATGATTTGATTAGTGTAGGAAGCTATGGACTGATAAAGGCGATCAATACCTATCAACATGGACATGGTACACAGCTATCAACGTATGCGGCAAAGTGTATCGAAAACGAGATTTTGATGCTGATTAGACAAAATAAGAGACATAAGAATACGATTAGTATTGAAGAAATATTGGGTGCGGATGAAGAAAATAATGAAATTACATTGAGTGATATTGTTTTTGATGAAGAAGAAGTTGTAGAAAAAGATGTTCATGATGGAATGCTTGCTGAAAAACTGGAAAAAGTATTGCAGCAACACTTATCAAAACGTGAGTACCAAATTATAGCAATGCGATATGGGCTTGGTGGAGGTGCAGTACTAACACAAAGAGAAGTTGCTGATCGATTAGCAATCAGTAGAAGTTATATAAGTAGACTTGAAAAAAAAGCCATAGAAACATTACAAAAAGTAATGAAAAAAGAAGATTATTATGGCTAAAACAGGAAAAAGTATTGCCAATTTTTTCAGATTGTGATACAATACATATCGTTAGATAGACAGACTGTTGCGTGAGGTAACTTACGAGGAAAGTCCGAGCATTGTAGAGCAGGGTGACGGCTAACGGCCGCCGAGAGTGATCTTAGGGAAAGTGCAACAGAGATATACCGCACAAAACTTGTTTTGTGTAAGGGTGAAAAGGTGAGGTAAGAGCTCACAAGTTTGTATGGTAACATACATCCGATGTAAACCCCACCCAATGTAAGGCAGATAGGAATACACATAGAGTTGCTCGCTCGTATTCCTATAAAACAACGCCGCTTGAGCGTGCAAGCAATTGTACGCCTAGATAGATAACAGTCCACGACAGAACTCGGCTTACGGCTATCTAATTTTATTGAACAATGAAAGGCTAGATTATCTAGTCTTTTTTTGTTTAGATTTACTTTATAAAGGGTATACTTATCCTATGAAATTATTATTATTGACGGGCGTCTATGCGCTAATGATTTTTATTATATATTTGCTAATCAAGACAAGGTCTGAGTTATTACCATATTGTGTCTATCAAAAAGGTATGCGTTTTGCAAAAGCTAAATGTTGTCGATATTATATCAACAAAACACACCACTTTCCTTATATTACCAATTTGTCTCAAAGTATTAGTGAAGAAGATTGGGGTGGGTATGAACTTTATATCAAAATAGGCAATAAAACAAAATATCTCACATTTTCACATGTTCGTAACAATATTGGTCGATTGTATACAGTCTTTTGTGATGTTGTAGTTGATATGGCGATTTTTTATCATCCAAAAGTTCAATCCATAGTCTCTAACATACAACTGCGTAATTTGGGGCAGGAGAGTCAAGAGGTGTGTTTCGTATTAAAACATGTGTGGACAGGAGAATTAATCTATCTTAACAAAAACTTACGTAATAGAAGTGTTTTGCTAGAGACAAGTAATGAGACTCAATACATGAAATGTTATGGGGCAAAAGTTTCTTTTTACAAGAAAGAGAATGGTGTCGGGATGGTTGCAAAACTTAAGTTGATGGATAGAGTAGAGCAAGTGTCATTTTGTTTTGGAAAAGAAAAATTGGATGGGGTGTCTATTGCGGAACTATACTTAGCAAAAGAAGAGTGTGAAAAACTATCAATTCAATTTATGAAAAAATATCTTACGCCAAAACGAAAAGCAATGCTAATGCATATCATAAAAAAATGCAATACCTATACTTTTGATATTGATGGTAAAGAAAAATATTTTTCAAGAAAGTATTTTGAAGATAGTTTTATGATCAACAACTGCGATCCATACTATCCTATTTGGGTCGTAGGTAAGTGGGGAAAAGATGAGGGGATTGTATCAAGATTGTTACTTGATATGGGTACTAATATTCAGTTGATCCAAACACCGGTGAACGGAAAACATAATGACTATTTGACTGTTATGGCAACAAACATCAATCGACCAAACTCACAATTAAAAACAAAAAGTAAATTTGCTGTTAAGGATAGAGTTGTTGCTAAAAAAGTGCTAACAATTGATACCGGTATTGTGGTTGATGACAAAAAGTCTATAGATAATGTCGACATCTTGCAACTTTATCCAAAAACATATATGTATGTAAAAAAGAGTAAAAATCAGTTGTATAACTACATGTTGCGCGAAAAGTTGACACACACTGAGGGGTTTATCTATAAAGGACAACTTACTAATACAAGCACATCTATGAGAGATTTTTTTGTAGTTAAAATTGAATGTGATGATGATATGTTATGTGTCCTTGTGAATGATTATCTGCCAAAGCAGATCATGTCTCACTATAAGAAAGAATATCATTTTCAATCATTGCAAGAAGAGGTGTTTGGGCAAGATATTAGAGCATTGTACCCAGAGCAATATCAAAACAATTATTATCATCTTCTGCAACACAAACAATATGCAAAACTGTATCATTACTTATTAAAGTCTGTTGTTGGAGTTGAGATAGTGGGGGATGTTGTTCAGACAAGTTGTGGTGCAAGTACATTGCCGTATGTCAAAATCAAGGTGCACAACACAACGATTGAAAAATATCAAAAGGATGGACACTGTGTCCTAAAGTGTAATCAAATCATGTATCACAATGTTGGCTATTTCAAAATAAAAAAATAAGGCATGCGTGTGCCTTATTTTTTATAGTTGATTTTCTTCTTGATCTTGATCTTCATCTTCTTCTAAGTTCTTGATATACTCTTTTGCAGGTTTTTCTGTAGTATATTCATCTTGGTATTTCTTTTCAAAGATGGATGTCTCTGGATTTTGACTTTTAGATAATTTGTCTAGGATTGCTTTTCTTTCTTTTTCAAAGTTTTTATTCATGGTTTTGATGATAGAAGCAATTTGTGGTTCTGCCATTTCTTTGATGGTTAAGAATTCAATAATGTTTGGATTGATCTCGATGCAATCTTTTACATAGTTGATATTATTTCTAAGTGTATGTGGAACGTAGTTGAAATAAGTATGTATCCAAGATAGTCTTTCTAAGAATTGTTCGTAGGTCATAGTGTGTGTTGTGTTGCTCATTTTTAGAGTGATAATTTGATCATTTTGTAGAGCTTGTTCGTGTTCGATGATATAAAGTTTTGTTACATTGTGTGTTGTCATGGTGCACCTTCTTTAAGTAATATATTATTTATTTTTGTGTATCAACATTATAATATCGCGCGCATGTAAAGTCAATACCCAATGTGGAAAATCGACAAAAAATTTTTGAAAAAGTGGCATAAAATTGTTGACTTCGGTTTATCATAGTATTATAATTTGGTTAGCAGTCTAAAGTTTAGAGTGCTAACACTTGGTAAATTTTGAGTGCTAATAAACAATATGGGGGAAGAAGTGGATCAAGATTTTGTCTTAAGCGATAGAAAAAAAGATATTTTGCTTTGTGCGGTTGAGAGTTACATTGAAAAAGCTTTACCAATCACTTCAGGATCTGTGAAAGAGAATGCGTTTTCTACATTATCTAGTGCAACACTCCGTAACGAACTCAATGCATTGGAGGCAATGGGGTATCTAAAACAGTTGCACACGAGTGGTGGACGTATACCAACATCAAAAGCGTATAGACTGTATGTCAATGATTTGATGAAAGACACAAAGAAGTTGGATCATGATATGATTGATAAGATTAAGAGCAAATTTTCTAATCGTAGTGCATATCTAAAAGATGTTCTTAATGATTTGGCAAAATCCATTAACGAGATTACTTCTTATCCAACATTTGTAACACTCAAGGGGTATGAAGAACTTGTTGTACAAGGTATCAATATTATTCCGTTGATTACAGGGCAAGCATTGATATTGTTCCAAACTAACGTTGGAATTATTAGCAATACTTTGACATTGAGCAATGATATTACGGAAGAGAATTGTAAGGATGCAAGCAAATTCTTATCCAATCAATTGTATGGTAAGAAGATCTATGAGATTATTGCTAATTATGATGAACTCAATCAGTCTTTTTATAATCAAATTGGGTATTTTGAAGAACTTTTTGTATCTATCACAGATCTACTGAAAGAATACGTTGACAATGGACTTAGTTTCATGCGTAATACCTCAACAACAAAACTACTATCCACTCCAGAATACAAGAATATTGATAATGCTAAGAAGTTTTTAACCATTGTTGAAAATGAAGACAAGATTAAAAACATTATTAGTTCCATAGACAACAATAATAGCGCAGATGTTGTTGTGACAATTGGGGAAGAGAATGTGAACGAAGACTTAAGTGGTTATAGTATTGTTCAGGCCAATTATTCTATGGGGAATGGAATTGTGACCAATATTAGTGTATTAGGGCCAGAAAGAATGGATTATCCTAAGATTACATCAGCGCTGAAGTTTATTATTGATGAGATGAAATCAATGGACAATCAACATAAGGAGTAAAAGATGAAAAAAGAAAAACAACATTGTAGCTGTGAAGAAGAGACTTGCAAATGCGGTCCAAATTGTCACTGCCACGAAAATGATAACGGATGCAAGTGCGGAGACAATTGCACTTGTACACATGATGATCACTGTGATGATCCTCATTGTTCATACAATCATTGCGATTGTGGTGAACATTGTCACTGTAATGATGAATGTGACTGCGGATGCGCTCATGATGATTGTGGGTGTGGACATTGCCACGGTGATGAACCGGTCATCAATGAAATTAACTTAGATTATCTAGATATTGCACAACGATTAAAAGCGGAGTTTGATAACTATAAAAGACGTAATGCAGATATTAAAAAAGAAAGTTATCATGACGGAATTGTCGCTGTTGTGACGAAATTATTACCAGTGTTAGATGGCTTTCATCAAGCAAAGAAAAATATTAGTGATGCAAGCGTGCTTGAAGGTGTGACATTGCTTCAAAAACAATTGGTAGATACACTTACTACTTTTGGAGTAGAAAAAATTGAATGTGTAGGTCAACCATTTGATCCAAATCTTCATAATGCAGTAGTAGCAATGGAAGTAGAGGGAGTAGAACCAGATATGGTAGTTGAAGAATACCAAGAAGGTTTTCGTATGAAAGATAAAATTATTAGACATAGTGTCGTAAGAATTAGTAAATAGGATAAAAGGAGAATTATTATTATGGCAAAAATTATCGGTATTGACTTAGGAACAACCAATTCATGTGTTGCAGTAATGGAAGGTGGCGAACCAACTGTTATTGCCAATGCTGAAGGAGACAGAACAACCCCAAGTGTGGTTGCTTACACAAAAGAT
>JAZSRJ010000037.1:0-17604 GCA_045538425.1 Clostridia bacterium
CCACAAATGGTAAGAACTTCTTTGCTTAGAGCATCTACACTATAAAGTACACTATCTTTAATATAGATGATTTTAGTATCTTGAACATCAATCACACTTGCGCCAGTCAATACTTCAAGGGTTGCTGCATATCTGCCATCAGCATACAACTCAAATACACCATTGTTATCAAATACAACGCGTTCGATTGTTTCCCCTTCCAATACATAACTTGTCGTTAATGTATAAGTATGAGCAACATTCATAGATGGCAATTCATAACTTACAAAACTCGTTGTATTTAGTTTTGCATCGGTCACTTTTACATACAATTTTTGATTGGTATATTGTACAATTTCGTAAGTATCATTGCTATGAAACAATGTTTCTTCATTGTTTGTACCAATTTCGCATTTTGCAAGAATATTGCCATTATATGTCTTCTTTTCTTCTTCAGTAGCACTACGTGTATACCAGATAGATTTTGTAGCATCTGTTGTTGTATAGTTGTTGGCATCATACATATCGTCTTGATAATAACCATAACTAGTAACACCACTTGCAATGGTCTTAGATGTTGCTTTTTTACCATTAGCAACAACAGTTGTCAATGTATCTCCATTGTATACAACAAAGTATACAGTTTTGTTGACCTTGATCATACCCCAACTACCATCTTTCATAGAACCATTAGAAGTATACAATCTCTTCTTGTCAGTACCATTGACTTTTACACGATAGAAGTCAATGTAATCATGAAGCAAATTACCTTCCTTGTCTTTTTCCATATTAGGCGTTGCGTAATACACATAGCCATCAAACATATAGATGCCACCAAGATCATATCCTACCAATTGATCTGTCATCTTCTCTGCATTGGTAAGATAATCGTTGTCATCAAGATTGGTATAACTTTCAGCAGTTAGTTGTGCTCGATACAATCCACCTTTTACTTGTGACTTAGCCACATTATCATAAGTGTTGTATCCATTAGCAAAATAAATATATTGTCCTTGTTGTACAACCATTCCACCGTTACCAACAACTACATCTGTACTTGCAGGATTCTTAGCATATCCTTTCCAACCACAACCGGTTAGAACAACAGCACAAGATACGAATAATAGTACAACCAAATAAGCAAATCTTTTCATGTTAACCTCAATTCATTATATCCAGTATGATTATGTCCTTTTGCAAAAAACACCATACTTCCAACTAGTATACATATTGTAACAAATAAAAAAAAGATAGTCAAACATTGTCACTATCTTTTTTGTCCAAAATGTCGCATATTTTTCCAAATGATAAGTTTACATATCCTCAATCAAACAGTTATCCCCGGTCATTGCATCTTGAAACATCACCCAATACCCATCCAAAGTATCGTTATTGGGATCAAGTGGCAACCATTGACTATAGGGTCTATAGTTTTGTTGAGGCAACTCATTCATTTTTCCTCTGATACCATAAGCAACATATTTTGGTTCACCATCTTCATAGATCACCCCCAAGACATAATGTCCTTCGGTATCTCCATCTACTTGCACCCATCGAGAATGCGGAACCAAACTCGCAAGCACCAAATCTTCTTGATTACTAGCAAAAATAGACTCTATTTGATCTTTGATTTGAGCAAAAAACTGATCTCCTTCTGGCAAATCTTTCATTTCACTTGCAAAAAAATTATCTTCCTCGATTACTTCATCAACCAATTTTTCCAACTCTTCCTCGGTTGGTTCTTCAAACAAATGAGTATCAGCAACATTTGTTGGTGTTGACGCAATCACTGTCTCGCTTTTATTTTCCACTGTTTTTACTTGTTTCATGGCTTTTATCATAGACAATCTTGTATCATCCAACTTTTCTGTACTACCCCATAAAACCGGCTTCACATCGTCTGTCACTAGTACACAAGTAATTTTACTAGACAAATCAAATTCTTTGGTCACGAATTTCACATGCTTTGTCTCTTCCAAAACGATAGGCTGTACCACAACTTGTTCGTTATTGCACGCAATACCCAACCGATACTTTTGTTGGAGTGGTTCTAGATAGTAGATCCTCAACGAAACAATGATATCCTTACCTTTTTTCTCTAAATTGAGTGTCGCCATTGCTTTGTGATCCAATTGATCATTAGACATGATAATTGTTTTTTTTGTAATACTCATAATACCCTCTCACTTCTTATATTGTATATGAATACACAAAAAAAAGTGTTATTTTTTATGAACAAGTTATTGTTCATTTTGTCAAAATAACACGAAATAATTAGAATGCTATCATCGATCAAAACTCGTTAATAAACTCACATTGTTGACATAGTCGCATAACACGATGTCTTTTAGAAAATCCATCGAGAATTGATTTTGCTTTTTTACTCTCTAAGATAGATGATAAAGATTGCTCATGTAAGTTGCCGAGAGTCAATTGACCTTCACTATCCAAACAGCATGGGACAACACTTCCATCCACTAAGATTCCCAGTTGTCTACGCAACGCTGGACAAAAACCTTCCATTTTTGTCTTTTTCCCAGCAACTGGCCACACAAATTGTTCACCAAACATAATGTAATGTTGGTCTTTTAATTTGATACTATTGTTATACTTATTATCCTGTAATAACTCTGGATAAGAAGCCTTAATATGGTATTTTTCATTGAGATATTCCACTTCTTTTGGTGCAATAGCACTATGATCCCAGTTCCACAATCGATATTCAACAATTACTTGATCTGGAAGTTGGGATACAGCCTCTACACATTGATCCAAATACTCTTTCCAACCATTGTTGCCATTGGCTTCCAGTGCCTGAATACTGATCGCTACTTTACGCAAAGCTTTTGCTTCTTTTAAGACATCTATCACTTCCAACAACTTTGTCCCATTAGTTGTCAAATTAACATTGAGTCCCACCTCATGACAAATATCCAAAATCTCTTTCAATCTTGGATGCAAAAGAGGTTCTCCCATGACATGCAAATACACATGGTCAGTAATCTCTTTGACTTGTCGTGCAATGTCGGCAAAAAATCCAACATCCATAACCATTGGCAAACGTTTGTTTTTAGGACAAAAAGAACAATTGAGATTACAAATATTTGTAACCTCAATATAAACTCTAGATAATTTCATTACCAATCCACCACCTTATGCGTATGACTTTTTACATCATCATAATAAGCAAAATATTGCTCTTTTTCACGCTTTGTTTTCGCAATGGCTTGTTCTTCCTTGATTTGACGATATGTTTTCTTTTTTTGTTGCATTTTACTCTTCATCCTGACTATGAATGGATGCTTTTTCTTCAATACATTGTTTCAATCTCTTTGATTTTACGATTAAGACAACCGTACAAGCAATCAAAGCAACAAAACAAATAGTGGATAGAATAAAATAGACAATTAAACCAGCTTTTCCCATGGACTTGTCTACATCTCCCCAAAGCGCCACTGCACAACTAGCAAGAATCAATCCCAATAGCGCCCAGCTATACCCTAACACAACATGTGCATCTTTATCGATAGACATACATTGTTCTTGGCTAAAACATTGAATCTTTCCATTGACCTTGGTACACCATAGTGTAGACCACCAACGTTCGTTTTGTTCTTTTTTCATAGCCCTCTCCTATATTGTTAGTATACTATTTTCTTTCTAAGATTGCAAGTATTTGGCATGTGTATCCTTTGTTTTTCTTTTATGTTGTAGACTACTACAAGCAATAAGGACTTGTGATGGCAAATAAAATACCCAAGCTAAATTAAAAGGAGCAAATGCAATTTTGTATAAAATAGAAGTTGACGCAATATCAATATAGACACCAATCGCACAATTCAATCCTACAACGATATCACAACACAAGAATAATAATAATCCAATCGAAAAAATCCAATTGTATCTAAAATGAACACAAGACAAAATAAAATTAATAATAAGATTGGCAAAATAAACAACAGATATCACACTCAAATAATCTACTTTATCTTGCAACACAATACACGTAATTACCACAGCCAAAACACTGATAGTTGCATGAATAATAGCATGACTAATACGATGCCTTAGATCTTTTTCTTCCATTAGTATCCAGACCGCATAATTGATCTGCGTCATAAGAAAGAAAGTCATAGCAATCGCTTGTTGTCGTGGATTCACAACAATTAAGAAATAATCAGCAAAAATAGTTGTGAATAATGCAAGCACAATCCACTCATTCTTGTATCTTTTACATAATGTTAGTGTATACACAAAAGCAAGAATAATAGAACCCCACATAGCATATGCCACCACCATGGAGGATGCTGTAAAAATTAAAATATACGCTATTAATTCTAATACTAGAAAAATTCCTAACCCAATTTTATGCAAGTTTTTCATTCGTTTCTTTTTTTCGACCTCTAGTTACAAGTTTTATAATGAGCCAAAAAATACTGAATAAGATAGCACTGACTAGCACAAAGCCCAATACATAGACAAGAAAGAATACTGGATATGGCACCATAGTATAGACCATTGATAGAATAGGCAATGTGCATTCATGGAATGGGCTAATATAGAACATATTGAATGTATCTGATATCAAAGGAGCTACACTTACATTCAAGATCATTGCTACCGTGATACATCCTACAAAGACCAAAATACTTTTCGCCCACAAAGTCCAAGATAGTTTTTTACGATAATATACAGCAAAATAGATACCAAACACCACTTGTAATCCGTGATGAATCATTGTTTGGATATTGATACCAATGGTTGAGATAAACACATCATTTGGATAAATGAAAACCACCAATCCCCCAAAGAAAGAAAAGACAATCATGAACATGACAAACACATCTCTTACCTTTCCTTCTTTTAAGAAAATGACGAATGGCAAAATATATAATGGTGTACTACAAAATTGGAATGGGAAAGCATACCATTGATAAGTCCAATGATATCCCACCTCTCTATCAAATGTATACGAAAAATTCAATTGTTTGTATATCTCTAATACCACAATCACAACCCATCCAATAAGGGCTATTCTGCGAAATGTTTTGTCACTACAATTACGATACAAACAGCATAGTAAGATGGTTGTTGCAATTGCAATACCAACAAACATCAAATGAAACCAACCATAATTGGTCGGTGTCGTCATATTACCATCTAAAGCGACTAAAATCTTTTCAAAAATATTCATAGACAATCCCCGTTCTTTATCTTTTGTTTTTCAATACAAATTATGTATTTTTTTGATTTTATTTCTTTTTCAAAATGGCCAAAGTCTCCACATGTTTGGTTTGTGGAAACATATCATATGGTGTTATACTTTCAATTTTATACTCTCTCGACAATATGGCTAGATCACGAGCCAATGTGCTTGGATTACAAGAGATATAGACTATTTTTTCTGCCTTAGCGAGTATTATAGACTCCAAAACCCTTTCATCACACCCTTTTCTTGGTGGATCAAGTACTACCATTCCACTTCTATCTTTTAATACTTGTGGTACAAGTTGTGCACAATCTCCACATATGCTAGACACATTAGAGAGTTGATGCTTTCTTGCCAATTGGTTGGCACTCTCTACTGCATCAGGCACAATCTCAACACCTACAACCTCTTGACAAACTTTTCCCATCATAGCTGTCATAAGTCCAGCACCGCTATAAGCATCTACGACAAATGATGCTCCTTTTACTTCTTCCAAAACTCTCGTATAGATCTTGTGCTTAATATTATGATTTACTTGAAAAAAGCATGCATTGTTGATAGTATACTCTATTCCAAATTCTTTTACAGGCAATTCTTGTGGTCCAAAAACTTCCACAAATTGGTCACCCAATATCACATTCGTATCTTTTCGATTGATATTGTAGTTCAGCCCAAATACTGGGAAATGTTGTTGTAATAAGGATATCAATAGATCTTGATCTTGCAACTTTTGATCATTCACAACAATGGTTATTAGTAATTGATCCCCCACACATCTAGCTACCACATGACGAATAGATCCACGTTTTGTCGTTTCATCATAGATCGTTACATTGCTTTTTTCTAGATAAGTGTTGATACACTCTATCAATGGCTGATGCCAATCTTCTGCAATTTTGCACTCATCAATCACAATCATACGATGACTATTGGATGCAAACATACTCACTTTTCTAGTGTTTGGATCAACTGGCAATGCAAGTTTGTTACGATAATTCCATACAACATCACTTGGTTGGCAAGGATCTACCACACAATCTAGTTTTCCAACATGGCGCATGGTATCTTGTACCATGGTTTGTTTTATCTTACATTGTAGAGCATATTGCATATGTTGTAAGTCACACCCACCACATTTTCCAAAATAAGGACAAGGCGGAATCTCGCGACTAGCACTTGGCGTCAATACCTCCATTACTTTACCAATCTTAACTTTTCCTTTCGCATTGATAATATGGATTTTGACTTTTTCACCAGCAATTGTTCCGGGAATAAAAATAACTTCCCCTTCCACTTTTGCAACACCTGCACCATTGCAATCTTGACTCAATATCTCTACAATCAGTTCATCATTTTTCTTGAGCATATTACATCTTCTTTAAGACTGTTTGAACAAGTCTCATATCACAAGTTGCACCATAATTGGTCTTAAAATGTTTCATAACATTAGGGATAGATTTGTCATCCAAACCTGCAATAATACCTGCAATCTCATCTTCTGTCATCATTTGTGGAAGATATTTGTCAAGTGCATTTCTTTGCTTTTTAATCAACTCTACTTGAGTTACATTACCTGCTTTTTCATAGTTAGCACATTCATCTTCCAATTCTTTGATTGTTTTTTGAATGATTTTGATCATCACATCATCATTCACCTCTTTACCAGTGGTACGAGATTCTACAGTGGCTTGCAAATGTTTGTTCATAAGCACGCTATAGATAGCACGAAGATTGCTATCTTTATTTTTCATCGCTTCAATATTTGCCTTTTTAATATCATCAATAATCATTATCTTTCTCCTTATTTCTTTAGTTGTTTTACTACATAATCTAATAGTTCTTGTTGGATATCTTCAATCGTTCTAATTTTGTCATCTTTGACACAACAAATGATGTGATACTTTTCTTTTTTCGCAACTTCTAGATAACTTCTCTCAGCATTGTTAAGATACTCAACATCTTTTTCCACTTCATCTAGTTTTTCCGCCCTGTTTTGACGCAAAACTTCTGCATTCTTTGTTGGCATATAAAGTAAAATTTTGATATCCGCTCTTGGCAATCCTAGCATTCCATATTCTAGTTTTGAAAACCAGTTGTACATAGCATAACGCTTCTTTTTATCAAAAATTTTACCACCTTGATGCGCCATGTTGCTATCAACATAACGATCTAATACAACATGAGATCTAGAGAGTTGTTGTTCTATTGTTTGCAGATTATACAATCGATCTGCAGCATAATACAATCCTGTTACTTTCGGATCAAGTTTGCTTACTTCTTCAAAAACACTTTTTCCATATTGTTCTTTCCCTAGCAATGCCCCACCAATAATATGTCCAGTTGGTGACTCATACATTGGGAAAGCCATTCTGTGGCTAGGCATCCCTAACTCTGCCAAATTCTTTACTAGCAATTCTGTTTGTGTTTGTTTTCCGCTACAATCTGTACCTTCTATCACAATCAATTTGTTTTTCATCTGTTTACTCCCCTTTTTATTTCAAATTATCTTTTAAGATAGTAAAATACTTTTTCATCTCTTCATGGACTACTTCATAAGGTTTGTCTGTGGTTAGATCTACACCTGCTTTCTTCAATATTTCAACTGGCCAATCATTGCCACCACTTTTTAACATGGTAAGGTATCTCTCTACCCCTCCTTCCTCTTCTTCAATCATCTTGACAAGATTGATGGCTGTTACAATACCTGTTGCATATTTGTATACATAATACGCTCTATAAAAATGTGGAATACGCAACCATTCATAAGCAATATACTCATTGTATTTGACGGCTTTTCCAAAATATTTTTTGTTAAGATCCCCGTAAAACTTCAGTAAAATATCTTTGCTAATTGGTTGTTCTTTTTCAACCAATCCATGTGCATAACTTTCAAACTCAGAAAACATAGTTTGACGAAACATTGTAGATTTTAGATTTTGTAAAAACTCGCTTGCATAATAGGCTTTTTCTTTTTTAGTCTTTGCATTCTTAATCCAATAATGATTCAGTAATATTTCATTGACAGTGCTTGCCACTTCTGCAACAAAAATACTGTATCCTGCATCATGGTAATTTTGTGTTCCATCCGCTAGATAAGAATGCATGGCATGTCCCATCTCATGCACGAAAGTACTTGTATAACTTTTTCTGCCATCAAAATTAAGCAATACATATGGATGGATACCATACGCACTTGTTTGGTACGCACCAGTTGTTTTGTTTTGATTTGGCATGACGTCTACCCAACGATTGTTAACACCCTCTTTTATAACACTCGTATAATCTTCTCCTAAGACTTTTAAGGCATCAAGCCCAATCTCCACCATCTCTTCATAAGATACTTTACCATCTAGACTTTCACATGGTGCAACATAGACATCATAATAACTAAAATCTTTCATTCCTAATTGTTGTTTCACAAGCGCATAATAATCATGCAACAATGGCAACATTTTGTCTACATTACTGAGTAGTTTTTCATACACGACTGTTGGAATATTGTTTCCATACAGACTAGACTCTAAGCAACTAGAAAACTTTCTAATTTTATCATAGTACCAATCAGAATAGACATTGTTGATATAATTGGTAGCAATGGTATTGGAAAATTGTTTGTATCCTTGATACATGCTCTCAAAAGCATTTTTTCTCAAAACCCTATCTTTGCTTTCAATGAGACTACTATAACTACTATGAGTTACTTCATGTAATTTTCCTTTGCTATCTTGCGCTTTTGCAAAAGTCAAATCACTACTATCTAGACAATCAAAAACACTACTATAACCACCAGCAAAACTACTTGTTCCTGCAAGCAATTGTTCTTCTTTTTCAGACAACAACAAATGTTTGTTACGTTTGATACCAATCAAAACTCTTTTATAATCTTTGTATTGATCATCTTTTAACATTTTATCAAGATGTTTGTCTTTAATTTTTCCTTGCTCTACACTGACAAAAGACGTACTTTCTTGTACTTTTACCATAAAAGTACCAAGTTTGTCACTCATTTCGTTATAGGTCGCATTGGTTATATCCACATTAAACTTGCATCCAAGATAAAGATATAATTTTTCTACTAACAAATCAAACTCATCACTTAATGCATAAAATGGTAAAAAGTATTTTGGATTAGATAATTTTCCTTTGTACTCTAAGATGCGTGGAAGATAGGTTTTTGCTTTTTCAAAAGCATCTTCCCACTCTTTGTCACTTGTGAAAATATCTTCTACTTTCCACTTGTATTGTTGTTCAATTTGACTTCTATTCTTCATGCTCACCTCTATTATTGTTATTGTACACCAAATCAATAAAAATAAAAAGCAAAATACTATGATCTCTACCAATATTTTGTGTGAGTCGACAAAAAAAGGAAAACAATCTATTTTCCCTCTTTTTTCTTTTTAAGCCTTAAAAGATTTTACAATTTTACTCCATTCTGTCAACTCTTCTTTTTCAACCAAATCTATCTTGTGATGTTGATCTACAATTTTTGCAAGTGCAATACCCGTCTTAAGACTAGCAAGATATCTATGTCTACCTTCAATGATATACAATTTTCCATCTTGTTGACCAATCACAACTGGTGGTACTTTTTTGCCTTTTTCAAGTTTTGTTTCCCATTTCCTAATCTTTGCATCACTGATTGTTTGACAAGATTTTGTTGGAAGCAATGGTTGTTGCTTTTGTTCTTGTTTGATAATTGCTTGTATAATTTCTGTTGTTTTTTCTACAATTTCATTTTTAATAATATAATCAAAATTTGGTGCTTGTTTTTGTTCTTCTTTGTAGATAGATAAGCGACGCTTAATATTTTGTTCACCACGAGCAATAAGGCGTTGTTTTAGCACCTTTTTGCTTTCTGTTAAGAAAATGGTTACGACTGGATATCTATCTCCTATGACTTCCTTAGATTTTTCTACCCCACGATAAGATAGATCTGCAATAGCTACGTCATGTGTTTCAAAATCTTTTTCAATGACTTTGATCCCGTGTCCATAATATTGTCCATGCACCAAATCATATTCCATGATATCATTGCCAGCAATCAACTCTTCAAATTTTTCTTTAGTGATAAAATGATAATTGATACCATCTACTTCCCCTGGTCGAATTTCACTACGAGTAGTATAACTAACAATGGTCTTCACTTTATTGTCTTTTTTTACCAAATCACTAATAACAGTATTCTTTCCTACCCCACTAGAACCTGCCATATAGATAATCATCTTTTTGTTCATGACACCTTTTCCCTTATCTAAAACTTTCCATTATTTGTACTTCATTATACACAAAATTTGGATGAGGCGCAAATGTTTTAGTTGCTTTTCCAGTAAAAATAAAAAAGATAGCTTATGGCTATCTTTCTTTTTATATACTTGGACTATCGTCGTCAGTAGTGTCCATATAACTGAGCAACAAATCCTTCATTTTTTTTGTATTTGCCACATCTAATGGAGTTTTTCCATCATTCGTTTTGGCCATGACATCTGCTCCACTATCAATCAGAAATTGTGCCACTTCACAACTTTCACATCGTGATGCAAGATGCAAAAGTGTTGTACCATATTGGTCAGCAATATCTAACCTTCCACCTTTCGAAATTAAATATTTGATAGCATTAAGATTGTCATAGCCGACTGCTGTATGCAATAAACTTTGTGCCACCCCATCCATATTATACGATTCTTCCATCTTACTGAATAAGAATTGTGCAATAGTTATATCTTCATCTTTTACAGCCTCTCTCAAAGGAATAGTGCCATATTGGTTAGCAATATTTAACTTTGCCCCTTTTTCAACCAAAAATTTCACAATATCAAAATGATCAAATTTTACAGCCTCATGTAAAGGAGTATCCCCTGACTCATCCTGAACATTAACTTTTGCACCTTCTGCAATTAATAATTCAACAATATCTAGATACCCTTCTCCAGCAGCCTCATGTAAAGGAGTATACCCTGACTCATCCTGAACATTAACTTTTGCACCTTCTGCAATTAATAATTTTACAATCTCTATATTCCCACCATTTGCAGCAGAAACCAAATCATACTCTCCTAGTTCAGCACCTTTCTCAAGTAAAAATTGGACGAGTTCCAAATTACCACTACCTGCAGCCCTATATAAAGGCGTATACACGAACCAATCCTTAACATTAACTTTTGCCCCTTCTGCAATTAATAATTCAACAATATCTAGATACCCTTTTCCAGCAGCCTTATGCAAAGGAGTCTCTTCCCCTTCATCGACACAATTAACATCTGCCCCTTTTTTTATCAGTTCTTTGACAAGTTTTTCATCCTTAAAAATAACTGCCCTCATTAAAGATTCGTTTAATTGCTTTTGATCTTCCATAATCCCCTCTCCAATAGTTTTTGTTTTTTATAGTATATAATAATACTACTACTCTGTCAATATTAAAATCAATTAATTAACAAAAAAGATAGATGGCTGCTATCTTTTTACAACTTTCAAATAATTACCTTTTTTATTTTGTCACCTTATCATCACTAATACGCACTAGGAAATAGATAACCAATCCAAATCCAAGCAAAATCTTAGGCAATTGCAATAGAATAAAACTCATAAAAGAACTATCTAACGCAAGCACACCTTGTTCACCTTGATACTTAAACATAATAAACACTTGACTCAATAAGTACACAATAGATGTTATCATCGCAAGCAATGCTGATCCCTTTTTTGTCATGAGTTGTATCCCCCTATTTTCTTTCTACAGTGTAGCCATCTCTTTTATCAAAGACAACATATCCTAGTTCTAACAATTGATTACGAATGGCGTCAGCTTTCGCCCAATCTCTAGATTGTTTTGCTTGCCATCTAGATTCTGCAAGTTGCATGATATCTTGTGGAATTGCTGTTTTTTCTTCTACAAATTGTTTTGGATCGCTTCCAAACAAACCTAATAATCCATACATCTTTTTAATTGTCGCAACATCGTCAACTGCACTTTGTGGATCACTTGCTATTTTTTCTTGAATGGTCTTAAAATAACCAAACAAATTGGCAATCACCACCGCTGTATTGAAGTCATCATCCATCCCTTCTTCAAAGTCTTTCACAATACTTTCATTCATAGTTTTGCTTTGAAGATTAAGGCTATTCACTTTATCAATAACTGTATAAAAACTAGTTAAATGTTGTTTTGCTTTCTCGAATAATCCATCGACAATGTTGATATCATTCTTATAATTGGTTTGGAGAAGTGCCAAACGAATAGTTTCGGCATCATAGTCTGTAAGCAATTGTCTTAGTGTAATAGAGTTACCTAAACTTTTACTCATCTTTTGACCATTAACTTTTACCAATCCATTGTGTGTCCAATATTTTACAAATCGATGTCCTGTAAGACATTCGCTTTGCGCAATCTCATTCTCATGATGTGGAAAAATAAGATCTCTGCCACCACCATGGATATCAATGGTATCTCCAAAATGACTTAAGTTCATTGCACTACATTCTATATGCCAGCCTGGTCTACCTTTACCCCAAGGACTATCCCAACTAATTTCACCTGGTTTTGCCTTTTTCCAAAGCGCAAAGTCTAATGGATAACGCTTATTATCTTCACTATCAATACGTACACCTGTCAACATGTCTTTGATCTTACGATTCGATAGTTGTCCATAATGAGTATCTTTTTCAACAGAAAAATAGACATCCCCTTCTTCTGTCGCATAAGCAAATCCTTTTTCAATCAATCCTTTTGTCATATCAATAATAGCATCAATATGTTCTGTCGCTCTTAATTGCATATCTGCACGTCTTACGCCAAGAGCATCCATGTCCGCATCAATCTCTTTGATTTTTTGATTGGCATATGACATTGCATCAACACCAACTTCTTTGGCTCTCGCAATGATTTTATCATCAACATCTGTATAATTACGTGCATAAGGTACTTGGTATCCTTTATACTCCAAGTATCTTCTCATAATATCATAAATAATCGCTTGAATAGCATGACCAATATGCGCATCACCCGATACGGTAATTCCGCAAGCATACATATTGACTTTGCCATCCACTAAAGGAACAAACTCTTCTTTACGTCTCGTCAATGTGTTGTATATTTTCATATTAGTATATATTCCCCAATTTACATAATTTGTCAACTAAAGTATACACCAATTTTTTTTTTTTTGCAAACATTCGCCATATATTTGCAAAAATAGTCAAAAATAGGTAAAATACTAGAGTGTGAAAGGAGAACGTATGAAAAAAACAAATATTATTGCAACAATTGGACCAAGCAGTGCCAACTTAGCAGAACTTAAAAAATTGTCCAACAATGGGGTCAATATCTTTAGAGTTAATTTTAGTCATGGAACAAAAGAAACCCATAGAGAGACAATTGAATTATTACAACAATTAAAAAAGGAAGTATCCCAACCTGTAACCATTTTGGTTGATACTCGTGGACCAGAGATTAGAATTGGCACTTTTGAAAATGGTAGTGTCCAACTAACTAGTGGCCAACAATTCACTTTCTATAAAAAGGAAATTGTTGGTAATACTGAAGGTGTGAGTTTATCTAAAGCCAATATATTGAACCATATTACAGTTGGAGCAGAATTCTTAGCCAATGATGGTCTTATGAAATTCAAAGTAGAAAGCGTTGATGCTGACAAAATGGTAACAAAAGTTCTCAACGATGGAAAACTATCTAATAGAAAGAACCTTACTTTCTTAAAAGTATCTATGGGATTACCTTTTATTAGCCAAGAAGACAAAGAAGATATTATTCAAGCAATACAACTTGGTAGTGATATGATTGCTTGCAGTTTTATGTCCAACCTACAAGACATTGCTGATGTAAAAGCCCTACTCAAAGAATATAACAGCGACATGAAAATTATCGCTAAGATCGAAGGCGAAGAAGCTATCAACAACTTGGTTGATATTGTAAAAAATGTAGATGGAGTTATGGTTGCTCGTGGTGATCTTGGAGTCGAACTTCCTTATGTAAAACTCCCAATCTATCAAGAACAAATTGTCAACACTGCAAAACAATATGGAAAACTTTGCGTGGTAGCAACCGAAATGTTGGAAAGCATGATCACTTCCCTTCGTCCAACAAGAGCCGAAATCACTGATATATACAACGCTGTTAGACAAGGTGCTTATTCTGTCATGCTATCTGCAGAGACTGCAACTGGCACACATCCAGCCCATACTGTCAAAATCATGACAAGCATTATTGAAGAAGCTGAAAAATATTACGGTATTCAATAAAAGAAAAACACATTGAGAAAACCTCAATGTGTTTTTTATATGATTTTACGATATAATTTCTTCCCTATCTTTGCAAGCAAAATACACATCGTAATAGTTAGGATCAATAACACCCCCAATACAATGAGAAGATAGATCCATAATGCAATGGTACTGATTTGTTCAATAAAGACAAAATACAAAATTGCTGGTAAAAACGCAATGATCATATCTACCAACATAACAATCAACATACTTGCACTTTGTTTTACAGCTTGCGCTTCACTTGTCCAACGTAATTTTGGAAATTTCAAGTTGATCAAAAGACCAAAGACAGAATACAAAATCAGTGAAACAATGCTGATACCCATAATAAGACTCATGAGTTGCCAACTGATCGAAAACATAACACCAAAAAGGATATGTCCCACTACCACAAATGGCAAATTAAGAATGATATTCAATAACACTTTTGACAAAACAATATCTTTGTATTTTACTGGAAGACTTTTAAGTGTTAAGAATTTTGTCCCTTCCATAGAGATAGATACCGCTGTTGTAGGTGCAATACCAATACAAAGTGGAACCATAAAACATTGGATGACACAGAATATGTCAGCAACCAATGGCATGCTAGGAATATCTTTATATATGTTGTACATGATAAAAACAAGAACAAGAGTCAAAATTGGTCCAATAATACCATTCATAAAATAGACTGGACTCAACACAAATGTATGTGCATCTTTTTTCACTAAAGTACTTAATACTGAAGATTTTTTATAGACAATTTTACCCTTTTTGCTACTATTGGTATGAAAACTAGTATTAATTGCACGATACCCTATCGAAATAATCCATACACTAATCAACGCAAAAACGGATGATATACCCACAAACGCAAGGAAGTACAGATAAGAGCCTGTTATAGCCTTTTGTAAAAAGTAGATTTGGGAAAATACAATCTTTGCCCATACTGGATAAGCACCAGCAAACATACCAACCATAACTTCCGAATTGGAAAAATAGACAAAAAACATAATCATGAGTGTAAACACAATACTAATGATGCTACGCATGATGTTTTTGTTTGGCATTTTCGCACTAATCACACTAACAATCCAAGAAAATACGCTCCCCAACAATTGACAAAATACTGGCAATATAAAGAGTCCAATGCACGCAAAAAGAACACTCAACACTGTAATTGGACAAAATAGAAAATATACGACAAAAGTTGGAATAGCAAACATTGCAGTATATAAGAATGTTGTCAAATAACTACTCATATATTTTGCAACAATAATTTCAAGTGTTGTGATTGGCAATGCTGACAACATTTCGTAGTCTTTTGTTTGGTAATAATAACCCTGTGTACTACTAATGGTCATCACCAACACAACAAATACTGACATCATGAGACCAATCAGCAAAATATTAGCTGCCGAACCCATGGCATCGAGCATTTCGGCTATCATGTAAAAATTATAACCAAGTGAAATACCCACAATCGCAAAAATCAACAACATAAAGCCTATATTTCTACTTTTTGCCGACTTTTTTGCATTGCCCATATTCGCCAAGTTTTCTTTGAAATAGATTTTTGTTAAATTAAGAATGTTTTTCATCTTCCAACTCCAAGAAAATGCTTTCCAAACTCTTCATTCCCTTAACCTTTTCCATTTTATCAAATACAACTAGTTTACCTTGCTTAATAATAGCAACACTGGTGCAAATTTTTTCAGCAACTTCTAGTACGTGGGTAGAATAAAATATCGTTACACCACGACTTGCCAATTCTTGCATCATAGACTTGAAATTGTGGCTACTAACAGGGTCTAATCCAACAAATGGTTCGTCAAGCAACAATAATTTTGGATTGTGTATCAAGGCTGCTACAATGGCCAATTTTTGCTTCATACCATGGCTATAAGAAGATATAGATTTTCCCAAATCCTTATAGATATCAAGCATCATTGCATATTCTTCAATATTTTGACATCTTTCTTTAACACCCAAACCAAATACATCACTAATAAAATTAAGATAATCTATTCCTTTTAGGTGTTCGTACAAATCTGGATTGTCTGGCAAATAGGCTATTTGGCTCTTAACCCCCATTGGGTTGTTTTTGATATTTTCGCCATTAACCAATATCTCGCCTTCTTCAAAATCTATAATACCAGCAATGGATTTTAATGTAGTGGTTTTTCCTGCTCCATTATGACCAATAAAAGCACAAATCTCACCATCCGCAACTGTAAGTGTCAAATCTTCTACAGCCACTTTGTCTCCATATTTTTTTGTTAAATGTTTGATCTCTAACATATAGTCCTCCCAAATAATATCTTATTATAACATATTTGATACTATGTTAGCAAATATTTTGAACTACTTGCCTTTTTACCTTATATTTCCACTCCCTCCTTATGCATAAAGTAGGCAAATTGTTAGATACTACCAATAATAGTACAGGGTACTAAATCTATCAAAGGGGGAAAAGCATGGAACTCAAAGAAAAGAAGATTTTGCAAGGCATTTTGTATTATTTTTCTATTGCACTTACCATTATTGCATCTGTATTCTTTATGATTACACTTGCAGCACGTGGTACAATGATGTATGCTAGAGTTGTCTATTATATTTGGACAGCCGTACTCATTGTGACTTTGCTATTTGATATTATGTGCACCATGATGCATAGATTTAAGTTCATCACTGGTATCGTATTATTCGTCTTAGCTATATTGAGTATCGTTATGGGTATTATTATCTATTTCGACTTAAGTGCTGGTGCAATGCTTGTAGCAACCAATATTGGATTATTCAATAGACTTGCTGTCTATAGTTTCGTCCTAATTGGTATGAGCGTCTTCACATTTATTGCTGGCGAATTCTTAACCCAAAGTTATGAAAGATAACACAAAAAAACACTAGGAAAATCCTAGTGTTTTTCTTTCTCTATTCAATCATAATATATCTCATACAAAAGTCAATAGATGATCGTTTTACACAACAATTATCCACTGACAATCGTCCAAAAAAGACGAAAAAAAAGTACCCTGCGAAGGCGTACTTTTTTCTAACTAATTAGTGTAAACTCTGAACTTGACTCGGGATACCTATTCTTTCTTACTGTATCCTAAGCTTTTAGATATCGTTTTTAGTTTGTTTTTTTTACT
>JAZSRJ010000065.1:0-10927 GCA_045538425.1 Clostridia bacterium
GATTGTTTTTATGTAAAAATAATAAAATAATCATGATAGAAAAACACCTAAAAATAGGCGTTATATTGTTTTGTTGATGATTAATTTTGACGAAAACAAAAAGAAAAAAGCGCTGAATGTTCAGCGCTTTAATTATTAATAAAAATCATCGCCATCATATAAGACTTTTTTGTTACGAAGTTTGATGTCATAATACTCTGCTTTTTCATCAAAGAAGTTATTGAGATGAACTTCGTCTCTTGGTGGTGGATTTTGATAAACATCCTTTGCCAAGTAAGAAGGAGTAAAGGTTGTTTTGATTGGTTGTTCGTTAAGAATAGATACAATCAAATTGTTGCCAAGACTATCAAGTTCTTCTGGATAGATAAGTGGTCTTTGATCAAGTTGTTTGCTTTCACTAAATGACTTATCATCTTTCTTGTCTGCACCTTTAGATTTTGAAGCAGATTTTGTATAAATGGTAATAGATTTGTTACCACAACGTTTGGAGAAGTCTTCTTTTGTTTGTCTATCGTTGGATGCAATATAGATATGCACGTTGCAGTTATCTTTAATGACGGGAGCAACTTGATCACCATAGACGATATTAAGCTGACTATAAGATTGAACGATCAAATTGAACAAAATATTACGGCCACGGGCAACGGTAATAATTTTATCAAAGTTTTTAATTTTTGGAAGGTTGGCAAACTCATCTAGAACAAAATATACTCTACGTTTTAGTTTGTTGTTGGTTTTTTCCGCAACATCACAAAGAATAGAATACAATTGACTAATGAACAAGGTTGCGATAGGATGACGAGTAATATTTTCATCTGGGATTTTGATAAAGAGTACAGTTGGGACATCAGCAAAATGGGTTAATTCCATTTCGTTACGACTTGTACCATAGCATAATGCTAAGTCGGCAAACATTCCCATATAACCAGATACGATACCCATATAGTTGGTTGCGGTTTTGTCTGTGTTGGCAATAACCTCATTGGCTTTTTGTTTTGCTTCACTAAGTGGGTCACGACCTTTGAAATAATCGCTTAAGGATTGAATAACGTTTTTGCCTTCATCTTTTAAGTTACAGATTTTGGATAAGTTGTAAAAGTTGAATTTTTCTCTAGTCATTCCAAGTTCTGGATAATCACTATCTTCAAGCATAGCAAGCAATACACCGTTAATTAGGTTTCTAGCACCTTCTTCCCATTTTGGGTCGCTTTGGCTAGAGACAATACACATAGCTTCCACAACTTCTTGAATAACGTTTTTAGCTTTACTATCTCTTTTTTGGCTTTCACCTTTTAGATATCTTTCTAAGATTTCTCTTGTAGGGAAGGCTGTTTTGTTGAATTCGTACCAATCTGCGCCTGGAGCAAATTGTACTCCGCTTGGTACACGAATATCTTTGTATTGAGTAGGGGTATCACCGCGGTGAACACGTACTTCTTTTCTAATTTCACGAGCAGACTTGTGCAACATATAAGCACGATCAAGAGGATTCCATTTTGTACTGTTAAATGGTTCTCTTAAGTCAAAGGACAATACATTGTATCCACGTTGTCTCAATTTTTCACTATGAAGTTGATACAATTCTCCTTTAGGGTCAGAGATAACCATACTAGGTCTTGTTGCAGTTTCACCCAAAATTTGGATGGTTGGGTTAACATATCTTGTCGTTTTACCACTACCAGTTGTACCGATGACCAATGTATGGTAGTCTTTTTGATATAAGTTAACGTGTAGTTTTCCTTTTTTGAGTTCAGCTCTAATAGGAATACCTTCAATATTAAGAGATTTTAGTTGATCATAGGTGGCGTATCCATATTTTTTATCAGAAACAAGTGTTTTTTCATCTAACCAATCTTGGTCATAGAATTTGTCTCCACCGCCTTCAACTTTGGTCTCTGCACTGCTACCGCCTTCTGCTTTAATTGCTCCAGTTAGTATATATACAAGGTATAATAGACCACCAAGCACTAGTACTAAAAACAAATATTGTGATCCGATGGTTGCGCTAGCAAGCATTGCAAGCAATGCAGTAGCGCCTGCCCAAACGGCTAGTGTGATTAAATGTTGTTTGAACGTTTTCTTTTTCTTTTCAGCCATATTCTCTCCTTTATTGTATAGGAAGTTTTTTGTCAATACTAATAGTATTGTACATTGTTGATAAAAGATTGTCAAAAAAAATCAAACACTTTGTGAATAATTTTGTGTTTTTCAACAAAAATACTATTATTCTTAAGTGAGTTATTGGTAAAAAATAAAAACTAAATTGTGTGTTAATTTGGTGGTTTTGCAAGAAAAAAGGAATAGAATTATCTCAAAAATTATAACACGTTTTTTTGTATAAAATGTCAAATTGTAAAAAAATAAAAAAAATGTTGTAAAATGTTTTACAATAAAAAAGAATTGTGCTAGAATTGGGTATCAAAGGGCAAGGTTTTGCTTAAAGTAAATAAAAATGGGAGAGAAAAATATGGACAAATTAATGGCTATTGTTAGTATGTTGGGTGACACAGATATTACTAACCAAAAATGGTATACTGGTATTGTTCAAACAATTATTGATTGGATGAATGCTTTGTTGATGCCAATTATCATTATTGTTGCTACTGCTGGTATGATCTATGCGATTTTCCTAGGTATACAATTAGCAAGAGCAGAAAGTGCAGATAAAAGAGAAGAAGCAAAGAAAAGAATGTTATGGTTTATTCTTGCATTCGTTTTGACCATCTTATTGCTTGTTGTTATCCAATTGTTGATCACTAACAAAAGTTTGATTCAAGATTTAATCAATGGTGGTCTTGACGGTAATAGTTACACAACAAAAGCATCATAAATTACTTAAAGTATTTAATGTCATACAGATCGTAATCTGTTTGACATTTTTTTTTGTTTTGCATAGACTATGGGTAGTAAGGTGAAAATTATGAAATGGATAAAACAACACCGAGCCTTGTTTTGGTCTTGGGGAATAGCGCTTATACTATATACAATTATCTATACATGTTATGGGATATTTCCTTTTGGTAATCAAAGTGTAGCGCGTTATGATGGATTTTTTCAAGTCAATATGATGTATGAACATGTCTTAGGTTGGCTTACAGGAGAACATGCTCTTACCTTTTCTGCGGGTACAGCAGGTGGGTTGGATGTGGTAGGAACTCTTTTGTATATGTGTGCATCGCCACTTGGAGTCTTGTATCTTATTGGTGGACGAGGCAATGTGCATTATATAGTAAGTTTTGTATATGTCATCAAAACATTGCTGATGATGTCAACTTTATATCTTATGATTAAGACAATCTATCCTAAGGTTTCCAACAAAATGATTGTTTGTTTATTGTTGTTGTATAGTTTTTCTGGAAGTTTTATTGCTAATCAAAGTTTTGCGGTTTGGGTAGATCTGTTCATTTATTTTCCATTGTTTGTTCTTGGATATGATAGATTGATGAAAGGAAAGGGAATTGCGTTATTTGTTGTAATTCTATTGTTGATGATCATTTCCACACCTAATTTGATGATTAGTTGTGCTGTTGTGATTGTAACACTAACGTTTGTTTATCCATTGATCACAAAACAGGATAGTAAGACAATTAAAGATTTGGTTGTAGCATATGTGCTTGCAGTCATACTAGCTCTACCATTCTTAACAACATTTGCTGCAACGATGTTTTCGAGCAATCGATTACAAGAAACAAATAGTTGGCTGATCTTTTCAAACGATCATTTGATTGTTAAGATGAGTTTTCTGCTTTTTGACACGATATTATTGTCGATCTGCAGTATTGGCTTGTTTCAAAAAGAAAAATCGCCACAATTAAAATTTTGGACAATTGCACTAATTATGTGTTTGTTGCCAATTTTGATTGATCAATTACAAGTGCTTCTCTGTTTTGGAAAATATTATGGGTATGCTTCAAGGCTAGCAGTTATGTATCCAATCGTGGCAGTGTCGATGATCTGTCAAATGTGTGCAGAAAAAGTTCAATTCACTTTGCCAGACAAGACGAAAGGAGCTTATAGCAATCTTTATTTCTTTAGTGTTTTATATGGTGTATTGGCTATTGGATTTATTCCTATTATGCAACAATTATCGTCAGTATTGGCTCTGTCACAGTCTTCAAAAGTCACTTTAATGTTTTTAGCAATTATTATGTTTCCAACCATATTAATTATACTTTCTGTCAATAAAGGTATGTTTCTTGGTAAAATATCGAAAAGATTAATGTGTTTTGTGTCAGTTATCTTGATTATGATTACACTTGTGTTGTCTGGGACAAGTATTGGGGCTTGTGTAATTCGTTTGGATACCAATCAACAACTAGAATATTTGATGGAAGAATATCAGCTGTCTGGTCAAAGAGTGAAATTGGATATTGGTCGTCATGAAACTGCGAATTATTCGTTGAATTTAAGTTTTCATAATTTCAATTGTTTCACTTCTGTATTGGGAAAAGAAAATATGCGTTTAGCAAAGGTGTTGGGGTATGATACCAACTTAACGAATGTAATACGTCCATATGGTGGAACATTGCTGTCCGATATGATATTTGGATATAGTTATGTTGTTACAGAATATCCAACGCAATATCCGTATTATACTTTGATGGGGCAATATCAAGATCTATATCTTTATCGCAACACTTTATCTTTAGAAAATGGTTTTGGTGTTGATACGTTGTTTTTATATGATGAGAGTTGGGATGTAATCACAACACAACAACATTTGTACGAATGGTTGGGTGGAGAAGGTCAATTATTCGAAACAATTGAATTAACCTCATTATTACCAGATAATTGTTATGAGGGTGAGGAGTTGCAATTGAGTGGGTTGCTTCAATTAGAAACATTTGTTATCCCAGTGAAAGACAATCGATATTATTATTTGACTACTAATCAAAACACGACGTTGATAGATGAGATTGATGTTGATAGTATCAAGAAGGTCAACAACTCTGAGTATATTATAGAATTGGGGTATGCTAAGGAGAATGGGGAGATGTCTTTGCAATGGGTGATTGATTCGTCTATAACACAAGAGGATGTTGTGGATCTAAAAATGGATATTGTGTCAATAAATATTGACTTATTGTCACAATTGTACAATAAACTATCTCAAGAATGCATTCTACAATATCATGATACCACGATAGCTTATTCTTTTGGGAAAGAGTATAATTACTATGTTTTGCCAGTGGTCGCTCAGGCTGGTTGGGGAGCAACAGAACAACATGATTTGGGTATGATTACTGTTACACAACAAGAAGGTCATCTAACATATCAGTCGCCATATCGTAAGATTTTTTGGATCATGATGTTGGTGTCCATAGTTGTGGCAATATCGTGGCTATTGTTGTATCGATTTGGTTATTTGGATTGGATTGAGAGATTAGACAAATGGTTTTATTGGATGATTGGCAGTGTTGCGGCGCTGGTTGTGGCAACAGGGATAGTGTTACAATGGTTAACAATTATTGTGTAAAGAAAATGAAAAACATGTTCCGGTTTGATTGCAAAAGAGAAAAAATTATTGTACAATATGTGTAATATAATGTGCGCATTGTGTGCACGGCTAGGAGATTGAATATGGATTTCTCACCAAAAAAGAAAAAAAATATTGTTCGTGTCATTACTGCTTTTGTGATGGTTTTGATGTTGGTTATTGGTATTAGCTCATACCAACATTCTATTGCGCCTAGTTACAATATGCCAGTATTGGCGGATGAAAACGAGACAGTCATTGGAGATCATGACACTCTTAACAAAGATGGACAATATATCACTTCCAACGAATTGAAGGCGGCTTTGCAAGAATTGGATCACTGGTATTTCCCAGTTATCTTGACTATTCTAGGTTTTTCTTCCATTTATATTGTATTCTTGGGGGTTATGCTAGCTAAGGCAGACAATGCGGATGCAAGACAACAAGCAAAGAAAAGAATGATGAATTTCTTAATTGGTATCGTTGCGGTTGTTTTACTTATGGTGCTGATGAAATTGATAACGAGCAATATAGATTTGGTACTTGACTTCTTAGGGTACAATGATGTTACAGTAGAAAAATAATGTACAAAATAAAACTCTTTCCGAAATTGTGAAGTAGGGAAGAGTTTTTTTGTGTATTTTTCCTGTTTTGCATCATACTAATATTGATGATTTTTGGGAACGCAAATGAAGATAAAAAGTGTTGGAATATAAGGATAGGTATATTTTGAAATTATTTGTTGTATATATTTGATTTTTGTCTTATTTTGTGTTAGTATTATTGTATAAAAATAAAATTAATAATTGGGATTACTGCCTTAATTTGGCTAGTTTTCCAATATAATTTTGAAATAGAGGTGGGAAGCATGTTATTTTCTTCTATGAATCTGGGATTATTATCTGGTATCTTTGATTGGATTATGTCTTTTGTGTCCGGTCTAGTTGGTGCACTATTTACGATACTCCTAAACTTTATTCAATTGACAATTAGTGGTGTCCTATTTATGGCTGCGGGGATACTTGGATATATTGCAGACTTTTTGCAAAAGTTGTTTAGAGCACTTGCAGGTATTGGTACAACTTATGACAATATGGGCAATGCCAATTCAGGTGACCCATTGTTTCAAATGCTTACCTCTAATGTGGTATGGAATACCTTTATCGTTATGCTCGCCGTTGCTTTTGTCCTTGTGATTATGGCTTCTATTGTAGCCATTATCCGTAATGAGTACAATACAGACAAAGCCAACAATAGTAAAGGTGGTATCTTAGGTTCTGCGGTAAAATCTATTGCTTATTTTGCATTGGTGCCAGTGATTTGTGTGATGGGTATCTTTACTTCCAATATATTGCTCAGAATATTAGATAGAGCCACTGGTGGTTCCGAGCGTACGATTAGTGGACAGTTGTTTTATGCAGCATCCTACAATGCAAATAGGGTAAGACAAGAACATGTTCTAAATGAAACTCAACCATCATCTGGTGATTTAGGTAGTGCGTTTGCTGATTTATTGGTTAATGGAATGAACAAAGTATTTTGTTTGTATGATGTTAATGGTAACTTAAATAATGAGGTTTATTCACTTGGAGGTTCTTTATTTACTACTAATTCAAATGACTATGAATTGATAGCGAATCAAATAGATGATGGTTTTTCAGGAAATAAAGAAGTAGATTTAACACATTACGAAGATTTAACTGGAGAAGGATTAGGTGCAGGTATTATTGGTAGCATGATGTCAACTGGTGGCTTGGGCGGTTTGGTTGTGAAAAGTGCTATTTCTGCTGGGAAGTCTAACAATGGGACAATGTGTTGGTTTGATAGTCTAGTTGTCAACTTGTACTATAATATGGGAGATATCAACTATATAGTTCTTATTGGTGGACTTGTAATGACCATTTGGATCTTATTTAACGCTGCATTTGGTCTAATGTTGCGTCTTTACAAATTGACGATGTTGTTTATGATCTCTCCACCAATTATTGCACTTGGTCCACTAGATAATCATAAAGCATACAACCAATGGAAAGGGCAATTCTTGCAACAAGTATTGTCTGCATATGGTACAGTGGTTGCGCTCAACTTAGCTTTCAAGTTGATGGCGGTGACTGATAGTATTAATATATTTCCTTTGACATCGGCAATTAATTATTCTATGAATGCGTTGCTTCATGCACTTATGAGTATTGCACTTATTTATCTAATCAAAGATTTTCCAAAGATGCTTAGCGGATTCATTGGCGCGGCTGATGCCTTTGGAGAAGGTAGTGCTGTTAGTAAAAAAGTCGTTGGTACTGCAGCCAAAATTGGTGGCGCAGCACTTAACTTTACTCCAGCTGGTGCTGCAATAAAAGCTGCGGGTGGTCTTGCTGGTAAAGTCGGAAAGGCAATTCCTGGTAAATTGAAACAAGCAGGTCAGGGCTTAGCTGATGGTTTGGGGCTTACTGAAGCAGGTAGAAAACAAAAACAACTTAATGCTGATAATGCAGTTAAAGGTGCTCAAGCAAGATTGGATGCTTTGAGGGAAGATCCTTCAGCGACACCAGAACTAATTAAAGAGCATGAAGAAGAACTTGCTGCTGCTCAAAAGAGACAAAAACAGGTCAGTGATCGTAATGCGGGAAAAGGTTTTATTGGAAAAACTTCGCGTTTTGTGTCTGGCACAGGGAAGACACTGAAAGCCGTAGGGGGATTTGCAACAAAAGCTATGAAATTTAATCCTTTAACGTCTTTTGGACAAGTCGGTTTAGAAGGTAAGGCTGCGATGGCTTCTGGTTTGCAAGAAGTTGGTGGTATTGTAGGAAAAGGATTAGATAACTTTGGTTTGGGATCTCTTGCTAAGTGGCTTGGTGGAACAGGTTTTATTAAAACAGCAAAATCTAATGCTCAGACGGCACAAAACATGCCAGCAGCTAGTGAACTTATTAAACAAGAAGTGAAAAAGGCTAATGAAGGTAGAGGCAGGGTCAATGATAAGGTTCGAGATTTTAGTACAGATATTGGTCGTAATGCGCAAACAGTTCTTGCGTACAATGAGTTGCAGAGCCTAGGTGATGTAGATCTCTCTGATGCAGAAAATAGAAAAACTGTGGCTGCACAATTAGGATTGAAAACTACCGCTTCAGCAACAATGATCGAACAAACAATTGAAGAGAGAAAGAAGAAACTAAATACCCAATTAAATGATGCTGGCTTAGATACTGATGATAAACGTAATAAGGTATTAAATACAGCACAAAGTGCTGCGGAAGCATACTTTGATATTAAAAATGTAAAGGATATGAATGTTGATGAGCAACAAGCATATTTGAGTCAAATGAATGGTCAATTTGATCTTACCGGTAAAGAATTGGGAAATGTGATTGCTAAGAGTATGAAAATAGATGGTGATTCTATCAAACTCGATGAGGGGGATCTTGCTCAAAATCTTGGAGAAGCACTCAATAGGGGCAAATCAGAGACTGAAAAAATTAGTGAAGAAAGTATTAATCTTATGGCAAAATCTATTTCTAGTGAAATGAAATCTAGTCTTAATAAGATTAGTGAATCTATTGAAAAAGGTCTTAAAGGTGATGATGCATTAATTAGAGAGATATCAAAAATGCGTCAAGAATTATCACAAGCTGGTAGTAAAAACAAACCTGGAAACAAATAAAAAAAGTCGACATAAAGTCGACTTTTTTATTGAATGTTTGACAGTTTGAATATATTGGTCATAGGAGAGATGGTGAACATTGTTGAAGTTGTAAAATTATGGAAGCAATCTCGTTATTTTCTTTGTAAATTGTTTTGTTTTTCTTTTGTAATTTGGTATACTATTGTTAAGTATGATGTGGAAGTATGTCCTATGACATCTTTCAATGGAAAACATAACCATTTATATGAGGAGTAAGCTATGGCTACAAGATTGATTCCTAGAAGATCTAAAATGAAATTAGAGTTGTTCCGCAATTTTACAATTGGGGATATTATCCTTGCGATTATCGGTATTGCAGGGGCAATGCTAATCTTTTTTAGTAATATCCCTTACCATATCTATATTGGTATTGCTTTTTCAGCATTTTGGGTCATGTTGTTCGTTCCAATCACAGACAATGTAAAGTTGTATTATTCGGTTGTCTTGATGTTTCAATTTGCGGCATATTCTAAAGTGTTTAAGAAAAAATACACCAATAAAAATCAAGACGTGCGTAATATTTTGCCTTACCAAAAGATTGTGACAGATAAATTTATCTCCTATGGTATCTATTATGGTATGGTACTAGAAGTAAAACCAATTGAGTTTGGACTACTCGAAGAAGAAAAACAAGAAGCTGTTGTTCGTGCAGTGACCAACGCTTTATCTCGTCTTAATAGTGATCAATCAATGTCTATTATTAAGGTTAAGAAACCAATGCTTCTAGACAATCTGATGAACTTTGAAGACTATAAGTACAATACTTTGCTCGATATGACAGACAAAGGATTGTATGATGCTTACGAAACAGATATGCGTGCACCAGTATTTGAAGAAAGATTGTCTGCGATCAAATACCTTAACTATAAAGAAAAAGTTGTTAAAAACTATTATTATTTTGTTGTTTATGATAAAGATAGAGAAGCCTTAGAGACTACTGTTATGGGTATGAAGACGGCGATGGAACAATGCCAAGTGCCAATTCATAGCAATATCGTAGAAGGTGATCAACTTTATGTATTCTTAAAATCCAACTACAGTTCGGAATTTGATGAAAGAGACCTTAATATCTTGAGTATGGAAGACAAACTCAATTGGACAAGACCAGACGAAATTCGTTTTGGAGCTTCAACAACCAAGATTGATGGGGTAGAGTTCCGTAGTTTTACCATCGACGAATACCCAATTGAAGTGCCAAATGCTTGGGCATATAGTCTTTTTGAATTGGATAAGACAAGAGTGGTGGTTAATATTGAGCCAATGGCTCGTTTTAAGGCTGAAAAGATGCTTAACAAATCTTTGATGGATGTTGGTATCAAGCTTAGCAAGGCGGCATCTGAGGGTGACAAAATTGCTTGGCAAACACAATATGATACCTTATATGCATTGCTTGAAGGTTTGAAAACTGGTAATGAAAACCTATTTGATGTCAACTTCCATATTATTGCGGAAGAAGGCGAAAAGAAGGAAGTAAGAGCACAACTAAAACAACAAGGGTATCACTATAGTGAAAACTTTGGTAGACAAGTAGATGCTTTTATCTCTGCAGGTCCTAGTAGATTAGATAAAATTAAAATGACAAAACGTGGTATCCAAACTAGTAGTATTGCGGCTATGTTCCCATTTATTAGTAGTGCAGTACATGATGAAAAAGGTTTTTATCTAGGATACAACCAATATCCAGTGTTTATTGATTTCTTCAAACGTGATGGTGGACACACCAACTCCAACATGATGATTATCGGTAAATCTGGTGGTGGTAAATCTTATGC
>JAZSRJ010000020.1:0-18951 GCA_045538425.1 Clostridia bacterium
CCCATGGAAAAGATTGATTGTGCTGGTGGCAGGTGCTGCATTCAACTTTTTAAGTGCTATTCTATTTTCCTTCATGTTGCTTGTGATTGTAGGTAATGGTACACGTGTTGTAACTAATATTAGTTACCCAACCGAACATAACCAAACCATCCAAGTGGGTGATGTTATTACTGCTGTTAATGGTCAAAAAATAGGCTGGATTAGTGGAGATGTGTCTACACTCACAGCTTCTATTGACACTGGTGTGGATATTACACTAACCATTATTAGAGATGGCAAAAAGCAAAATATTGTTGTACAAAAATCTATCTATACGACAACTGCGGAAGATGGATCAACAGTAGAAAGTAAAGTAATCGGTATTCAAAGTGGAAAATTTGCGAAAGTTGGATTTTTCCAAGCAGTTGGTGAAAGTATTCCATTTACATGGGATATTGCCGTTGAAACGGTGAAATCTTTTGGACAATTGATCACAGGAAAATTGTCTTTAGATGCTGTTGGAGGACCAATTACAACTATTGATATGATATCTAGTTACGCACAACAATCATGGTCTTTGTTGTTATTATTGTTGCCATTGATTGCTGTGAGTCTTGCAGTGTTCAATGTGCTTCCAATTCCAGCGCTTGATGGTGCACGTATGTTGTTTGTATTATGGGAAATGATCACGAAAAAGCCTGTCAATCGCAACGTAGAAGGATGGATTCACACTGTTGGGTTATTTTTGCTATTTGGATTTGTAATAGTAGTAGATGTCCTGCATTTTATTTAAGGAGAACAAATGAAAAAACTTTTAGAGTATATTCATCAGTTGCATGATAACGCTTACAAAGATACAAAATTTGTAAGCGTTATTTATCATAAGAATGACAATATTTTAGAGTGTCGAATGGTATATCAAGGAGATATGATTGCAGAAAAAGACAAGGAAGTAATTGAAAAAGCCATTCGTCAATACATAGAACAAGATGTTGTTGTGCAACTCAAAATGAAAAAGTCTATCTTAGACAAAGAAGTTATTGCAATGATGATCAATCAATATCTTAAGATACAATATCCAAGTTTGTACGAATATTTTGAACAGGACAAGATGGATATTGTGATTACAAAAGATCTAGTTGATATCAATATTGGTTTTATTCCTGTCTTTTATCAGTTTTTATATAATACAGATTTCGTACGAGAAGTGATTCAATATTTGCAAAAGTATTTTTTTGCAGAATTTAATTTAACGTATTATGAGTATGGGGCTAATACGGACTTACAAGAGTCTCTTAACAAGTTGGAGAAGCAAATTGCAGATGATATCTTTGCCATGGATATCATGAAAGAAAAACGATACATTGAAGTTAGCAACGTGGAAAAGTTGGTAGGAGAAACAATTGAGATTCAACCGCTTGCGATTGCAGACCAAACGATTACGGAAGCAAATAATGTTATTTGTGGAAAAATTGGCTTTTTGCAAAAGAAGTTGTACAAACCGAAAAAAGCAACAGCGGATACAGAAGAAAAAGCCATGTATACTTTTCAAGTAACAGACTATACTGGGTCTATTCGTTGTGTTGCATTCCCAACTAAGAAGAATATGGCACAATTAGAAATGTTGGAAAATGACTTGGAAGTCGTTGTGGAAGGGAAGATTGATGAGTACAATGGCAATAAAAGTTTGCGTGTACAACAAGTATCGACTTGTACGATTCATCAACCAGAAGCAAAAAATATCGAAACGCCTTTTGTGCAAAAAAGTTGTCCTGCAAGTTATCGATATGTTGTTCCACAACCATATATTATTAAAAAACAAGCGGACATGTTTTCGCTAGTAGAAAAAGAGGTGTGTCCATTCTTGCAAGGTAAAGAGTTTGTTGTATTTGACCTGGAGACAACTGGGTTAGACTTCCAAACTAATTCTATTACCGAAATTGGTGCTGTCAAAATTAAAGATGGTAAAATCAAGGAGACTTTTACAACTTTGGTAAAACCAAAAGAAGAGATTAGTGAGGAGATCACGAGAATTACGGGGATTACCAATGCTATGGTCGCAGGTTGTAAGCCAATTGAAGATGTGGTTGGTGATTTTTATAAGTTCTGTGATGGATGTATTTTGGTTGGACACAATATTGATTTTGACTATAAGTTTATGTACAAAGCAGGCAAAGATAGTGGTTATATTTTTGATCACGAACAAATGGATACTCTTGCAATTGCAAGACAATATCTCAAAGGAATGAAAAATTATAAATTGGGGACAATTGCAGATTATTTGGGTGTAAAACTTGTGAATGCACATAGAGCACTCAATGATACCATTGCAACAGCAGAAGTTTTTATCATTCTTGCTGAGAAAATACAATAATTTTCATAAAAACCCTTGTTTTTTAAGGATTATTGTGTTACACTATAGATGCTAATAATGTTACTATAAGAGTGGGAAAGCAATTCTCACTCTTATAGTTTTTGAAAAGGAAGGTTAGTATGTCAAGTAAAAAAGTGTCTGTGGTTGCAGAAGAAGTCTGCCAACCAATCATCGAACAACTAGGGTACGAACTGGTTGATATCGAGTACAAGAAGAATCATGATGGATATCATCTCACTGTCACAATTGACAAAGATGGTGGCATAGATATCACTGATTGCGAAACAGTGCATCGAGCAATTGATGAGCCTCTAGATATTGCAGATCCAACGAGTGGTGCTTCTTATACACTTAATGTATCTTCATGTGGACTAGATAGACCACTCAAAAAAGAGTGTGATTATCGTCGTAATATGGGGAAAGAGATTAGTGTAAAACTATTTAACAAAATCAATGATACAAAACTTTTGCAAGGCATACTGGTTGCTTATTCTGACAAAGATTTTGTTTTGAATGTGAATAATGAAGAGATAACAATACAAAAAGAAATGGTAGCATTAGCTGAACCAGTGATAAAATTTTAAGGAGAAATAACAATGGTTAGTAAAGATTTTTTTCAAGCGTTAAGAGATTTGGAAGAACAAAAAGGTATCAATAAAGAGTTTTTTAAGGAAGCATTAGAGTCTGCTTTAACAAGTGCTTACAAAAAGCATTATGGTGAAGCAAAAAGTGCTGAAGTAAAACTCAATGAAGAAAAGAATACAATTAAGGTATATTCTTACAAAACAATCGTAGAAGAAGTTGTTGATCCAGACAAAGAGATGACTCTACTTGAGGCTAAAACAATTAAAAAGAGTTACAAATTGGGTGATATTGTTCCTCATGAAGAAACTCCAAAAGATTTTGGTCGTATTGCTGCTCAAACTGCAAAACAAGTAGTTATGCAAAAACTTAGAGAAGCAGAACGTGGCAGAATCATGAAAGAAGTCAATACAAAACAAGACGAGATTTTGACAGCAATTGTTAGACGTGTAGAAGGTGACAATGTATATTGTGATCTAGGTATTACTGATGTAGAAGGCGTGCTTTCTGGTAGAGACAAAATTCCTGGTGAGAATTATGTGATCAATTCTAGAATCAAAGTGTACGTTAAGTCTGTAAGAGAGAGTTACAATATGTCATATGTACAACTTAGCCGTACCAACGCTAATTTTGTAAAAAGATTGATGGAGATTGAGATTCCAGAGATTGCAACTGGGGAAGTAGAGATCAAGTCTATTGTTCGTGAAGCTGGATACAGAACAAAAGTGGCTGTCTATACGAAAAATGTTAATCTAGATGCTATTGGTGCATGTATTGGTAACAAAGGACAAAGAATCAACAGTATCATTAGCGAAATTAATGGTGAAAAGATTGATTTGATTCCTTGGAGCGAAACTCCAGCAGTCTTCATTGCTAATGCGCTTAGCCCAGCAACAGTTGTATCTGTGACCGTCAATGAACTTGACAGAACAAGTCTAGCAGTTGTTCCTGATGACAAGTTGTCTTTAGCTATTGGTAAGAATGGTCAAAACGTAAGACTTGCTGTGAGACTTACCAATTGGAAAATTGATGTAAAACCTCAAAGTGCAATGAAAGAGGAAGAACAAAAATTAGAAGAAGATTCTAACTTTGATTCATTATTCATCAACGACAATGTATTTGATGATTTAGACGAGGAGTAATTATGACAAAAGTACCCAACAGAATGTGTGTCGCTTGTCGAGAAAGAAAAGAAAAACAAGACTTGATGCGTTTCGTGAAAACGGATGAGGGTATTGTACTTGACCAAACAAAATCTATTAATGGTAGAGGATTTTACCTCTGCCATAATATGGATTGTTATCAACTAATGTGTAAGAAAAAAATACTCAACAAAATGCTATCTAGATTGGTAACAGATGAAGAATACAACAAAATTAAGGAGTACATCGATGAAAAAAAGTGATGCATATATTGGTTTTGCTGTAAAAAAGGGTAGTATTATTTATGGATTTGATGCTTTGTGTGAAAGACCTCATAAGGCAAAATTGATTCTTGTAGACAAAACAACCAATCCAAAAATAGTAAACAAATTAGAAAGTCTGCGAGATTATATACCTTGCAAAATGGCAATGTTGACCACAACAACAATCGCAGATATATTAAAGACTTATAACACAAAAGTATTGACGATTACCGATAGTGGACTAGCCAAAACCATCTACAATACTTGTGAAGATATAGAAAAAATGACAACGAAATAAATAAAGAGGTAAGATTTCTTTGGAAAAACAAAACGTAAAACAAACTAACACAACTGTAACATTTGAGAATTTGAAACAAATTAATGTAATTTTGCAAAAAGGTGAACTTAATTCTATTTTGTCTGTATCAAAAAATGCAAAATCTACTTTAGATCAATATGCGAAAAGATTGTTGGAACAATCTAGAAAAATGGGTGTTGTTCAAAAACAAGAACCAAAAGTTGTAGAGAAAGCAGAGGTTGTACAAAAACCAGTTGTAGAACAAAAACGCACAACAACAACCAATATGGCTAATGCAAATTATCGCAGTCAAAACAACAATTACTCTCGCAACAATCAAACTAGAGATGGTAGACCACAAAACAATCGTTTTGAACAAAACGGACAAAGACAAAATTCTCAAAATGACAATAAAAAGAATATGGCAAGACCACAAGGGCAAGGTAGACCTGCTCCAAGTTTTTCACGTCCTGAAAGACCAGAGAAATTAGATATACTCCAAACAAAACAAGAAAGATTGGTTGGTAACAAAAACAAAACTCATAAGCCTAGTGATGACCATGATAAGAAAGTTAATGTTAAAAAGGATAAATTCCGTTTTGACTTTAGTGTTAATGAAGAGGATATGGACGAAACCGGCAGAATGGGTAGAGTTCGTACAAAATTAAAGAAGGCAACAAAACCTGCAAAACCAATTGAAAAAACAGTGATTGAAAATGCAAGTATTACAACCAACAACTTAACTGTTAAGATTTTGTCTGAAAAAATTGGTAAACCAGCAACCGAAATTATTAAAAAATTCATGTTGCTTGGTATGATGCTCAATATCAATAGTCCAATTGACTTTGAAACAGCAGAACTTGTTGCTAGTGAATTTGGTATTACACTTAATTATGCAGTAGAACAAACTACAGAAGAAAAAGTGAAAGAGATGTTTGCGAATATGGATGCAACAACAGAAAAACGTCCTCCAATTGTGACTGTAATGGGTCACGTTGATCATGGTAAAACATCTTTGCTTGACTATATTAGAAAAACAAACGTAACTTCTGGTGAAGCTGGTGGTATTACACAACATATTGGTGCTTACTCAATTGAAGTTAATAACAACAAAATTACCTTCATTGATACTCCTGGACACGCTGCATTCACTGCAATGCGTCAAAGAGGTGCACAAGTAACTGACCTTGCTATTTTGATTGTTGCTGCCGATGATGGTATCATGCCTCAAACAGTAGAAGCAATTCATCATATCAAAGATGCAAAAGTCCCTATGATTGTTGCGATCAATAAGGTAGACAAACCAGAAGCAAACATTGAGAGAATTAAACAACAACTAACAGAACATGACGTGCTTCCAGAAGAATGGGGTGGTGAAGTTATTTGTGAACCAATTAGCGCTAAGAGTGGATTTGGTATTGATAAGTTATTAGAAGATATTCTACTTGTTGCAGATATGGAAGAATTGAAAGCCAATTCTGATGTTGCTGCAATGGGTACAGTGCTAGAAGCAAAAGTAGACAAAGGTCGTGGTATTGTTGCCAATATCATTGTTAAGAATGGTACATTGCATGTTGGAGATTATGTTGCATGCGGTACAAGTTATGGGAAAGTAAGAGCAATGATGGATCATACTGGTAAGAGTATTGTGAAAGCATTGCCAAGTACTGCAGTATCTATGCTTGGTTTAGATTCTGTACCAGATGCGGGTGATATTGTCTATGTTCTAGATGAAAAGATGGCAAAAGATTTGGTTGCTGAGCGTATCAATGCACAAAAAGTGGAAAAGACAAAATCAACCAATGGTGTTAACTTGGAAGATTTCTTAAGTACACCAAAAGATCAAGTGCTTAAGACTTACAATATCTTAATTAAAGCAGACGTGCAAGGTTCTGCAGAAGCCTTGGAGTCTACGCTTACATCTATTAAGAATGAAGAAGTGAAGATTGATTGCGTGGCTAGTTCTGTAGGGCTTATTAATGAAAGTGATGTATTGCTTGCTAAAGCTAGTAATGCAATGATTATTGGATTCAATGTAAAACCTGATCCAAAAGCAAAACAACTTGCAGAACGTAATGGTGTAGAAATCAAATTCTATAAGATTATTTATGAAGCAGTTGATGAATTAAAAACAATCATTGACAAAATGATGACTCCAAAATACGAAGAAAAAGTAATTGGTAGAGTGGAAGTTAGACATATCTTTAAGATCAGTGCTATTGGTACTATTGCCGGTTCTTATGTGCTTGATGGTCAAGTCAATCGTACAAGTAAAGTAAGAGTATATAGAGGAAAAGATTTGGTTACCACAGCAGATATTGCTAGTTTGCAACAAGGTAAAGACAATGCAAAAACTATGAAAGCTGGTTTTGAATGTGGTATCAAATTAAAAGACTTCGATGATATCAAAGAAGGCGATATCTTAGAAGTATTCGAATTGGTCGAAATTAAAAAAGCATAAAGGAGATACAATATGGGTGGAAGAATATTGAAAGTAAATGCAGAACTACAAAAAGCGATTAGTGAAGTGTTGACATACGAAATTAAAAATCCATTAATTACAGGTATTATTACTGTTACAAGAGTGGAGACAACACAAGATTTGGATTTTGCAAAAGTCTATGTAAGTATTTTTACAAAAGACAATGTACAAGATGTATTTAATCAAATTCTTCACTCAGCTCGCTTTATTCGTAAAGAAGTTGCAGGCAAAATTAATTTGAGAAAAATGCCATACCTTAATTTCATTTTGGATGATGGAATTGATTATACCAACAAAATTGAAGATATGTTGGAAAAGATAAAAGAAGATAAAAAGGATTAATCTATGCTTATTGATCAACAATGCTTACAATATTTGCAGCAAGCTAGTACTGTTGCTATATTCACACATATGAGACCAGATGGAGATTGTTTGGGCACAGGCCTTGCTTTGAAGTTGATGTTGGAAGCTCAAGGGAAAAAAGTTGATATTTATGGGGATGTCAACATTAGTGAAAATTATCAATTCTTACCAGGGATAGATGCTGTCAATCAACCAACTTTATCTAGTTATGATTTGACGGTGGCTGTTGATTGTAGTGATCGATATAGATTGGGAGATTGGTGGAGAGTGTATGAAGGTGGTACCTATACATTAAAGATAGATCACCATGCAACCAATGATCAATTTGCACAAGTTAACGTTGTACATACTGTAGGTAGCACAGCTGAAATTATGTACTATGTATTCCAACAATTAGGCTGGGAGCTAAATAGTGATGTTGCGACTTGTCTATATGCTGGATTATCGTCTGACACAGGTTGTTTTTTGTACAATTCAACAACAAAAGAAACACATGAAATTGCGTGTGATCTTATGTCATATCATTTGGATTTGGAAAAAATTCATTATTATTTATTTCAAAGAAGAACTAGACAACAAATTATGCTAACCGCAACAGCACTTTACAATATCGAGTTTGCACTTGAAGGAAAGGTTGCTTTTACAGGTTTGTCCCTAAAAGACTTTCATAGAATTGGTGTAAAAAGTACCGAAACAATTGGTATTGTTAGTATGATGTCTAATATTGATGGATGTCGTATCTCTATCCTTATGGGAGAAGAAAAACCAAATGTATTTGCTGTTAGTTTTCGTACAGATGGTTCAGTTGATGTTGCTAAAGTAGCAGAACAGTTTGGTGGTGGTGGACACAAAATGGCTGCCGGATGCAAACTATATGGTAGTTTTAATACCGTAAAAGAAAAATTATTAAAAGGGTGTGAGCCTTTTATATGTTAGGATTTTTGAATATCAACAAACAATCTGGGGTGTCAAGTGCTGCAGTTGTTGCAAAACTTAAAAAACAATTCCATTTGGATAAAGTAGGACATATGGGAACTTTAGATCCAATGGCAAGTGGTGTTTTGCCAATAGCTATAGGAAAAGCGACTAGATTGTTTGATTATTTTTTAGAGAAAGAAAAAAGTTATATTGCAGAGTTTGAGTTTGGCTATACGACAGATACTTTAGATGCTGAGGGGGTTGTTCTTCAGCAAAATCTTCCAATTCCAACAAAAGATGCGGTGAAGAATGTGTTGACTTCATTGATAGGGGAAGTGGATCAAGTACCTCCAATGTATAGTGCAAAAAATATACAAGGGCGACGTGCTTATGATCTTGCTAGACAAGGCATTGAGGTACAATTGCAACCAAAACGTGTAACAATCAAGGCAATAGAATTGTTGCAACAAATAACCGAAACAAAATATCAATTTTTAATTGTATGTTCTAGTGGTACATACATTAGAAGTATTGCAAGAGATATGGGACAATTGCTTGGAACGGGTGCTACTATGACAGCGTTAACTCGTATTAATAGTGGTTATTTTGATATAAGTCAGGCAAAAACCGTAGAAGATCTTCAAACAATAAACAATTTAGAAGAAGTGATCATTTCTCCAATAGATGTTTTTCCACAATATAAAACATTGATTATTAAAGAGCAACAAAAAAGAGATTTGTGTAACGGAAAATCCATCGTAGTTGCTCAAGAGAATGGATTGTATTGGATTGTCTTTGAAAATCGTATTGTAGGACTTGCAAAAGTGACAGAAGAAAAAGCAAAAATTGCGGTATACCTATGGGAGGAATAAAAATGGTTAGATTTGGTCCGTCTGGGAATGATGATCTCTTTTATGAGACTGGGCATAAAAAGTCTTTAGAAGCACCAAAATGGCTTGCAGAACAAGGATTGTCTGCTTATGAGTATTCTTTGACGAAAGGAATCAATATTAATGATGCTACAGCAGTTGCTCTTGGGGAAGAAGCAAAGAAATATAATATTGCAATGAGTGTGCATGCGCCATATTATATCAATTTGGCCAATCCAAGTGATGAGATGGCGGAAAAAAGTTATGGCTATATATTAGGTTCTTTAAGGGTTTGTCGATTGATGCAAGGAGATCATGTTGTTGTGCATACTGCGACAGATGGTAAAATGACTCGTAGTGAAGCATTGGAGTTGGTCAAGAAAAGAATGCCAATATTACTAAACAAAATAAAAGAACATGGATATCAAGATATGTATGTATGTTTAGAGACAATGGGAAAACAAGCACAAATCGGTACTTATGAAGAGATTATTGATCTGTGCACTATGGACGAATGTTTGATGCCAACATTGGATTTTGGTCATATCAATGCCTTGACGCAAGGTAGTCTAAAAACAGCAGAAGATTTTGAAAAAATCATTTTACTTTGTTTTGAAAAACTAGGTGAATACAGAACAAAAAATATTCATGTGCATTTTTCCAAAATTGAGTATGGTCCAAAAGGAGAGGTTAAGCATTTGACTTTTGAAGATACTGTCTATGGACCAGAATTTTTACCTTTTGCACAAATTATTAAGAAATATAATTTGACCCCTCGTATTATTTGTGAAAGCAAAGGCACGATGGCGGTTGATGCTCTCAAAATGAAAGAAATCTATGAGAGTTTGGTAAAATAGAATATAATGTCAAAAAACAACGAAACAATCAAAATGTTTGGTTGTTTTTTTTGTGTTTTTGCAATTGTAGGTTGCACTCCTAATATACTATGATAACCGATGGAGTGTCTCTATAGATACGGTAAGGAGGGAGTATGTTAGATAAAATTTTGTCTGCCAATATTTTGTATGCATTACAACATATTAAGAGTAGTGCATTACAAGAGCTTCGATTTCGTGTAGATCAACCAGTTATAGTAAGAGTGGGTGGAGAGGGATATTATTTGGCAAATAACGGTCTAACTCGAGATAGAGACGATGCTATGATTACCTCTATGCAAGAGTTGAAAGAGATGGTTTTGAAGTCTGCAGATTATTCCTTGTATGCGATCAATGATCAATTAATTAAAGGTTTTGTCACTCTTGCTGGTGGTGTTAGGATCGGGATCTGTGGAGAAGTGGTTGTTGAAGAGGGGAAGATTAAGACGATTAAGAATATTACATCGCTTAATATTCGTATTCCACATGAGGTGCGTAATTGTAGTATGCCTCTTTACAATGTGTTAATGAAAGGTGGACAATTGCAAAATACATTGGTCGTATCTAGTCCTGGCTGTGGAAAAACGACTTTTATTAGAGATCTTGCTATGCAGGTAGGGAAAAGAGAAGAGTTTTGTAATGTTCTCATTTGTGATGAACGTTGTGAAATTACAGGGATTGATCAAGGAAAATCTAGTATGCTTGATGGGTTTAATTGTGATATCATAGCCAATTGTTCTAAAAAATATGCTTTTGAGAATGGTATTAGGAGTATGAGGCCAGACGTTATTGTTACAGATGAAATTAATCTAGAAGAGGATATTGAGGCAATAAAAAATGCTTTGACAAGTGGGGTAAAAGTGGTGGCAACTATCCATGCGAAAGATATTCATGATTTGAAAAAGAAAGATCATTTTAGATCCATTGTTGCGGACAAGTTGTTTGATCGATATGTGGTTCTTTCGGATAGAAATGGTGTGGGGACATGTGAAGGTGTCTTTAATGAAAATCTTGCATGTATCTATGTATGATAAAAGTAGGGATACTTTTAGGCATGATGATAGCCTCTACCAGTATTGGGTGGATGATTCGCAATCTATTTGTTAAGCGTGTACAATACTTAAAAGATATGGTATCTTTTGCACAACAACTAAAAAATAATATAAAAAGCAAAAAGGAAAAAGTGGTTGTGTTTTATCAGCAAATGGAACAAAGAGTACATAAAGATTGTTGGGATACACTGGATGTTTTTTTTCAAAATAGAGAGATTCGCATGCCAGATTATTTAGAGAAAAATGAAACACAAGAAGTCAAGCAGTTTTTGTTAGATGCTGGGCATTTTACTTACTGGGAAGAGATTGAAAATTTAGATGTGAGAATAGGGTTGTTGGAAGGTTGTTTGCATAATGCTATGCAAAAGCTTGAAAAATATGGTAATTTGTCCTTAAAATTAAGTTCATTAATTGGAATGTTGATTTGTATTATAGTAATGTAAAAGTAGGTGTTTATGGGGATAGAAATTATATTCAAGATTGCGGCGGTTGGAATACTTACCGCTGTAGTCAATCAAGTATTGAAGTATGCCGGAAAAGATGAAATTGCAACGCTTGTTACTTTGGCGGGACTCATTGTAGTGTTGTTGATGGTTGTGGGTATGATTAATCAATTGTTTACGACAGTCAAAGATATGTTTTTATTGTAGTGAGGATCTATGGATGTCTTTAAGATAGTTGCAGTTGGTATCATTGTTTCTGTTTGTGCCATTGTTGTTAAGCAGATCAAACCAGAACTAACATTTGCTGTGTTGTTGTCTGGTGCCATTATCTTATTGTCAATGGTGTTTCAATATTTTTCAACTGTCTTTGGTGTCTTAGATAATATGATTAACACAACAGGAATTGATAGCGAATTATTTAAGATTATTATCAAGATTATTGGAGTTGGATATCTTATTGAGTTTGGTGCAAGTTTGTGTAATGATACGGGTAATAGTTCTATTGCAGATAAAATGATAGTTGCGGGGAAAATGATTATTTTGGTTCTTTCTTTGCCTATTATTACTTCTTTGTTTGATATTGTGACAGGGTTGTTGTAAGGTTGTGTTTGGTGGTGAGTTGGAGATGAAAAAATGGATTATTTTATTGATGTTAATCATTGCATTGTTATGTCTTCCATCCCATCCAACAGTATTAGCGATGGAGCAAGAAGATGTAGAACAAGAATTGATGGATACCACAAATGAGCAACTAAGAGATATTGATTTTTCTGGTCTAGAGAATATTTTGGATGATTTGCAGGATTCTACCAATATTTTTGGTTCTACTTCCTTTAGAGAAAAAGTAGAACAATTACTAGCTGGTGAGTATTTTGTTCAATATGATTCTGTTTTTGAAGGAATTATTTCTTTTATTACAGATGGGTTTTCTAGTGTAGTCCCGATCATTATGATGATTGTATTGTTGGGTGTATTGTCTACGATTGTTACATCTATGAATAGTGGAACGAATAGTGGAATACAACAAGTAATAGGATTTGTATGTTATGGTGCAATGGTTGTCATTGTGCTGGGTGTTATGAAAGAAGTGATTGGTATTACACAAAATTTGTTGAGTGTGATGCAAAATCAAATTGAAGTCATTTTACCTTTGCTGTTATCTATGCTTACAGCCATTGGTGGGGTTGTGTCTGTATCAATCTATAAGCCAATTGTGGTCTTACTCACTTCTGGGGTGATGACTTTGTTTCAAAAAGTATTGTTGCCAATCTTTGTTGTGATGTTTTTGTTTACGGTTATAGGGTATATCAATCCAAAAATAAAATTGAAAGGATTTGTAGATTTTTTCAGTAGTGGATTTAAGTGGATATTGGGTATTGTCTTTACTTTGTTTTCGGGCTTCTTAACTATTCAGGGCATTAGTGCAGGAAAATACGATGGTATTAGTATTAAGGCGACCAAATTTGCCGTCAAAAGCTATATACCAATTATTGGTGGGTATTTGAGTGAGGGGTTGGATTTTGTCGTTTTAAGTAGTGTATTGATTAAAAATGCGGTGGGCTTATCTGGATTAATTTTATTGTTAATTAGTATTCTGTCTCCCATTATACAGTTGGTTATGCTGAAGTTGGGGATGCAATTGTCAGCAGGTATTGTAGAACCATTGGGGAATAGTCAAATGAGTTCTTTTTTAGCTACATGTTCAAAGATATTAGTCTATCCAATTGCATTGATTTTGGGAATGGCGTTTATGTATATTTTAACGGTTGCGATGCTTATGTGTACGGCGAATGTATTGGTGTAGGAGAGAGTATGGATGCGTGGTTGTTAAGTATAGTTGGCGTTGTATTTGTTGGTGTCGTATTTGATATGATGATACCAGAAGGAAAAGTGAATGGGATAATACGAAGCATATTTTCTATAGCAACTTTATTTGTATTGCTACAACCAGTACCAAAATTAATCAAAGAGTTGACCAACAAACAATGGGATATGGATGTAACATTTCAGGAGGTTGGACGTTATAATGAAGAAGATATTTTGGTGCTACAACAATCTATTCAAAATGAATTGATCGAGATTGGGTATAATGGGGTAGATGTTGTGGTTGGATATGATAATACGCATTCGACAAATTGTATCCAAAATGTCTATATAGATTTGTCTGGTGTAGTTCTAAATATGGACAAGCAACATATAGTAGAATATGAAGATATAAAAGAGGTTGTGTGTAGACAAGCTCAAGTGGCCAAGGAGCAAGTTATTATCTATGGGAAAGGTGACTTCAGTACAACAACAGGTAGTAAGCCATAACAAATCATCACCCAAATGGTGGGCTAAGATGAATTTTTCCGGATTGGGAAAATATAAAAAAATCATTGCTCCAGTCGTGGCGTTGGTGGTTTTGGGTGTTGTCTATATGTGTCTTCAAATACCAACGAAAAGTAGCTCATATACTTCTAGTCAAATTGCGTATACGTCTACTATGCAGTACGTAGATCATATGGAGGCAAGGTTACGAAGCATTCTAGGATCTATTAAGGATGCAGGAGAAGTAGAGGTAATGATTGCTGTAGATGGCAGTCCAGAACTAAAGTTGGCAACAACAGTAGAAGAAAAAACGACGACAACAACATCGGCTTCAGGGGGTTCTACTCAGACAGTAACTGTTGTGACAGATCCTATCATAGTAGAAGTGAGTGGAGAAGAAGAACCATTGATTCTTATGGAGATCATGCCAAGTATAACAGGAGTTGTGGTTGTTGCAAGTGGTGCAAGTTATACAAAAGTAAAATTGCAGATGTTGGAAGCAGTTCAGGCACTGCTGAATATTACGGGAGATAAGGTAAAAATCATAGAAGGGAGATAGTGGGAGGTAAGAATTATGTTATCTAAAAAGAAAAAAATCGCGATTGTATCATGTTTTACAGTATTGCTTGCTGGTGCAGGTATTGTGAATTTGGCTATCAACAATAAGTTGACAACAAGTCAAGCAAGTGCAACAACGGTGACCAATGCTAACTTTTTCTCAACATATCGTACAGACAGAACAGATACTCGAAATCAAGAAATACTATATTTGGATGCTATTATTGCTAGCGATAGCGCTAGTGCTGAAGCAAAAACGACAGCTGAGGCGAAAAAACAAGAGTTGATTTCTCTTATGGAGAGTGAACTAACACTTGAAGGGTTGATCAAGGCAAAAGGCTTTAATGATGCAGTTGTGTCTACATCAAGTAGTGCCATCAATGTGATCGTGAAAAGTGCGGAATTGAATGCTAGTGAAGTTGCTCAAATTGTTGATGTTATCCAAACACAAACAGCCTATACCATTGATAATATTAAGATTATCCCAGTAGAATAATTGACTTTTGATGTTATAATTATTGATTTTTTATGATTTGTATGTTATACTTGTGATGAATGATAAAAGGGGTAATGCTTATGTATCAATCAAATAATTATAATTCCAACGGTGGATCAACGGTTGTTGAAAAGAATATTATTTTATCTGTAGTAAGTTTGGCAACAAAAGAGATTGCTGGAGTTTGTGATTTAGTAGACAACTTTGCTTTATCTGTCAAAGGTTTGCTTTCTAGCAATTATAGCAATGGTGTACAACTAAGTATGGTGAATGATAAAATATGTATTGATGTATACATTAGCGTCTTTTATGGGTATAATGTATCTGATATAGCATATAAAGTACAAGAGAATGTAAAGAATAGTATCTCTTCTATGGTAGATATCGAAATTGATAAAGTCAATATTCATGTTATGAGTGTTGTGTTTGAAAAAGAAGAGGTTATTGAATAGGAAAATACACTTTGGCTCTCTAATGCTTTAGAGGGCCTTGTGTTGTTTTTATTGGAGAGGAACTATGGAAAAAGAAATTACTGGTAGAATATCTACAAGAGAAAAAGTGTTACAACTGATTTTTGAAACTTGTTTTCACGAACCAGAAGATAGTGTGATGTACGAATTGTTTTTACAAGAAAACGATTGTAACGCTGAAGATCTCGAATTCTTGAAGGCAATATACACTGGGGTGTTGCAAAATAAAGCAGAATTGGATGCGATCATTGAATCAAAGTTAAAGAATTTTACTTTGTCTAGATTGTTAAAGGTGGATTATTCTATTTTGCTTATGAGTATTTTTGAACTCAAATTTTATGGACAAACTCCCGAAAAAGTAGTAGTAAATGAAGCAGTTAGACTTGCAAAAAAATATTCTGATGAAAAAAGCTACTCTTTTATCAATGGTGTGTTAAGAGAAGTTTTGAAGGGGTAATATGGCAGAGACATATGTGTCCATATCTCAGTTTTCAAAATATGTAAAAGGTATTTTTGATGCGGAGATTATGTTGCATCACATTTTCTTATATGGAGAAGTGAGTTCGTATAATGTATCCAATAATATTGCTTATTTTACATTAAAAGACGAAGAGGCACTCCTTAGTTGTGTGATGTTTGGGGCTAATCAGTTTGATCGACCGAATATCGGTGATATGGTATTGGTGCAAGGAAGTCCTAATTATTATATTAAAGGTGGAAAGTTTAGTTTTCAAGTGACCAGTATTGAGCCTTATGGAAAAGGTAAGCTGTATGAAGAATTCTTGAAGCTAAAAGAAAAGTTACAACAACTTGGTTATTTTGATGAGGATAAAAAACAGGCGATTCCAGATAGTGTAAGACGTATTGGTGTTGTTACAAGTAAGGAAGGGGCTGTTATTCAAGATATTATCAATGTAACGACAAGACGCAATCCTATGATTGATATTGTTTTGTATCCAGTGAAAGTGCAAGGGATTGGTGCAGAACAAGAAATTGCGGAAGGAATTAATTATTTTTCCAATTATGGCGGGGTTGATTGTGTAGTAGTTGCTCGTGGTGGTGGTAGTGCGGAAGATTTGCAAGCTTACAACACTGAGACGGTTGCACATGCTGTTCATAATTGTACATTGCCAGTTGTTAGCGCTGTTGGTCACGAAACAGATTTTACTATTTGTGATTTTTGTAGTGACTTGAGAGTTCCAACTCCGTCTGCAGCGGCAGAAGTTTTGGCTTGGGATTGGTATGCAAAACAAGAGATGGTAGAGTCTAATTACCATTGGATGGTGCAAAAAGTAGAACAAACTATTTATTCTATCGAAACGAAACTTGATGGATATAAAAAACATTTAGTAACAAGTTTGCAGTATCCTATTGAGTTGCAATGGCAAAATGTAAATCAAATATGGGACAAGATGGTGTCCAATTTGGAGAAAAATATTGCAAAGAAAGAATATATCTATGATAAAACAATCACTTCTTTTTTAACAAAAGATCCACAAGCAATGTTGCAAAAAGGATATGTAAAACTGGAAAAGCAAGGTAAAATTGTAAAAAGCAAAAAAGACTTGCAGGCAAAAGATATTGTGCAAGTTGTGTTGTTGGATGGAAAAGTTGATTTGGAAGTAAAATAGAGGAAAAAATGAGCTTAGATGAAAAAATAAAAGAATTAGAAAAGATATCTAATGAGATGGATCAAGAAGATGTGTCAATAGAACAATCAATTGCCTTATTTGAAAAAGGCAGTACACTAACCAAAGAATGTTTGGAAGAGTTGAATACTGCAAAAGGCAAAATATATCTTATTAAAAAAGATTTTGAACAATTTAGAGAAGAATTAACAACAAAGGAAATGAAATAATGAGATTATCAAAAATGTTTTTTAAGACATATAGAGATGCTCCAAGTGATGCGGAATTAACAAGTCATAAGTTGCTTGTACGTGCAGGTTATATTAAAAAACAAGCAGCAGGAATCTATATGTTTTTACCTTTAGGATTAAAGGTGCTTAGAAAGATAGAAAATATTGTAAGAGAAGAGATGGATGCTGTTGGGTGTATTGAACTTTCTATGCCAAAACTTCTTCCAGAAGAAGTATATGCAACAAGAATTAATGCATTTGGTAGCAGTATGTTTCGATTGGTTGATCGTAATGCAAAACCAATGTGTTTGGGTCCAACACATGAAGAACCATTTACTTTTGCGGTAAAAGAAAATATTAGTAGTTACAAACAACTACCAATTACTCTATACCAAATCGGTGAAAAATTCCGTGATGAAGTTAGACCAAGATTTGGTTTGCAAAGAGCAAAAGAATTCATTATGAAAGATGCTTATAGTTTTCATACTGATAAAGCGTCACTTGATGAAACGTATGATGAGATTAGAGATGCTTATTGCAAAGTGTTTGATCGTTTGCATTTGGATTATGTTCCGGTGTATGCGGATAATGGTGCAATGGGTGGATCTGGTAGTCAAGAGTTTATGGTAAAAAGCAATGTGGGTGAAGATGAAATTGCTTATTGTTCTACCTGTAACTATGCTGCCAATGTTGAGAAAGCAGAAGTCATTGTAAAAGCAGTTGCGACCAATGTGAAAAAAGAGAAAATGGAAAAAGTGAGCACGCCAAACCAAAAAACAATTGAGGACTTGGTTGGCTTCTTAGGAAAAGAAGAAAAAGATTTCTTAAAAGCTGTTGTCTATAGTGTAGATGATAAAGTTGTTGTTGCGCTCTGTCGAGGAGATAGAGAAATTGAAGAAACAAAACTAGCTAACTATCTAAAAGTAAGTGCTGACAATATGGTAATGGCGACTCATGAACAAATTGCTGGTATTGGTAGTGTGGCTGGATATGTTGGGCCAACTAAAGAATTGCATGATGTGATTGTTGTGGCTGATCAAGAAGTTCAATATATGACAAATTTTGTGATGGGTGCTAATGCTCTTGATGTGCATTATAAGAATGCTAATGTCGAAGATTTGGTGATTGCGGATTATATTGATTTGAGAAAAGTGCAAGCAGGGGATATTTGCCCACACTGCAAGAAGGGTCATATTGATATGATAAGAGGTATTGAGGTTGGACATATATTCAAACTTGGTACAAGATATACCAAAGCGCTTGATTGCAAATATCTTGATGAAAATGGTAAAAGCCAAATCATGGAAATGGGATGCTATGGTATTGGTATCTCAAGAGCCCTTAGCGCTTGTGTAGAGCAACATAATGATGATAAAGGTATTATTTGGCCAGAAGAAGTTGCGCCATATAAAGCAATTGTAGTTATTGCTAACTACAAAGACGAAACGCAAGTGAAACTAGCAGAAACAATCTACGAACAATTAAAAGCAAAAAGAGTGGAAGTGTTGTTGGATGATAGAAAAGAGAGTGCTGGTGTAAAATTTAGAGACGCAGAACTCATCGGTGTACCAAATATTATCATTGTTGGTAGGGGTGCAGCAGATGGTGTTGTTGAATAT
>JAZSRJ010000057.1:0-10390 GCA_045538425.1 Clostridia bacterium
CATTTAATGTTATTATAAGTTATATTTACGACACTAATTCAGATGAGGATATTGTTGATTATTCAAAATATGTAAAACATTATACTATAACCATAAAAGATGGTTATTTTCAAACAGTAGATAGAACAGATTTTTATGATAGGGATTGCGATTTTGTATTAGATGCTAATCAAGAAAAAATTTCTGACGGGTTTGGTGGTTATGAAACTTCTTCAAATCTTAAATATGAAGAAAAATCTTCAATAACATTCAAATATGGAGATATTATAGATGCCGCCGAAATTGAATCAATAAACGCTATGATTACAAAATATGATAAATTAGCAAAAAATAATCAAATACCAGAGGGTGGATTAAGTTAAATATTTGTGTGCAATTTATTAAAACATGATTAAATTTGGCACTGAGATTCGGACTTGTCTTGATATAAGTAGAATCAATTCACTCCACCAAACAAGCACACTCTACAACTAAATAACATAAATTCAAAAAGCGAAAGTGTTGGTAAACGTAACACACTTTCGCTTTTTATTATTCTTCCCGATCTTTGATTACTTTTACTGTATCTAAATATTTCATTTTCTTTTCCTTTATTCAAAACCAAAAAGGCTGAAAGAACTCTTTCAACCTTGATTATTTAGAACCCACAACCGCAAGACTTACCAACTCTACAATCATCAATAGCATCATAATTGTTGTCAGCATAGAGCACAATAGACCCAATGCATCTTGTCTTGTTCATATCGATCACTTTTTGGTTGCTACTACCTTTCCACTTAAGTTGTGGATCAAGGAGAGATTGTACAAATGGTCCATCGACAAAGACATCCACATATTGCATAATTTCAATATCTTTGACTTGCTCATACACATACCCACTATACAACCAAATAGTTTTGTCTGGATACTTTTCTTTGATTTCTTTTGCAAGTGCAGTGATTACTTCACGATTGCTACAAAACAATGGGTCACCACCACTAAAGGTAATACCTGACACATAACCTTTTTCAAGTTCTGCAAAGATCTCTTGTTTTGCTTCATCATCAAATGGAATACCACCAAACTCATCCCATGTCTCTTGATTGTGACAACCTGGACATTGATGGCTACATCCTGCGACCCACAAAACAACTCTTAGTCCATCACCATTCAGCATATCGTCTTTTGTAATATTGTGATAATTCATAAGTCATACCTCACTTACACATTTGTTGGGTAAGACAAAGATTATACATCTTTTCTTACATAGATTTTCTTTCTTTAATTTCGGCCATTTTGGCAGAATTTAGTCTTGTGTCACCTTTGACACGACTGAAACTCAAATATCCGTTCATACGGTCAATTTTGGTCACATTACGGCTATGACAAAGCGGACATTCGTCCATATTGAGTTCTTCATGACCACATTCGTCACAATAAGACAAACTCAAATTAACCCCTTCATAGAATCCAAGAGCCATTGCACGTCTTACAAGTGTACGAATTGCATCTAGATTGTAATTGACTGGATATTTTACATATTGAATTTTGCCACCATTGAGCAAGTTCCAGAATCTATTTTCCAAGTCTTGTTTTTGAATTGGAGAAATGTCTTCTGTTACATGACAGTGGAAACTATTAGAGACGTATTCTCTATCAGAAACATTTTCTACAATACCATATTTTTTACGGAATTGTTTAACTTGAAGTCCACATAGACTTTCAGCTGGTGTTCCGTAAATAGCATATAGTCTACCATCTTCTTCCTTAAACTCATTGATCTTCTTATTGATGTATTCCATGGTTTCGAGTGCGAATTGACCATCTTGCACCAAACTCTTCTTATTGTGCAATTGTTGTAACTCGTTGAGTGCCGTAATACCAAAAGAAGCAGTTGCTGATTTTAAGATAGGTTTAATCTTTTCGTTATATTTTAGATTGCCACCATAAAAACCACCTTCACAGTAAGCAAGTGGATTGGTAGATGCTCGCATCTCACCAAGATAATCATAAGTACGAAGATGTAATTTTCTAATCAAGTTGAGATAATAGTCAAGTACTTCATAGAAGTCTTTGCTTTCTTTCATCGCTTTGGCATAGATCATTGGTAAGTGTAATGACACCGCACCAATATTAAAACGTCCAACAAAGATTGGTTGATCTTCCTCATCAGCTGGATGCATACCACCACGTTCGAAATATGGAGACAAGAATGCACGGCATCCCATTGGACTAATTGCTTTACCATATTTTTTATAAATACTTGGAACATATCCTTCACCAGTAAGACTCAACCAGTCAGGATACATCGTCTTGCTACTACATTCAATTCCAGCCTCAAAAACAGCTTCTAATGGCTTACCTTTTCCATGAAGGTTCTCATCATAAAGGAAAACAAGTTTTGGGAATAATACCGGTTTTTTGAAGCCAGGTTTGCCTTGTCCTTCTTTTCTTACATTGAGCATCGTAATAGTAGCCAATTGTTCGAACTCGGATTGACCAGTACCAGCAGTAAGAGTGATGAATGGATAATCTCCACGGCTAGAAGCAACTGTATTAAACTTGTATTCCCAACCTTGGAAACCTTGTTTCATATCATAAGCAACATCTTTCTTTGCTTGTGCTTGTGCTTTTTCTTCTGTCAAACCCAATTCTAGATATTTTTTCAATTGTTTGGTATATGTCTTTTCTGCATAAGGTGCAAGAATAGTCTCAACATTAGGAACAGTGAATCCACCATATTGTTGGCTTGCAGCAGACAATACAATATCCCCAATAACGTCAAACGCAACGTCAAGAGATTTTGGTTCGTTGTAGAAAATGTTGCCCATCTCAAAACCGCCTTTAAGCACATTGGCAACATCAAAGAGACAACAGTTCATCGTGTCACGTCTAGCACTCATATCATGAACATAGATATAACCATCACGACATGCTTGCAACTCTTCCGTGTTTAGAAAGAACTTTTGATACAACTCTTTGTTAAGTTGATTAAAGATCAAACATCTCTTAGTAGATACAAGTGTACTATCTGCGTTACTATTTTCTTTATCTCCAATAAACATAATAGCTTGACTCTTCTTATATACTTCATCAAGCATACCAACAAAGTCTTGCTTGTAGTTGCGATAATCTTTATAAGATTTTGCAACATCTGGGTTAACATTCTCAAGAGCACCCTCTACGATATTATGCATCGCTCTAATTGGCACTTCATTGCTACCATATCTTTTTACACTACTCTCAACAAAGTCACATACATCTTTGATCTCAGTCTCTGAGAATGTATGAAGAACACGATTAGCAGATTTTGTGATTGCCGTAATAACCTTTTGGATATTGAACTTTTCTTTTGTACCGTCTTTCTTGATTACATAATACATAGTAAATACCTCTCTTGCTCTTTTGTATAAAAACACAATATCTTGTGTCCAATATTGTGATCAACCACAATATCTTGTCCCTATAATACCACTTTGAACACAAGATGTAAAGTTTTTTTGTTAGTCGAATTGCACAAAAGTACCACTTTATTTTTTGCAAAAATAATTTGGTTAGATTGACCATTCTAGCCAATTACAACCCCGTTCAAGCAAGTATGTGTATGAAAAGTATTTACTTTTTGTCAAAAACTATAGATTTGTATTTTTGTAAAAAATAATAGAGATTTTATTGCATCTTTTCTCACATCTCTAATCATATTCATTTTGAAAAAAATCCAAGATTTATAAATATTCAAAATTTTTGTATACAATAGTAACAAAATAACAAAAAAGAAGAGGCTACCTCTTCTTTTATTTTGCAATAATATTGATCAAACGATTAGGGATAACAATCACTTTTACAACTTGTTTGCCACCGAGTGCTGACACAATCTTTTCTTCTGCTAAAGCAAGTTGCTCTAACTCTTTAGTTGTAGAACTAGTAGAATAGTTGCATCTAACAATAATCTTGTTATTAATTTGGACGGCATATTCTATTTCGTCTTTGACCAATTTTTTCTCATCATAGGTTGGCCAAACTGCTTGAGACATATCTTGACCAAAACCACATAGTGTCCATAATTCTTCTGTGATATGTGGAGCAAATGGATTCAGTAATGTAAGAAGTACTTTGTACTCTGCGTGGTTGATAGACCCTACTTTACCAATCTCATTCAGCAAAGACATCATTGCAGCAATAGCTGTATTGAACTTAATATGATCCATATCATAAGTCACTTTGTAGACAGCATAATTGATGGCATACTCCATCTCTTTTCTAACTTCGTCACCTGCGATAAGTACATCTTGCAAGTTCCATACTCTGGTTAAGAACTTATGACAAGCTTTTACACCATCATCATTCCAGTTGACAGTTGCAAAATAGTCACCCATAAAACTTTCCCAAAGTCTAAGCGCATCTGCACCATATTCTTTGATAACATCTCTTGGATCAACTACATTGCCAAGACTTTTACTCATCTTAATACCATTGCTACCAAGAATCATACCTTGACTAATTCTTTCTTTGAATGGTTCGGACACTGGACTAATACCAATATCATGGAAGAACTTGTTCCAGAATCTTGCGTACAACAAATGTCTTGTTGTATGTTCGTTTCCACCATTGTATAGACCTACTGGCAACCATGCTTTGAGTTTTTCATAAGATGCAAACTCTTTATCATTCTTAGGATCACAATAACGCATGAAATACCAACTACTTCCAGCCCAACCTGGCATAGTATCCGTTTCTCTCTTAGCTGGTTTTCCACAATGTGGACAAGGCACATTCACCCATTCATCAATAACAGACAATGGACTTTCTCCGTCCTTTGTTGGCTCATAACTATCTACTTTTGGAAGTGTCACTGGTAATTGATCCTCCGGAACAGCCACAATACCACAATGTTCGCAATGCACTACTGGAATTGGTTCGCCCCAATATCTTTGACGAGAGAATACCCAGTCACGCATCTTGAAGTTTTTGGTACGTCTAGCAACACCTTTGTTTACCAAATAATCAGTAATCTTGTCTTTTGCTTCTTCAACAGTAAGACCATCAAAGTCTCCACTGTTGATCAATGTACATCCTTTTCCAAGATAATCTTGTTTTTCAAAAGCTTGTTGTGTAACATCTGCGCCAGAGATAACTTGAATCATTTCGATATCGCCAAATTTTTGAGCAAATTCAAAATCTCTTTGATCATGAGTTGGCACTGCCATTACAGCACCTGTACCATATCCAGCAAGTACAAAGTCACCAATAAAGACTGGTACTTTTTTACCATTAACTGGATTGATTGCCTCAATTCCTTTTAATTGGCAACCAGTTTTGTCTTTATTCATCTCTGTACGATCAAACTCGCTTTTCTTTTGTGCTTGTTTGATATACGCTTCTACTTCTTTCCAATTGGTAATTTTGTCTTTTAATTGTTGAACAATTGGATTTTCTGGAGCAAGCACCATAAAGGTAATACCAAAAATTGTCTCAATACAAGTTGTAAATATAGTAAACTTACCACCTTGCACAATTTCAAAATCTACTTCAACCCCATGAGAACGACCAATCCAATTGATTTGGCTTGTCTTAATATGATCCATATAATCTGTATCTTTTAAGTCGTCTGCCAATCTATCAGCATATTCAGTCATCTTTAAGATCCATTGTTTCTTTGGTTTTTGTTCTGTCTCGCTTCCACATTGACAGCATACACCACCTTCTACCTCTTCATTGGCAAGAACACCACAATTAGGACAGAAGTTGACCACAGCCTCTCTTTTTTCAGCAAGTCCATGCTTGAAAAATTGTAAAAACAACCATTGTGTCCATTTATAATAATTTGGATCAGAAGTATTCACTTCTCTACTCCAATCCACAGACAAACCCACCATCTTTAATTGTTCCTTAAAAGTTGCAATGTTGCGGGCTACAATTTCTTGAGGAAGTTTGTGTTCTTTAATAGCAGTACGTTCTGCCTCTAATCCAAATGCGTCACAACCCATTGGAAACAACACATTGTATCCTTGCATTCTTTTCTTTCTCGCAACAGCATCCATCGCAGAATAACTTCTAACGTGTCCTGTGTGAAGTCCTTTGCCACTTGGGTAAGGAAACTCAATTAATACAAAAGCATTTTCCTTACCTTCCACATGGTCTTCTACTTCAAAACGACGCTCAGACTCCCATCGTTGTTGCCATTTTTTTTCTATTGTATTAAAATCATAATCTTTTGCCATAACGGTCTCCTAGTTTAGTTGATCGGATTGCTTAGATATACATCACCACTACCTGCACTAATATACATCTTAGGACCAATCCATTCGTTTTCATTTTGACCTTCAGTAGGTAGTACTTGACCTACTGTACTATAGAATTCTGTTGCATTTCTAGAGCCAACACTACCATGGACTCTGCTTTGTTTTGCAGCAGAAATTTCTAATAAAAACGCATTGGTTAAGACACCCTTGAATTTCAAATCCACTTTCCCTTTATTAGACTTGAAAATATATTTTGCTTCAGGAATTTCGCTTCCTTTCATTGTATTACCAGAAGCATCTTTTGTATACAAAGAAGTCATCTCAACATAGATGTTGCCTTTATTCTCTGCTTCCATTTCACATGGTGTCAAAATATTGTACGCTTTAATATCCCCATCCGCTGTACGCAAAATGGTACTATATTGCAAAGAATTGCTTTCATAATCAGTATTATCATATTTTACAGCACTACAATTAAGATGACTCTTATTGGTTACTTTCATAATACCATATTTTGTATAAGCTCTAATACCCTTATAATAATTGACGGTAATATCGCCATATTCGCTAGAAAGAATTGCATTCTCTCTTGTGTTTTCTACACTAATATCTCCATTGGTCGTCTCAATAGAAGAGATGCCTGTCATTCTAACACCATCTGTGGTTACAGCATTACCAATAATGTTGCCAATCACAACATCACCAGTTGTTGTGACCACAAATAGGTCTCCAGACACATTATTCAGTGTTACTTTTGCAGTATCTGCAGTGATACTATTGATATAGGTTTTGTTGGCTTCATCACTAGACACATAGTCTGCAACATCACCATGACTATTGAGTGTACCAATTGCAAGACTACCTTTTTTACAACTATAGTAAAATCCTTCACTACCAGTATTGACGGTATCCGCCTTAAAAACTACATTGTTGGCTACAATATTAACTTTTGCATCTAGTTGCTTAAAAGCAAATTTTCCACCATTACTTTTTGCAATTTCGAATGATCCTAGTACACCATCACTACCCATAATGACTCTATCAATATTGGTAAAATCAAAGCGACCAGACTCTGTTCTCATTGTTAAATTAGAAAATTCTTTCGATGTCAATTGTTCACTTGTTCTAAAACTAACACCTGCACTTTTCGTAATAATGTTCAAATTGTTCATTGATAGATCAGCATCAATGGTCAAATTGCCGTCTTGTCCATTGAATACAATACTATAACTTTTGTCTTTTGGAATATTAATGAGCATCTTACATTCTTTATACCAAATTGCACCTTCTGGCTCAACTAGATTGATCACCATTTTGGTTGCTCTTTCTGCAACAACACTTTCAAAAGCATCCTTGCTACTAGTCCATGGAATTAGCGTACCATTTTCATCATAATATAGTGGAGAATGAGAGTTTTTCTTTACGCTACTTTTATTCCCATCTTTGTCTGTTTTGATCTCGGTATAGTCATATCCATCCAAATAAGTTGTACCTGTGTTTTTATAAAAACCAATCATTTTGTCTCTATAAACGACACCAAAATCCTCACTATCTACACCTTTAATCTCTACAGGATAATGTTTTGCATTGATCTCTATCTCTATCGTATCTGCATCAAGCGATGGTGTATAAGAAACAACTTGTGTGTTGTTGTTAAAGTGAGCAACAACTCCATAACCAAACACTTTGAACTTAAATGCCATCATCGCAACACCTAAGAACACCGTTGCCATAATCAAGATACCAAGTAGCACCAATACGTAAATAAACATTCCTTTTAATGCTTTCATATTATCTCCCCCAGTCTTAATTATTGTAGAACTGCTTTGATTCTACGAACCCCAGCACTACTACTTTCTTCTTTTGCAATCTTGAAGTGACCAAGCACACCAGTACGTTCTACATGTGGGCCACCACAAAACTCTTTAGAATATTGTCCAATGGTGTAGACCTTAACTTCTTCACCATATTTGTCGTTAAAGATACCAATCGCACCAGACTTTCTAGCATCTTCTTGACTCATAATTTCCATAGTTACCGGAACATCTTCTTTGATCACCGCATTGACAAAGTTTTCTACTTCATCAAGTTCTTCACGAGTCACTTTACGATCAAAGTTAAAGTCAAAACGCAATCTTTCTGGTGTATTGTTGCTTCCTCTTTGGAATACAGTATCTCCAAGCACTTTTCTAAGTCCTGCTAGCAACAAGTGTGTTGCTGTATGGTATTTTGTTTCCATCTCACCGACACCACTAAGCCCACCTTTGAACACTTGTCCACTCTTATCACGACTTTTTTCTTTATGCTCTGTTTCGCATTGCTTAAAGGCTACCATATCAACGCTCAAGTTTTCTTTTTCTGCCATCTCAATGGTTAACTCAATTGGAAAACCAAATGTTTCGTATAATCTAAATGCAATCGCACCAGATAGAATATTGCCTTCCACATTCTTAACTGCTTTTTGGAATTCTTTGTATCCTTGTGTAATAGTATTAGAGAACTTTCTAATTTCTTTTGTCAATTCTTCTACAATAAGATTGTGATTGACTTCAAGACTTGGATAATAATCTTTGAAGAAGTCTATATAGATCTCAACAATCTCAAGAAGCTTTGTACTATCAATAGATAAACTTCTTGCATAATTGATACTACGACGAATGAGACGTCTAAGCACATAACCACGACCAACATTGCTTGGAGTAGTTGGCATCTCGTCCCCAATCAGCATGGTACTTGTACGCATATGATCTGCAATTACACGCATTGCTTTGGTCACTTCTTCACTTTCTTTATAAGACTTACCAGATAATTCTTCCAGTCTCTTAATGGCTAATTGAAAACTATCTACTTCGTATACTGACTCATATCCGTTAAGAACAGATACTGTACGTTCTAGCCCCATCCCTGTATCGATATTTTTCTTTTCAAGTTCTTCTACCTTGCCGTCAGCAGTATGTTTTGTATACCCCATAAAGACGTCATTCCAGATTTCAAGATATCTACCACAATCACATGCTGGGTTACAGCTTGGTCCACATGCTGGCTTATCTGTGATATAAAACATCTCGGTATCTGGACCACAAGGACCTGTATCTCCCGCTGCCCACCAATTGTTTTCTTTTGGAAGATAGAATACTCTACTTGGATCTACACCAAGACTAACCCATTTATCATGAGCAACCGTATCACGTGGAGCAGACTCATCTCCTTCAAATACGGTAAAAGCAAGTCTATCTAGTGGCAACCCAAGATATTCTGGGCTGGTTAAAAACTCAAAACTATATTCGATAGCTTGTTCTTTGAAATAATCTCCAAGACTCCAACTACCAAGCATTTCGAAAAATGTTAAGTGACTAGCATCACCTACAGACTCGATATCATTGGTACGTACACATTTTTGATAATCACATAGCCTTGTCCCTTTTGGATGTTGTTTCCCAAGCAAATATGGAACTAGTGGATGCATACCTGCTGTTGTAAATAATACAGAGTTATCATTCTCTGGCACAAGTGATGCTGGAGCAATTTGTGCATGGTTTTTACTGGTATAAAACTTAATCCACAAATCTTTTAATTGTTTTGTTGTCATTGATTTCATAATTATCCTCGTTAAAATATATCTGCCAAATCAGTTTGGTCAATTGGTACAATTTCTGGAAGATCTTCAACCGGTTGAGTATCAGCATTGTTTTTCTTTGCTGGCGCTTGTGGCATAGATCTTTCCAAACTTTGTGCATTACTATCTTTTTCCAAGTTAAGGAAGGTTGTTGTACTACCATTCCACTTGGTCTTAACTGTTCCTGTACCACCATTACGATGTTTTGCAACAATAATTTCGGCGATATCTTGTCCTCTTTCACTTTCAGGAACATCATTGTACATATCTGCTCTATAGATAAAGATAACAATATCTGCGTCTTGCTCGATTGCACCTGATTCACGCAAGTCACTAAGTTGTGGTTTGTGGTCGCCTTTACGAAGTTCAGGAGCACGAGATAATTGTGATAGTAGTATAATTGGCACATCCAACTCACGAGCAGCAATTTTAAGCGAACGCGTGATTTCACTAATTTCAGCTTGACGGTTACCATCTTTAGATTTGCGGTCACTTGCCATAAGTTGCAAGTAGTCAATCATGATAATGTCAAGACCCTTTTCTCTTTTTAATT
>JAZSRJ010000034.1:0-30819 GCA_045538425.1 Clostridia bacterium
ACCGACCGGTTATGAGCCGGTTGCTCTAGCCAACTGAGCTAAATGCCCTTGTCAGCAAACGTATTGGTCGGGGCGAAGGGACTCGAACCCCCGGCCTCATGATCCCAAATCATGCGCGCTAGCCAAACTGCGCTACGCCCCGATGTGTTCTCCGGTGCTGACAATAGAATTGTACTATAGATGAGGGGTGATTGTCAAGAAAAATTTGAAAATATTTTCACTTTTTTTACATTCATTATTTTAGACAAAAAAAGACCTTTATATCACAAGAGTGTCATTATTTTACACTGGCATCTTGTTATACTAAAAGTAACATAAATGAGGTAGGAGGTAGCATGATTATAAAACATAGAATTGATAAAGGTGTACTATATGTTGTTTTGTCGGGGGAATTGGATGAGTGTACATCTGCATTTGTGAGAGATAAGTTAGATGAGGTTATCGAAACGAAACAATTTTCGCAATTGATTTTTGATTTGAGTGAATTAGAGTTTATGGATAGTACAGGTATAGGAGTGATGATTGGTCGTTATAAAAAATTAAAAGCTAACAAAGTTCCTATTTTTATTTGTAATCCAACTAGACAAATCGAAAAAATTTTTCAAATGAGTGGATTGTATGAAATAATGCCAAAGTTGGCTTAAGGAGGTAATGATGAAATATAATAATAAGATGAGTATGCGTATTATGGCTTTAAGTGAAAATGAAAGTTTTGCTAGAGCTGTTGTTGGTGCGTTTTGTTTGCCACTTGCTCCTAGTATGGATGAAATATCAGATATCAAGACGGCTGTTAGTGAAGCGGTGACTAATTGTGTGGTGCATGCTTACAAAGGGTGTCAAGGGTATATTGATATCATGGTGGAACTAATAGGGCAAATGGTTGTTGTGACGATTGCGGATACTGGTGTTGGAATTGTGGATGTAGATAAAGCTCGAAAGCCATTCTTTACGTCGTTAAAAAATAGTGAACGTAGTGGTATGGGTTTTACAGTAATGGAAGGGTTTATGGATGAAGTCGTGGTAGAGTCTACTTACGGAAAAGGTACAACAATTGTGATGAAGAAAAAGGTGGGCGTAGAGAAAAATGTTGTTGGGGCTTAAGTATGAGAAGTCAAGAAGATGTATTGGTATTAATACAAAAAGCCCAACAAGGGGATGGTGTTGCAAAATCTACTCTCATTGAAGAAAACTCTCCCTTAATTAAAAGTGTCATTAAAAACTTTAAGAATAGAGGTGTGGAATATGATGACTTATATCAGTTAGGGTGTATGGGGTTTCTAAAAGCAATACAAAACTTTGATGAGTCATTTGGAGTTAAGTTTTCAACTTATAGTGTGCCAATGATTGCTGGTGAGGTAAAGAGATTTTTTAGAGATAATGGTGTTATGAAAATTAGTCGTAGTACCAAAACGCTTAATATAGCAATTAATCGTTATATTGATGACTATGTTGGTCAGTACATGAAAAATCCATCTATTGATGAGATTGCTCACCAGTTTGGTATTACTCCACAAGATGTGGTTTTTGCAATGGAAAGCGGAAAGAGTTTGGTTTCGTTAAACACTGTAATTGGGGATGATGATGGAAAAGATCTACTCTTGATTGATCGAGTAGAAAGTGATGACTCCGTAGATAAAAGTATTGACAAACAAGTGTTGATGCAAGTGATTAAAGGGTTGTCGGGACGAGATAAGAAGATTATCTATTTAAGATACTTTCGAGATAAAACACAGAGCGAGATAGCAAAAGAGATTGGTGTTTCGCAGGTGCAAGTCAGTCGTCTTGAAAATAAGATTCTGCAGTATATGAAACAACAATTATCTGTATAATTATAAATCAAAGAGGAAAATATACCTCTTTTTTATTTTGTGGTCTATGTGCAAATAAACATGCTATAATAGTCAACAATATACTACATTTTGACAAAAACGTTGTATAATAAGACAATATCGTAATTCATCAACTTGTTTATAACTGTGCATAAATAATCAAGATAATATTTTTTTATAAATTAAACATTGAATTTGTTGTGTAATTAAAAGTGGCATATGATCTCTTGGTTAAATTTGGAAGTAAGGAAAATGTTTTATTTTTTCGTCAAAGTGTTTTTATTATATATTTTTTTATGATATAATATAACAGACTATACAGTGTCCAAGTGTGTACTTTTTAAGGTAAAATGCAACATAAGGACAATGATACTTTTTTGAGGTTGACTATGCCAATATATACAAAACGAACAAATATTAAAAAATATTCCAAAAAGAAAATTGTAGGTATTTGTCTTGCAGTTATTTTTTCCTTGTTGCTGATCAATTTGATGTTTGGGATTGTAAAACCAATTAACCAATTCTTCTTGGGAAGTATGGGGATACTTTATGCAGTGACATGTATTACAATGATAGCCTTATCTATCTTTTTGATTATTGATCGAGATATCAATGTTGATTATCGATATGAGGTTGTATTGATTGCTATCATAACATTGTTGTTCTTATTGTTGTTACAACTTGCGACAGTGAGCAATATTCCTTTTAATGGGTTTGTACAATCTATGAAGCAAATATATGCTAGACAATATACGATGGGTGGTGTTCTGCTAGGGGCTATACTATATCCTTTGGTTGCTTTCACGCATAAGATTGCAACAGTTGTGGTGTTGTTGATACCATTGATCATTCTAGCAGCATTACTTGTTTTTCGTATTTATCAACGAGTTACCAATCAACTTGTTAAAAAACCAGTTGTGCAAAAACCAGAACCTCAACAAATGGTGGCTCAAGAATTAAGAGAGTTTGAACATCAAGAAGAAGAAAAAGTTGTCGTAGATGATGATATCTTTATTGCAGATACAGTGTTGGAAGAAAAGCAAAAAGAAAAATCGGAAAAGATGCTTGCGAAAGAACTTTTGGGACTTGCTCCTAGAAGTGCTGAGACTGTTGTAGATAAAGTTGTTGAAACAAAAGAGCCTATAGAAGAAGATACCAGTGAGGGTAGACGTCCTAAGAAAATCATCCACAGAGGAGACATGTGGAATGAGGAAGAAAAACAAGTTGTTGGGACACAAGGTCGAATCTTGAGTGAGACGGACAGAAAAAATTTAGCATTTTTACGTGCAACACAAGGTAAGTCAACCAAAGACTTAAAAACACCAAACAAAGACTTGTATGATGATGGACTCAATTCTTCTAATTATAAGCAGTTTGTAAAACCTAAGTTTGAAAACCCTGAAGTAAAATACAATCAATATCACTCTAACGAATGGAAGCAAAAAGAGGACGAATGGCAACCAAAGCAAAATGCTTGGCAACCAAAGAATGATTGGCAATCTAATCAAAATGATTGGAAACCAAAGCAAAAACCATCCTTCTTTACTCCGGAAGATACGGAAGAAGAAGTTCCATACAAATCAAATAATAAGCCAGATTGGGAAGTAGAAACAAAAGAGGTGGATACAGCAAAAGAAAAACCAGCATATAGAGTTAGCAATGTGCTTGGTAATTTTACCCAATCTTTCTATGAAAAAGAAAAAACAGATACAAAACCTGCACAAACTCAAGAGCATGAGATTGTACAAGAAAAGGTTGTGGAAAAACCAAAACCTAAAAAACCATATAGATATACTCCACCACCAATTGATCTATTAAATAAAGTAGAGTCTAGCGAAGCAACAATCTCTGAAGATTATGAAGAAAAAGCTTATGTGTTGGAGCAAACGTTGGCCAATTTTAATATTAAGGCAAAAGTTGTTAGTATTGTGCATGGTCCAACATTTTCTAGATTCGAACTCCAAATGCCTCAAGGGATTCCAGTTAAGAGGGTAAGTGGATATGTGGATGATATTGCAATGGCTTTAGAGAGTCATGGTAATATTAGAATGGAAATTCCAATCAAAGGGAAAAGTGCATTTGGTGTGGAAGTGCCAAATCGTAAAACTGAAAAAGTGCCACTTAGAGATATTATTGATAGTGACCAATTCCGTGCGATCAAGAATCCTACAGCATTTGCGCTAGGTAAAGATATTACTGGAGAACCACAACTTACACGTATTGATAAAATGAAGCATGTGTTGATAGCTGGTTCTACAGGTAGTGGTAAGAGTGTATGCATGAACGCTCTACTACTTAGTTTGTTATATAAAGCATCTCCAGAAGATGTTAGATTGATTATTATTGACCCTAAGAGGGTTGAGTTTACTCCATACAATGGTATACCACATCTGTTGATACCAAATGTTATTTGTGATGTTGATAAAGCGGTAATGGCATTGAAGTGGACAATTGACGAAATGGAAAGACGTTTTGCGTTGTTTTCAAGAGAATTTGTAAGAGATCTTGGTGAATACAACCAAACAGAAGGTGTTAGAAGTGGTGTCAATCCAAAACTGCCATATTTGTTGGTTATTGTGGATGAGTTGGCAGATTTGATGTTGCAAAACAAAAAAGAAATTGAGGAATCTCTCAACCGTTTGCTTGCAAAGTCTAGAGCGGCAGGTATTCACTTGATTTTGGCGACACAAAGACCTAGTGTCGATGTTATTACTGGTACGCTTAAAAACAACCTTCCTGCAAAAATTGCGTTTAAGGTTAGTTCTGCAGCTGATAGTAAAACAATTATTGGTACAGGTGGTGCAGAAAAATTGTTGGGTCGTGGTGACATGTTGTTTGTACCTGAAGATGATCCTGATGGCCATCGTATCCAAGGTGCTTTGGTTGAAAATAGTGAAATTGCTGCTGTTGTTAACTTTGTAAAAGAAAACAACGAATGTGATTTTGACGAGACAATTGAAGAAGCAATGTTCAATAAGAGTGGTGCTACTGGCGGTGCTGGTGGTAAAGATATCGAATACGATCCTTTACTAAAAGAAGCGTGTCGAAATGTCATTGTTACCAATTCTGTTTCTATTAGTAAAATTCAACGTTTGCTTGGAGTAGGTTATCCTCGTGCAGGTAAAATTGTTGACCAAATGATTGCTGCAGGATTCATTAGTGATAGAGATAGTAACAACAAATATACAATATTTATTACTCAACAAGAATTTGAAGAAAAATTTGGAGAAGATCTATAATGACAAAAGATGAGTTGATCAAGAAAAAGATAGGATTTATCTCTCTTGGTTGTGATAAAAATAGGGTAGACCTAGAATATATGATTGCAGATCTCAAGGCTTATGGCTTTGAGATCACTGCTGATCAAAATGAAGCAAATATCATTGTGATCAATACTTGTGCATTTATCAACATATCTAGAGAAGAAAGTATTGAGACAATACTCAGTGTTTTACCTCTAAAAAATGGTCATTTGGAAAGATTGATTGTGACAGGATGTTTGCCACAATACAAAATGGAAGAATTGCAAAAAGCCATTCCTGAGATTGATATTATGTTGGCAATTAAAGACAATGAGACAATTGTTGATCGAATTGTTGCAAGTTATCAAGGTGAACCAAATTTCAAAACGACAGGCGATCGAATGATAACGACCCCAAATCATTATGCGTTCTTAAAGATTGCTGAAGGATGTAACAATTTTTGTAGTTATTGTACTATTCCTTATATTAGGGGTAGATATAAAAGTGAACCAATTGAAAAATTGATAGAAGAAGCTAAGAGATTGGTAGATAGGGGTGTGACAGAAATTATTTTGGTTGCGCAAGATGTAACAAAATATGGTCAAGATCTCTACAAAGAGAAAAAATTGGTAGAACTTATTAGACAACTTTCCACTATTGAGGGATTGCATTGGATAAGACTACTATATTGTTATCCAGAACTTGTTAGTGAAGAACTCATGGTAGAAATGGCGAACAATCCAAAAGTTTGCAAATACATAGATTTGCCATTTCAACATGTCAATGACGAAATCTTAAAAGCGATGAATAGACATAACACAAAGCAAAAATGTTATGAAGTTATTACTAGATTGAGAGAATTGATGCCAGACATTGCTATCCGTACAACATTTATTATAGGTTTGCCAGGAGAAACCAAAAAGAAGTTTGAAGAATTGATGCAATTTGTGAAGCAACAACAACTTAACAATGTCGGTTTCTTTAAGTATAGTAGAGAAGAGGGGACAAGAGCTTATGCAATGAAACATCAAGTCTTTGACTTCGTGAAGAAAAAACGATTGAAAAAGATAAGTTTGTTGCAAGAGATGATTGCATATGATCTCAATGTTACTATGATTGGAAAAACAATGGAAGTTGTGGTAGATAGCATTGAAGGTGATATGGCTATTTGTAGAAGCCAATATATGGCTCCGCAAGTTGATGGGATAATTTATGTTCCAAAACAAAATTTAGAAATAGGACAATATTATCAAGTAAAAATTACAGGTGTATTTGGTAATTTTGATTTAGAAGGAGAAGTATTATGAATTTGCCAAACAAATTAACTATGCTAAGAGTAATCTTAGTTCCATTATTTTTATTCTTTTATTTAGCAACTTTTATGCCTAATTGGGCAAAACTAATAGCATTAGGATTGTTTGTAATTGCAGAATTTACAGATTTTCTAGATGGATATATTGCAAGAAAATATAATATGGTTACCGATTTCGGTAAGTTCTTAGATCCTATTGCGGACAAGATCTTAAGTGTTGCAGGTGTACTTGTTTTGGTTGTAGACCAAATTCTTCCTGCTCCATATGGTGTAATCTTTGCATTTGTGATGATTTTTAGAGATTTTATTATTAGTGGTTTGCGTTTGCTTGGAGCCAATAAAGGCGTTGTGATTATGGCTGACAAACTTGGGAAAATCAAAACCATTTTCTTGTTTGTTTCATTAATCATTGGTTTGGTATTAAGTTATTTGATCACATTACCAATTCATGCAACCATTGTTAATATTGTTTCACTTATATTCTACATTATGATGGGTATTACATCTATCTTAATTGTACTTAGTTGTGTCAACTATTTATTCAACAATAGAAAATTGATTGCTACAAAATAAAGGAGACTATTATGAAAGTATCTTGTCTATGTATTAGCAATGACTTGTTACTTGGAAAGCGCCAAGACAAGATTACCACAATACTAGCGAAAAAATTACTAGAAAACGGGATTAGTTTTTCGTGCAGATATACAACCAGCAACAATCCAGAACAAATCAAAAAAGCAATTGAAATCATGGAAGACAAGATTGTTTTTATTGTAGGAGACAATAATTCTGTTAAGAATGCTCACATAAAAAAGGCGTTGGCAGAGATTTGCGGTGTTGATATGGCGGAGAGTAGTATTGCTAACCTTGCTGTAAAGAATTACTTTAAGAAAGTTAATATGCCGATTACTTACGATAGTGAGAATGAAGTATATTTGCCTCGCAATAGTAGATGTTTAGTCAACCAAGATAGTGTGTTGCAAGGTTTTGCAATGTATAAAGGCGATCAATTATTAATTTTTGTTCCGGATGATGTAGGTAGTGTTGTTGGGTATTTGGATGCATCAGTATTGCCTATGTTGATGGAAAAAATTAATATTGCTTACGATAATATAACTCTTAAAACATTTGGAATTTGTGAGAGAGATATCGTTTCTTTGTTAGGGGATTTGATTAAAAACAAATATAAGATTAACATTACTATCTATCCAAATGGATTAGAAACAACCATAGTTGTTCGATATCACAAAGGATTAGAACAAGAAATTGTGAATCAATTCATACAAAAAATTTATCAAAAATTAGCCAAATACATCTATGCAACGGAAGATATGTCACTAGCTGCGACGGCATTCAACTTACTCAAAATAGCAAGAAAGAAGATTGCTGTTGCGGAAAGTATCTCGGGTGGTTCAATTGTGAGCACACTGATTAAAGAGAATAAAGGGATTAGTGACTATTTGGTGGAAGGGATTGTGTCATATACTGATAAGTCAAAATCTAGCCGTCTAAAAGTAAATGAGAATATCATCAACAATTACACTGCGGTAAGTGTTGAGGTTGCTTACGAAATGGCTGCAGGGCTACTTGTGACAAGTGGTGCAGATATGGTTGTTACGACAACTGGTTATGCAACAAAAGATGCAGGACATGATGCCTACGCTTTTATTGCTGTGGGTGATATGGATGGAATACATGTCTATCGCAATACTTTTACCGGAACTAGGGAAGAAGTGATTGATAGTGTAAAAAAAACAAGTTTGTTTTATTTAATTAAAAAATTAAAGCAAAATGATTTGCTTTTTATTCTAAGAAAGATATAATGTATAAAACTAATGTTCGAAGAGAGGTTAAAATAGACGAAAATAAGAAGAAATTGTTAGATCAAGCTATTTTGCAAATTGAAAAGCAATTTGGTAAAGGTTCTATTATGAAATTGGGTGATCAATCTGTTAATTCTTCAATTGAAGTGATCCCAACAGGTTGTTTGACACTAGATGCTGCTTTAGGTATTGGAGGAATTCCAAGAGGCAGAATTATTGAGGTATATGGACCTGAAAGTAGTGGTAAAACAACGGTTGCATTGCACATGGTTGCAGAAGCTCAAAAACAAGGTGGTACAGCAGCGTTTATTGATGCTGAACATGCTCTTGATCCTAGTTATGCAAAAGCGTTGGGTGTTAATACAGATGAATTGTTTATTGCACAGCCAGATACTGGAGAGCAAGCTCTAGAGATCTGTCAAACATTGGTTAGAAGCGGTGCGGTAGATATTGTTATTGTTGACTCAGTTGCTGCACTTACTCCAAAAGCAGAAATTGATGGAGAAATGGGTGATAGTCATATGGGATTGCAAGCAAGACTTATGAGTCAAGCTTTAAGAATTTTGACACCTATTACCAATAAAAGCAAAACGGTAATTGTATTTATCAACCAACTTAGAGAAAAAATTGGTGTTATGTTTGGCAATCCAGAAACTACAACTGGTGGTAAAGCATTGAAGTTCTATTCTAGTATTCGTATGGATGTTAGAAAAGTAGATACCATTAAAGATGGTGATAGTGTTATTGGTAACAAAACAAAAGTAAAAATTGTTAAAAACAAAATGGCTCCTCCATTCAAAGTGGCAGAGTTTGAAATCATGTATGGTAAGGGTATTAGTAAAGTTGGATGTCTTATTGATACAGCTGTAGCCAACAACATTATTCAAAAGAGTGGAGCATGGTATTCTTACAATGGAGAAAAGATTGGTCAAGGTAAAGAAAATACAAAAGCATACCTAGAATCTAATGCAGAATTGCTTGCTGAGATTGATCAATTGGTAAGAGATACGATCTTTAACAAATCAAAATAAAAAGTGCTTGGGATCTATCCAAGCCTTTTTTATTGAAACAAGAATGAGAAATCACTAACGGTTGGTTGATTGATGATTTTTTTCATGTTTGTTTCTTTTTTTGGTATTTTGATTGTAATTTGATTTGATTTCGATATTGTTGTATTATTGGATTTTTTGACTAGATAATAATGATATATATCATCATATTCAATGTTATTGTCAAAAAGTGTAACAATATTGTCTTTTTCGTCAACAATTTCTATGATTGTATCTTTGTTGTTTTTGTTTATTTTGTGGATTTCGTATTGAAACATTTTATTAGCCTGGAATTGAATGGTGACCTGATTATTAGTGAAATTTGCTTGCAATTTTTCTTCTGTTTCGTAATTGCTAGTTGGTATACTATCGATATAGCGAGTTGCAACTGGTATGGATAAAGTATATCGATCAGCAAGATATTCTGGAGCAACTTGTATTACATGTTGATCATCGTATACAGTTTGGTCTATATGGATCGTGGATACACTATTTGGTATTGTAAAGTTGTCAGGGGGAGTTGTGTAGTATTGTTCAAAACAGTTGGCTATAAAAGCTGTTGCCATTGTTCCACCATTGTTGTTGCTTGGTAAGGTGTATTCTTTTTGATTAGAATAATTGCCATACCAAACGCCCATGGTATCTTGGGTTGTATAAGCAATACTGATAGCATCACTATTATTGTTAGATCCAGGTATGGCAACTGTTCCAGTTTTGCCAGCGATTGCAAAAGGCAATTGACTTAATTTCCTACTTGTTCCACTCTTTACACCTTCTATCAACATGTCAGTCATAAGATACGCAGAATCATCTCCCATAACATTCTTTGATTCTTGATGATTTTGATAGATCACGATGTCATTTTTTGTTGTAATTTTTTTGATAAAACTACTTTTTATATACTGACCATTTCGACTAAAAGGCAAATAACTATTCGTTAGATCTTTGAGAGTTGTACCATCTGTAAATCCTCCTAAGGCAATAGCATATCCTTTGTCTTGTGGTGAAAACTCTATGCCTGCTTGGTTTGCAAACGATTTGCATTCTTCAATTCCTATACATTGCATTAATTTGACCGCTGGGATATTGAGACTTTTAGCAACAGCATATTTTGCGGTTACATAACCATGTTCTTGATAACCTAGATTATGTGGGGTGTAGTTGTCCACTGTTATTGTCTCATCGAGTATGTAACTATCAGGAGCAATGATCCCTTTTTCTAGAGCAGGGGCATATACAAGAATTGGTTTGATAGCACTACCTGGTTGTCTCTTAAAATTGGTTAAGTCGTAATTGGATCTACCAGCATATGCTTTGACACCACCAGTTTTGTTGTCTAGGAAGATGGCTAAACCATCGGCTACGTGACCATGTTGATTAGGGATGTCATATTGATGACTATGCATATTTTGGTAAAGTATTTGCTGTGCTTGATCATCATAGTATGTATAGATTTTGTATCCGCCAACGGCAATTTCATTTTCTGTTTTTTCTAAGATTTGACAAGCGTCAAGCATAACTCCTTTGTAATACAGACGAGAATATCCAATATGGTCATCTTGCATATTAATTGTTGGTTGTTCGGCGATTGCTAAGTTGTATTGATCTTGTGTTATTTTTTCATCTTTTAACATTTCTTTTAAGACAAGGTTGCGTCTAGCAATCGAATGTTCATATTGATATCTTGGAGAGTAATAAGCAGGGGATTTGATCATCCCTGCAAGCATGGCACATTCTCCAAGAGTTAGGTCTTGTACTGGCTTATTAAAATATACTTGACTTGCTTTTGAGATGCCATATGCATTCTCTCCAAAATATATGATGTTGAGGTATATTTCTAATATTTCATCTTTACTAAATTCTTGTTCTAATTTTGCAGTAAGAGCAATTTCTTTTAATTTTCTCGTAATGGTTTTTTGATTGGTTAGATGTGTGTTTTTAATGAGTTGTTGACTAATGGTGCTGGCTCCTTCAGCAAAAGAACCTTTTCTAATATTGTTGTACATAGCTTTGATCATTCGTTTGTAGTTGAGTCCATGATGTTTGTAAAAATCTTTATCCTCAATAGAGATAAATGCGTTTTTGAGATGAGTTGGTATTTGGTCTATATTCAAATTGTCTTTATGTGTAATTTGTAATTGTTTGATTCGTTGATTATGATCATCCAACAACTCTGTTTGTGCGTTGAGAGTAATCAGTGTTTCTTTAGAAAAATTGACGTTTTTTGTTGTTTGATAATAAAAGATTGCAGCACTTGCGAACAAAATAATCCCAATCACTGTGAGTGCGGTCATTGACCATACAAGTATTTTCTTCATAAAAAACTCCTGCTATAGTTTGGCAAAAAAACACGGACAATATAACATCATTACAGGTATTGGAAAATATTAACAAAGCATATTTTGATATCCAAATTAAGAAAAAATGCCTTGTCTTAATTTTTATTTTATAGTATACTATGTTATATGTGATTATATGGAGACAAAAGATGACTAAGTATTATTATATCAAAACGTATGGATGCCAAATGAATGTTCATGAAAGTGAAAAGTTGGCAGGGATGTTACAATCACTTGGATATCAATCAACAGAAAAAGAACAACAAGCAGATGTAATCGTGTTCAATACTTGTTGTATTAGAGATGGTGCCGAAACAAAAGTTTTGGGCAACATTGGGGCTTTGAAAAAACTAAAAAAACAAAATCCTAAGTTGATTATCGCAATATGTGGATGTATGACTCAACAACAAAAAAGAGTGGATGAGATTAGAAAAAAATTCCCTTATGTTAACATTGTATTTGGGACACACAACTTACATGAGTTTAAGACATATTTGTTAACTTATCAAGAGACAAAAAAGAATCTTTATGAGGTCTGGGAAAAAGAAAAAGCCATTGATGAGGATGTGGAGATGTATCGTACAAGTGGGTACAATGCATGGGTCAACATCATGTATGGTTGCAATAATTTTTGCTCATATTGTATTGTGCCTTATGTAAGAGGTAGAGAAAGAAGCAGGAATATGCAAGACATCCATAATGAAGTACAACAATTGGTTAAGGATGGTTACAAAATCATAACATTGCTTGGACAAAATGTGAATAGTTATGGCAATGATATTGATGATCCTAATGTTACTTTTGCAAAATTGTTAGAAGATTTGTGCTCCATTGAGGGAGATTTTAGAATAAAATTCATGTCTTCACATCCAAAGGATTTGACAGATGAAGTGATTAGAGTGATTGCATCCAATCCAAAGATGAGCAAAACAATTCACCTTCCTGTACAATCTGGAAGCAATGCAATACTTAAAGCCATGAATAGAAGATATACTGTCGAACATTATTTGACACTCATTGAAAAAATTAAAACAACAGTACCTAATTATCGTATAACGACAGATATGATTGTTGGTTTTCCTGGTGAAACAGAAGAAGATTTTTTAGCAACCTATCACTTGGTAGAAAAAGTAAGATATAGTGGAGTCTTTGGTTTTATGTATTCACCACGTACGGGTACAGTGGCTGCATCTATGCCTAATCAAGTAGAACAATCTATCAAAAATGATAGAGTGAATCGATTACTTACTTTGTCAAAACGAATTGTGCAAGAGCAAACATTAGAATTTGTTGATACCACACAAGAAGTGTTGATAGAAAAACAAAATGAAGATGGTACATATCTAGGCATTATGGATTGTGGCAAAGATATTATGATTACAAGTAAAAGCTGTCCTATAGGTCAATATTGTATGGTTCATGTTGAAAAAAGAATCAACAATCAATTATGGGGTAGTTTGGAATAAGGAGAAAATATGGGATTATCACCAATGATGACACAATACTTGCAAACCAAAGAAAAATATAAAAATGCTTTGCTTTTTTATAGACTTGGTGATTTTTATGAAATGTTTTTTGACGATGCAATTATTGCTAGTAGGGTTTTAGAACTGACTCTCACAGGGAGAGATTGTGGTTTGGAAGAAAGAGCACCTATGTGTGGAGTTCCGCATCATGCAGTGGAGACCTATCTAGCAAAGTTAATTCAAGCCGGTTATAGTGTTGCTATTTGTGAGCAAATGACTGAACCTGAAAAGGGAAAAATGGTAGAACGTGATGTTGTCAGAGTTGTGACGCCAGGTACAGTCATGGAAAATACCATTCTAGATGAAAAGAAAAACAATTTTATTGCTTCTTTATATTGCAAAGGTGGATCATTTGGAATCGCATTTGCAGATATTACTACTGGCGAAACGTATGTTAATGGATATAATGGTGCAGATGTTGTAACAAAATTAAATGATGTATTGGTTACGATGCATCCAAGTGAAATTTTGTCAAATATAGAAGCAAAAGAAATAGAAACATTGCTTCCTGTTGCAAAATTGCAAGCAATTCCTCCTTTTTCTTATCAAGAACAAGATTGGTATGAGTTTGGCCGTTCGTTTGATCTTATCAAAGGACAATACGGCAACGAAACAAAAAGTTTAGGTATTACGGACAAAGAGGAGTTGGTGATTGCATTTGGGGTATTGTTACAATATCTAAAAGATACACAAAAAAGAAGTCTAGATCACCTTAAAAAAGTTGAGATTATCCAAAATGAAGAATATCTCAATATGGATATGAACACAAGACGCAATCTTGAGTTGCTTGAAAGTCTAAAAGAACGTAAAAAATACGGATCTCTACTTTGGCTGTTAGACAAAACAAAAACAGCAATGGGTGGAAGATTGATTCGCTCTTGGATTGATCGACCTTTGTACCATTATCAAACAATCAATCGTAGATTGCAAGCAGTAAAAGAATTGGTGCAAAATGTGTACAATAGACAAACTTTGACAGAAGTCCTTCACAATGTATATGATATTGAAAGATTGGCGGGTAAGGTAAGTTATGGATCAGTGACACCAAGAGATTGTATTTCACTTGGAAAATCTTTATCCAATTTGCCTTCAATCAAACAATATATGGCTGAATTCAAGTCAACCATGTTAAAAAACATCAATAGTGGCATTTTGTCTTTTGAAGAATTGACAACACTTCTTAACAATGCGTTTGTAGAATCTCCACCTCTCAATCTAAAAGAAGGTGGCTATATTAGAAAAGGATTTAATCCACAACTAGATGAACTGATCGATCTAGCTGAGAATGGAATGAAAATGATCCTTGCGCTAGAAGCGAATGAAAAAGAGAAAACAGGTATTAAAAACTTAAAAATTGCTTACAATAAAGTCTTTGGTTATTATGTCGAAATACCTAAGAGTCAACAAGAATTTGTGCCATATCATTATGTTAGAAAACAAACTACTGTTAATTCAGAACGTTATATATTTGAAGAGTTAAAAGTTCTAGAAGATAAAATGATGCACGCAAAAGATCAACGCTTACAAATGGAGCAAGCCATCTTTAACAGCATCAAAGAGGTATTAAAGGACAATATTACAAAATTGCAATCAACAGCAAAAAATGTTGCCATGCTAGATGTATTGCTTTCTTTTGCAAATGTGGCAATTGAAAAGAACTATGTTATGCCTAACATTGTGCAAGATGAAAGTGTAATTAAAATTGTAGATGGACGTCATCCAGTCGTAGAGGCTATTCTTAAGAATGAGCAGTTCGTTCCTAATGATACCAATCTTGACAATCAAGACAATCGCACAATGATTATTACTGGTCCTAATATGGCTGGTAAGAGTACATATATGAGACAAGTTGCATTAATTACTTTAATGGCACATATTGGATGTTTTGTGCCAGCAAAAAGTGCTACAATTGGTCTTACAGATCGAATTTTTACACGTATTGGTGCAAGCGATGATTTGGCTTCTGGTCAAAGTACTTTTATGGTCGAGATGATGGAAGTGAGCAATATTATTAAAAATGCGACCAATAATAGTTTGATTATTCTAGACGAGGTAGGACGAGGAACTAGTACATTTGATGGATTGAGTATTGCTCAAAGTGTTATGGAATATCTTGCTATTCACTTAAAAGCAAAAACATTATTTGCGACACACTATCACGAATTGACGGATTTGGAAGGCAAATTAGATGGTGTAAAAAACTACAAAGTCAGTGTAAAAGAATACAACAATTCTATTATCTTCCTTCGTAAAATTGTCAGAGGTGGTGCTAATAGAAGTTTTGGTATTGAAGTAGCTGGACTTGCAGGACTTCCAGAGGAAATTCTTACAAGAAGTAGAGAGTTGCTTCACGAATTGGAACAAAAGTCTATGATGACATTATCCCAAACAGTGAAGCATCAAGAGGTTGAACAAGTAAAGACTGCAAAAACAGCTAATCAAATATTGTTAGAATTAAAAGATATTGACATCAATACTTTGACGCCGTTGGCTGCATTTGAGATACTATGCAGTCTGGTACAAAAGGCAAAATAAAAGGAGAATTTTATGGCAAAAATTAATGTGTTAGATAGATCTATATTTTCTAAGATTGCAGCTGGTGAAGTTGTAGAACGTCCTAGCAGTGTGATCAAAGAAATGGTAGAGAATAGCATTGATGCAGGGTCTACACAAATCACCATCGAAATCAAACAAGGTGGTATTGATTTAATTAAAGTAAGTGACAATGGTTGTGGAATAGAGTCTGTTGATTTTCATAATGCATTTTTACCTCATGCAACAAGTAAAATTTGTAAAGTAGAAGATTTGGAATCTATTGCTACACTTGGTTTTCGTGGAGAAGCTCTTAGCAGTATTGCAGCTGTTAGTAAAGTAACACTTACTTCAAAAGTAAAAAATCATGATCTTGGGTATACAATGACCATTGCCAATGGTGAAGTAGAAGAAGAACATGAAGTTGGCTGTCCTGATGGTACAGTCATTAGTGCAAGTGATTTGTTTTATTGCGTGCCAGCTAGACGTAAGTTTTTGAAAAAGCCAAAACTAGAGGAAGCAGAATGCACCAATATTGTAAGTCGTTTGATTTTAGCCAATCCTAATATAGCAATCAAATACATTGCCGATGAAAAAACCATTTTTCAATCAACAGGTAGTGGATTGAAAGATGCAATCTTCTGTGTTTATGGAAAGAATTTCGTTGATCAAATGGTTCCAATTCAACACAATGATGGATGTATTGCTTTTGATGGCTTCATTTCAAAACCACATTTTATTAAGGCAAATCGTACTTACCAAACTTTAATTATCAATGGGAGATATGTTATCAATAGCCAAATTGCGGCAGCCGTATACAAGGCTTATGAAGGCTTTTTAATGAAAGGTGGTTTTCCAATATTTGTGATTAATATGAATATTCCACTTGATAAAATTGATGTCAATGTACATCCTAACAAGTTGGAAGTAAAATTTGAAGATAGTTCTTATATTTTTGGACTTATCTTGCGTATGGTTGCGGATACGTTGCATCAAATGAGTCATATTCAAAAATTGGAAGAAAATAATAGAAGACTAGAAGAAGTTTTTGGAAAAACTGAAGAAGTAAAACCTGTGGTTGCTCCAGTAAAAACTGAGACATCTAGTTATCAATTCAATCCACAATTAAAGGAAGTTAGTATCTATTCAACAGTGGAAGATGTGCCACAAAAAGTAGAACCAACACCAACAGTGTCTAGTCAATCTAATAGCGAACAACGAAAAGATGATGCGATACGTATGCAACAATATAGTTCATTTTTTGATACAAGACAAAGCGTGTTAAAAAGTGACAATGGGTTACTAGCAGACTTGACAAAACACATAAAACAACAAGAACAAACAACACAAGTTCAGGAAGAAATTAAAGATCTTAATATCAAAGATTACAAACAAGTTGGCATTGTATTCAATACATATATTCTTATTGAAAAAGGTGATAAAATGCTTGTTATTGACCAACATGCTGGTCATGAAAGAATTTTGTACGATAGATTCAAAAAAGATTATGAAGATAGTGAAATTGCGATTCAAGATCTACTTGTGCCATATATGATGGAATTGAATTCTATCGAATATGCATTTGTCATGGAACATAAAGATGTTTTTGAGAAGTTGGGGATGTCCATTGATTCTTTTGGAGATCATTCTATCAAAATCAGTAGTGTTCCGCTAGTATTAAAGAATATAGATTTTCAAGAATACATGAATTCAATCTTAAAAGATATCAATCAAATTGCTGTTAAAAAAGCGGACATGTTAGAAGATTTTTTGGCTCGTACAGCTTGTCGCAGTGCCGTAAAAGCCAATGATATCTTGGGACAAGAAGAAGTAGATATTTTGATCAAGATGCTTGGACAACAAGATCAAGTATTGTTGTGCCCACATGGTAGACCAATTGTGGTAGAAGTGTCAAAGAAGGAGATGGAAAAATGGTTCAAAAGAATTGTCTAGATAAGTACAATTCAATCATTATCTTAGGACCAACAGCCAGTGGAAAAACAAAAGTGTCTATTGATCTTGCATTAGCCCTAAATGGGGAAATTATTAGTGCAGATAGTATGCAATTCTATAAGGGTTTGGATATAGGGACAGCAAAAGCAACTAAAGAAGAGCAAGAAAAAGTTCCACATCATTTGATTGATTGTCTAGAATTAGAAGATTCCTATAATGTGGCACAATTTCGTATGGATGTTGAGGACTGTTGTAGACAATTATGGAAAAAGGGAAAATTGCCTATTATTGTAGGTGGGTCTGGATTTTATGTCCAAACACTCACCAATCCGGAGTTTGATAAAATTGATATCAATTTAGAACAACAAAAGAAAGTGTGGGAAGAAAAGTTGACTGCTGAATATACTCCAGATGAGTGGTATACAATGCTAGAACAACACAATCAAGAGTTGGCAAAATCTGTACATCCCAACAATCATAAAAGAGTACTCAATTATTTGATCAAATCTTTGATTGGGATAGATGGTGAAAAAAAAGAATATTATGAGAGTAAGTCTTTATTGTGTCCATTGATTATTGTTTTGGAGCCTGAAAGAGATGTTTTGTATGAAAGAATCAATCATCGTGTAGACCAAATGTTGAATGAGGGGGTATTGCAAGAGGCGGATATGCTGTTGCATGCTAATCTCAATCCCAAAGCACAATGTTTATCCGCTATTGGATATAAAGAACTATTCCCTTATCTTAAAGGGGAAGATACGTTAGAACATTGTGTAGAAGTCTTAAAACAAAAAACAAGAAATTATGCAAAACGTCAACTAACATGGATTAGACATCAAGTAAAGGATGCAGTTGTCTTCAATCCAACGACGCATCCTGATATTACCAATGAAATAAAAACAATTTTTGAAAAAGGAAGATAAACTTCCTTTTTTGTTTTAACTAGGGCGAATTGGTAAAAATAGTAAAATGAAATTTGAAAAAATCAAGCAATTAAATTGATTATCTTTGCATTTTATTATATACTTATAATAGTTCTAAAAATATATTTAGATGATAAAAGCGAAATTAATGACGAGGTTGTTATGTTTACTATATTAGATAGCTTGCCAAAAGAACATATGCTCATCGGTGGTATAGCGTTTTTTATAGCGATGATTTTGGCACTAACACTACACGAATTTGGCCATGCCTTTGTTGCTTACAAATGCGGTGATTCTTCAGCAAAAATGATGGGAAGAATGACGATCAATCCTTTGGTTCATATGGATCCGATTGGTCTTATCTGTTGTTTTTTCTTTGGGTTTGGTTGGGCAAAACCAGTACCAATCAATCCGCTTCATTTCAAGCATTATAGAAAGGGAATTGTTCTTACATCGCTTGCGGGTGTGGCAATCAATTTTATCTTAGCATTTTTTAGTTGTGGTATTTTTATGGCTTTAGCCAAATACTTAACAATAGTGAATAGTGTTGTTATATTCATTTTGTATTTTTTACAATTCATGTTTAGTATCAATTTGATCCTTGCTATTTTTAACCTATTGCCAGTATATCCTTTAGATGGCTTTCGAGTGATTGAAGCGACGACAAAATATGATAATAAGTTTGTAAGATTTATGCGTCAATATGGGGCATGGATTATGATTTTGTTGTTAATCATTGGCTCTGATTTGTTGTCTATCATCTATGGTGCGATTGAATTACCTATTGTTATGTTTTGGGGGTTGATATTCTAATGGAAAATCAAGAATTACAAGAAGTAACAATGCCTGACAATAGTGAGTTAAAATTTAAGTTGGAGAATTTTGAAGGTCCGCTTGATCTCTTGTTGCATCTCATTCGAAAGAATAAAATGGAGATTGAGAATGTGCAACTCAGTCTTATTACAGAACAATATTTGCAAGTTATTGCTGAAGCGGAAAAGATAGATATGGAAGTAGCTAGCGAATTCATCGAAATGGCTGCATATCTAATCGAAATTAAATCTAAGTCTTTATTGCCAAAACTAACACAAGATAGTGAGGAAGAAGAGATTGATGAAGAATCTTTGTTGTTGCAAAGATTGAAAGAATACGAAACAATTAAAGAATCTTTGGATAAGATGAAAGCGATAGAAAATGTAGATCGTTTTTACCGTGCACCAGACAAACAAGTAGGAAAATTCCGTTATGTCTTGAAAGATATGAGTTTTGATATGCTTCTAGATGCATTCTCAAAATTACTTGTCAAGACAACTTTCAAAGAGGAAAAACCTGAACCAAAAGAAATCAAAAAAGAAGTATTTACTGTTGCGCAAAAGATTTCTATCTTAAAAGATACTTTAATGATTCGAAAAGAAGTTATGTTTAGTGAATTGTTTTCTAATTCAAGATCAAAGGATGAGATTGTAACAACATTTATGGCATTGCTTGAGATGTTGAAATTACAACAAATTAAAGTTCAACAAAGCGAAAACTTTGCAGACATAACCATAGTGAAAAATGAAGATGAAAATGTGAGTGAGTCATAATTATGGATAATTTGAAATCAATAATAGAATCTATTTTGTTTGTGTCTGGAGACGGTATAGAAATTTTTGATATTGCAGACAAATTGGGTGTAGAAGAAAAAGAAGTTGAAAAGGCTATTGAAGAGTTAAAAGAATTACATAAAGATACCGGTATACACGTAATTACGTTTAATAAAAAAGTGCAACTTTGTTCTAATCCGGACAATGCTAATTTCGTAACAGAAGTATTGAATCCTATCAAAGAAAAATTGATGACAAAAGCAGTATTGGAAGTTGCTGCTATCATTGCATACAAACAACCAATTACAAGATTGGATGTGGAAAACGTAAGAGGTGTTAACTCAGACTATGCAATCTCAATGCTACTTGAAAATCAAATGATCGAAGTTGTAGGGAGAAAAGATGCGATTGGAAAACCTTTGTTGTTTGGGACAACAGATGGGTTCTTAAAAAGATTTGGTCTATCTTCTATTGAAGAGTTGCCAGATTATGATGAATTGCTTAATAGAATTAAAGTGATTCATCAACCTAAAGAAGAAACATCTTTATTTGATTTTGAAAAACCTATGGATATTGAGCAAATTGATGGAGATAAGCAAACAGAAGAAGATCAAATAAAACTATATGAAGAAATGAATCAAAAATTAAAAGAATTAGAACAATCAGCAGAAGAAACTGATGGGGACGTTGCATAAAAAAAGGTAAACAATGCGTTTACCTTTTTTTATGTTTAATAATCTCTTTTCTTGAAAACAAAGTAAGTAACCAACATGCAAATGAAGGCTAAAATTGCATCATATATCACACCAAGCCAAATATTGGTAATTCCTACTAATCGTGTAGCAAACAGGCTATTAATGCCTGCAATTTCGCCGCTACGGAATGCTCCACCCAAGAACTTGAATAAGTTGAAGTTGGCAATTGGTAAAATACCAAAGAATGGAACTGCTCCAAGGACGATATTGAGGAATATAATGAGTGTAATAACAATTAAAGATAAAGAGAAAGATGATGCAAATGTGCGGAATAGGGTAGCAAACATAATGGCAATAAATACAAATAATAGTACTTCACACAAACTAAGCAAGAAGTCAACAATAATCAGCAAGAATGGGTGAATTGTATATGCACTGGTTGCATTGAATACTGCCAAAATAGTTTGGCCAGATAATCCAAACATTCCGTATCCAATAAAGAATGATACGATAAAACTAAATAGCATGAAAATGAAAGCAAAACTAATAATGGATAAGAATTTTCCAATAATGATTTTGAAACGTTTGTATGGTCTTACAAGAAGGAGTTTAATTGTGCCATTTTCTTGTTCTGTAGCAATAGAACTACATGCCATAGCAATAGAATAGATAACAACTAAAAGAACGGACCATTTTAACGCATAAAACATAAAGTCAAATGCGTTGGTTTTTGTGCCGCTAGTCATACCATCAGCAAAAGCATGATCATATTGGTAATCATAATGTCTTGTTGATAACAAATAGTCTAGTCTTACATTAGCCTCTTTATATTGATAAGTACTATAAGTGGTAAGATTATTTGCTTTGATTTGTTGAATATCTTCATCACTTAGAGTATGGACACATTCCATAGTTAGGGTATTGGATACATAAAGATTGGTATTGGTCGTAACAGATTTTGCTTTTGTGATTTCGGTTAGAATAGCTTTTGTATCGCTGAGGCTATTGCTTGCTGCGTGTTCATTGTAAAGGTCTGTGATACTGCCTGTAATCGTTCCATTTCCCATAATGCTATCGATATGTGGATAGATATTTTTAATAAGATATTGAGATAATTGATCAATTGTTTTTTGACTAACAGTAGTTGTTGTTATTTTATTAAAATAACTTTTAATAGTAGTATTATAATTGTTTTTTTGAATTTCTTGTAGGGTGGTTTGTGGCTCGATAGTTTTACCATCGTATGTTAGAGTTTGTTTGTATTTGTCCAATTCTTCAATGATGCTTTTGTATTCATGATTTTTTGTGATAACAATGAGCAATTTATCATTGGTTGTACCTTCTTTAAGAATAGGAGAAATAGAAAACAAGTTGTTGTAGTAATTCTTTAGATTGTCAATCGCATTGATTAAGTTGGCTGATTGAATTCTAAAATTGTTGATGTTGCCATAATTGGTTAAAGTTTTGTATCTGGCTTCGATATCGGCTACTTTTTCAGCAAGAACAATAGTGACAAAGTCTTTATGTGTTGTAGCTAATGTTTCCAATTCTTCAATGCATTTTTCGGTTTCAAGATAATTGAAAAAACTAGTTGGACTACTACTTGTAGCACTCTTTGTTTCGATTGTTTCGATCGTATTGATCATCTCAGTATAATTGCTAGAATTAAGATATTCTGTATACAAAGATAATGTAGAATAATCATAACTTTCAATATGATCAAAATTGCCTAATGCAGTCTTGTATTCTTGTAGAGCAAGAATAAAAGATTGTTTTACAGTAGCTAGAGATGCTTGAGCTTGCGCTTTGTTTGGATTGTTGTCATCTTGAGATGCTCTAACAGTATCTAGATATAAAAAGTATGCGTCACTAAGTGTAGAATACGTCAAATCAATTTGTTCATTACGCTTGTTATTATTTTCATAATAATTCATTTTACCAATAGCAGAAAACAATTCAGATTTGTAATTAGTCTCGTTGTCTTTGCCATCAGTGCCTTTGTAGGTGGTATAGATATCACCAACAGTATCTCCAAGATCTCTTACCATATAATTAGAAACCTTGGTAGGTTGGAAGAAGGTAGTTGATAATAGAATAACAACTAACAAAGCTAAAGCCATAATATAGATACTAGGTTTTTTGAATAGTTTGATAAATTCTGCTTTTGCTATTTTGAAAATTCCCATATCAACTCCTTATAGAATACTATTTTTACCTTTTGTTTTCTTTTCAATGATTTCCATGAAGACTTCTTCCAATGTTTTCTCCACGAACTCAATTCCAAAGATATTGACTTTATTATCAAGCAAACATCTAGTAATAGCAGATACTTTGCTCTCGTCTGCTTTGACCAAGATGCTATTGCCAACAATATCTACTGGCAAATGCAAATTCTTAATAACAACAGATCCTGCGTAATTAGGGTAGTCAACTTTGATTCTAATTTTCTTTTCGCCTTTGAGACCTTCTTTAAGAGATTGTAAGTGTTTTACTTCCAACAATTGACCATTATTGATGATCCCAATTGTATCGCACAACATTTCCATTTCGCTCAACATATGGCTTGAGATAAAGATGGCAATGTTATGTTTTTGTGCAAGATATTTCAAGAAGTCTCTTGTTTCTTTAACACCGGCAGGGTCAAGACCGCTAAGAGGCTCGTCCAGAACCAAAAGTTTTGGATTGTGTAGTAATGCTTGAGCAATACCCAATCTTTGTCGCATACCAAGAGAATATGTTTTTACTTTATCTTTTAGGCGGTTTTCCAATCCAACAACTTTTGCATTGGCGAGTATTACATCTTTTGTAATACCATCATGTAGAGTTGCATAATATTTTAGATTATCATATCCAGACATATAACCATACATAAGAGGGGTTTCGATCATAGCCCCAATATTGGATAAGCAAAACTCTTTTTCTTTTGTAATGGATTTTCCACAAACATATATTTGACCATCGGTAATTTTTGAGAGACCACAAATCATTTTCATAGTAGTCGTTTTACCTGCACCATTTGGTCCTAAGAATCCAAAGATTTCGCCTTCTCTTATTTTGAATGATACATTATTAACAGCTTTTCTTTCACCAAACTGTTTTGTTACATTTCTAACATCAAGAACAACTTTTTGAGCCAATTGTTATTCCTCCAATTATTCTAAAATCATGATGTACTGCATACAATAGGGCAATGGATATACAAGTGACAATACATATTAATTGTATTATACCAAATATTTTTTCTTATTCCAATATATATTGGCAAAGATTTTTTAATTTTTTTCAAAAACGAGGGCAAAGTGTTTAAGAAAATTTTGTTTTACACAAGTTTGATATTGTATCCAATAATCATGGCTATACTGCTTTGTGGAAGATTGTCTAGCTGTGATGCGACTATAAAACGTATTATATTATTGTTTGGATCAATATTATTGAGTTTTGTCACATGGACATTATTTCATTATTTTAGAACTAAAAATTGGTACAAAATAGCTTTTGTGCTCACAAGTTTGTATTTTATAGTTTTTCTAGTATATACATTGATACAACATTATCATTTGTCATATATTTTTGGTTCTATTGCCAACTTAAAATATTTTATACTGAGTACCGGCCGTGTTGGAATGCTGTTGTATATCATCATTCAAGCAGCACAAGTTGTTGTTTTACCAATTCCTGCGGGAGTTATTACATTAGTGGGTGTGGCTATATGGGGACCTTTGCTTGGCGCTATCTTAAATAGTGTAGGGGTGTTGCTAGGGTCATATTTGTCTTTCTTTTTGGGGCGAGTGTTTGGGACTAGACTTGTTAGTTGGATTGTAGGGGAAGACAATTGTACTAAGTATGCTAATGTTCTGCACAAACGAGGTAAGTTTTTCCTATTTTACGCCTTCTTATTGCCATTTTTCCCAGATGATATACTATGTTTAATTTCTGGAATTACGACAATGTCATTCAAATATTTTTTCTTAATTTCTCTACTAACAAGACCAGTCGGCGTATTCTGCCTTGCTTTCTTTGGAGGCGGATACATTATACCATTTACTGGTTGGGGAATTATTGTATGGATTATACTGGCTGTGTTGATTGTTGCAAGTATGATATATCTTACAAAAAATCAAGAAAAAATTGAGGAAAAAGTGATGAATATCCTATATAGTAAAAAAAGAAAAAAACACATTAATTAATGTGTTTTTTAATCTTTTACTTTGTATATCAAACCACCTTTAATCAATGGATGAATGATGAAGTTGGTAGATAAAATGGCTGGAACAAAAATTTGAGCAAAATATTGTTGCCAATTATGTGTACGACAACCGCATAACATATTGATGGTGATAACTAGTAGTAGGCAAGCAAACATTGCAATAATACCATTCCATACAAAATTCTTTGTATGATACATTCTTTTTTTACGTTTGTTAGGATTGATCATATAGATGAATAATGTAATAAGTGGAATAGCAATAGCAATAGAGAATACAGCAATATAGACAGCCATTGCTATTTTTGGTAATTTCCCATCAAGAAGTAGGGAAGGTGTTTTCATTTGTATAAAGAATAAGATGAGTGCTTGCAAACAAATGATAGGAGCTAAAATGCAAGATTGTAAAAAGTTGATTTTATTGCTTTTAACAAAGTTTTGACTACTAGATTCTCTAACAATTGGTTCGTAATATTTGATGTTAAGCTGTTTGTTGAGTTGTGGTGTATGTGAAGATTGTTTTGATGATGTTGGTTCGTTGATGATAGCTTCATCTTCCCAGGATAATTCTTTTGTAACCATTGTTTCATAATCGGGTTGAGATGTCTTATCTTTACTAACAAACAGTTCACCCAAAATACTTTTATAATCAATATCATCTTTTTTGATTTCTTCATAAGATTGTTCTTTGTTTTGGGTATAACGATCTTTTACATTGTATTGTTTGGTTGAGTTGAGCGAAATATTAACATTGTTGGCTACATCAATACGTTCGTCTTGATCTAAAAATACTTTTTTATTGTATTGTTCTTTTGTGCTAGGGGAGACAATAGAATGATCATCCATATCAAAAGATTTTTTGATGGTAGCTTGTTTTTTCATGTCTTCCCAATCCATATAGTTGATTGGTTGTTCTTCGATAAGAGGAATAGGCTTCTTTTCGGTGTCGTATTCGTCTTCAATTTCTAAAGTGTCAACATCTTGTTGTTTTAATTGTTGGATGTTTTCAAAATTAGGAACAACTTCATCGTTGCTAATTGTTTCGCTTGCTATTGTCTCAAACATATCTTGTTGGATATGTTGATCTTCTTCTTTGATTGTGAATAGATTTTGGGTAATAGATGGTTGTTCTTCTATCCAATCTTCTTCATCTTCGATATCTTCAACATTGTATTGTTGTTTCATCTTTTGTAGAATATCATCTGTTAAGAATTGATTAGGTTGGTTGAGATCATCATTGCTGACATTGTATTTTGGTGTAGATATGTCTGATTCGTTTTGATCAATTTCAAATGAAGAATGAGTTTCGTCATATACATCGCTGTATTCAAGGGTAGGTGCGTCAATGGACAATTGGTCATGTTGTTCTTCATCATCATCTAATAAGTCATCATCTGCAGTTCCATTAAGTTGTTGGTAATAATAGTTTTTGCCGACTTCAGTAATAGAATAATAGTGTCTACGACCGCCAATATCACTATCGCCCCAATAAGAAGAGATAAGACCTTTTTGTTCAAATCTCTTAAGGCTACTATATAAGCTTGGTTGTTTTAGTTCGATTTTTCCATCACTTTTATCTTTGACTTCTTTGATGATTTCGTAACCATATTTGTCGCCACTAATCAAACTTTCCAAAATTTTTTGATTAACAAAACCTCTAGCAAGAGGTCTTTTTCTTCTACCAGCCATAATCTACCTCATGATATTACTTTTTAATATAGTATAAGAATATAATAAAAAAGTCAATCATTTAGCACAAAATCAGTGAATGAATAGTATTAAGTTTTATGAAATTTTGATAGATTTACAAAATTCGACCTTTACACTTCAAAAATTATTTTGATGATCTATATGAAAGTGCTACAATATAATATGGAGAAGATTATGGTAGAACCAAATAAAATTATTAGAACCAATCGACGCACATTGTCATTAGTCATTGCAAAAGATGGCTCATTGGTTGTTCATGCACCTAAAAGAGTCAGTATGCAATACATATTAGATTTTATTAAAGAAAAAGAAAAATGGATTACGAAAAAACAAGAAGAAATTTTTTCTACAGTTGAAAAAAATCGATCCATCATCCAATTGCGTTCAGTCTTGTATATTGGTGAAGAATATGAGATCAAACAGATTGATGGAATAAAAAAACCAGAGATGTCTAATAAGCAACTTTACATTCCAACAATTGAAAATGAGAAAAAAAGAAAGACTTACTTAAAACAATGGTTAAGCGATCAAACAAAAGCCATTGTAGAAGATAGAGTAAAATATTTTAGTAATCTTATGCAGTTAGATTATGCGGCAATCAAATTGATTAAATCTATTAATAAGTGGGGAACATGTAGTAGTGAGTCAGTATTAGCCTTTAATTACAAACTTTGTATGCTTCCTCCAAAATTAATTGATTACATTATGATTCATGAGTTGGCTCACTTAGTAGAGTTTAATCACTCAAAAAAGTTTTATAAAATTATCGAAAGCGTTATGCCTAATTGGGCAGGGTATCGAAAACAATTAAAGAATTATTCTTATTTGTTAACAATCTAAACAGAGTAGAAATGCTCTGTTTTTTATTTTTATAAGAGCAAAAAAGAGAAAGGGTAGAGGAAAAAACAAACCCAAGACCATTCTAAAACTATTCGCAAAAGGCAAGTTTTACGAATAGTTAACGTAAAAAAAGGGCTAAAATAAGGAACTTTGATATTTTACTATAAAAATCCGCTTTTTTCACACTTTGAATAATTGGTTGATAATTGTGCATTGCATAGTACTCGTTTCAAAACAAAAAACAGCCCCGAATGGACTGTTTTGATTTTGCATAGTACTGAGTCAATGATGTTTGCATAGTACTAGATATTTAGTTGTTTGATATTATTCCCTAAGACCTTTAATGCTTTGTTGGCATAGACATAGGACATAGATCTATATTTTGATGTGAATGGATAATCAACATCATCAATGCCTTTCATTTGGCCAATTGGTTTGTGTTGAAGATAATGAATAATTTTTAAGATATTGTCTTTTGACAAATCTACGAACATATCATCAGGAACGTTATATAGTAAGGTTTCAAAAATTTCGTATGGTAACATTCTTTGTCTTTCGCTTACATTAAAAATGTTTTTGAATAAAACAATGTAATTATGATACAAAAGATTAGTATTGATGTTTTTATTAATGAAATTATTCATTGCAGCATAATGGTATTCAATTTGGATATCCATTTTAGAATTATCATAATACATGATACCAGCCTCACCAGAATCATTAAAATGTTCAACGCATGGAGTGATCATAATAAAGAATGGTTCAATCGTATCATCGTCTAGTTCATGTTTGCCCTGAATCATGATATTGTATTTTTCTTCCCAAAGGACAGTAGTGTCATTAAAATAATTTTTTAGATGATTTAGTAGTCCCGTTTTCATTTTTTCAAGACTAAGGTACATCTCAGGAGCTTTGACCTTTGTGGTTTTTACTTCACCAGATTGAGTAATAAGTGTATGTGTGGTTGTCTTAATATTTTGTTGTTTATCAACGCGAATAAAAAAACGAATGTAATTTTGTTTTGAAACATTAGTTTTCATCAAAAAGTCATCATACATGTAGACGGAAAAATCATCTAATGAAAAGAATGGTTTGTCAACAATGTAATCTTCTAGTGCAGCGTAAATGATGTTTCTAATTTCGTCAGTAAATTCGTTATAATTCGTTGGTTCTATAGTTTGTAAAAATCGATCTAATACCATACATTACCTCATTATTCTGTATTTAGTATACCAAAATATCTTGGTTTTGTACAACAAATAAAAATATTTTTATAATTTATTGAAAAATATTTTGCGAATAGTTTGTTTTGGTGTATACTATATACAGTAATATTAGGAGTTTTTAGAATGGCAAAAACCGATTATTTTACACAAAGAGATGAAGATAATGTATTAAAACTTAGAGAATTGAGGTTGTCCCTACCCTTCTTCGTTTCGGAATTTTTAATGGGTATTGAGACAAAAACATCAAGTTTGACAAGGCTTGGATATGCTCGAGATTTGAAACTTTTTTTCGAGTTTTTAGTAAGAGAAACAGAAGAGTTTTATCAAAGAGATATAAGACAGATGACTACTAATGATCTTGAAAAAGTAACAAGTACACATGTAGAGATGTTTTTAAGTTATCTGACTGTTTATAAAGTGGATGGCAAGACTTTCCGCAATGGAGATAAGGCAAAAGCTAGAAAACTAAGTAGTATTCGTGCCCTACTAAAATATTTTTTCAAAAAAGAAAAGATCTCTTCCAATGTAGGAGCAAAACTCGAAACACCAAAGATACATCTTGGAGAAATCATTCGATTAGAGTCTGATGAGGTGGTTAAAATGCTCAATATCTCGGAAGATGGATCAGGAATGACGCAACAGCAAAAAGGGTTTCACAAACATACAAAAACAAGAGATTTTGCCATGTTATCCTTATTCTTAGGTACAGGTATTCGTATTTCGGAGTGTGTTGGTCTTAATATAGAAGATATTAATCTCAATGAAAATGCTTTTAGGGTAACTAGAAAAGGTGGTAACAGAGTTGTTCTTTACTTTTCTGAAGAAGTCGCTGATGCGCTTAGACCATATTTAGAAGAAAGAAAAGCAAGAAAAGATATTCCTAAAGATGAGACTGCCCTATTTTTAAGTTTGCAAAATAGACGTATGTCCGTCAGATCTGTAGAGTTGTTGGTTAAGAAATATGCTAGTATTGTTACACCATTAAAACATATTACGCCACACAAATTGCGTAGTACTTATGGTACCAATCTTTATCATGAAACTAATGATATCTATGTTGTAGCAGATGTTTTAGGACACAAAGATGTTAACACTACGAGAAAACATTATGCTGCTATGAGTGATGATATAAGAAGACGTGCTTCCACAAAAGTAAAATTAAGAGAACAATAAATCGAAAAAAATTAGAACATTTGTTTGACAAGTGTTCTAATTTTTGTTACAATCTTAATAACAAATAAAAAAAGAAGAGGATTGAAATGAAAAAAGCGAATAAAGAACAACAATTACTTCAATTTATCAAAGAGCATCTTAACAATTTTGGATACCCTCCTACTGTTAGAGAAATGTGTCATGCTGTTAAAGTAAGTAGTACTAGTACTATTGCTTACTATATTGATAAATTGGAACAAGAAGGATATATTAAAAAGAATCCTAATAAAAATAGAGCTATCGAAATTGTTGATCGTTTTGATGCTGTTCAACCTACCATGCAATATGATCATGATATGATTCGTATTCCCTTGCTTGGTGTTGTAACGGCAGGACAACCTATTTTGGCTGTACAAGATTATGAAGAATATTACATGGTTTCTCCTAATCTTTTCCGCGGTGAAGAATTATTCATGCTAACAGTTTCTGGTGAAAGTATGATTAATGCGGGAATTCATGATGGAGACAAAGTTGTTATAAAACGTTGTGCTTCAGCTGAAAATGGTGAAATTGTTGCTGCTTTAATTGATGGATCAAGCACAATTAAAAGATTTTACAAAGAAAACGGAAGATATCGTCTTCAACCAGAAAATGATGCAATGGAACCAATGTATTTTGATGAATTAAGTATTTTGGGAAAAGTTGTTGGTTTAGTTAGAAGATTTTAGGAAAAAAGTGACATTTTGTCACTTTTTTTATTGTTTTCAATCTTTCATCCAACACCAAAACAAGCCCTGGCTATCGCCAGAGCTGTTTTGTTTTGAATTCGCCCTTTTTAGATTGGTTTATCTAATTAGGTTTCCTTTACTTATCATCGT
>JAZSRJ010000080.1:0-5946 GCA_045538425.1 Clostridia bacterium
CACAGAACGACATGGCTACGATCCGACTTACCATAACTGTTCCGTTACGTTTGATAACTTTACAACTATCACACATTTTTTTAACTGATGGTCTAACTTTCATAAGTTCACTCTCCTGTTAATTCTTCTTTGTATTTCGCCATATAATACGGCCTTTCGTTAAATCATAAGGCGACATTTCAACTTTTACTTGGTCACCTGCTAAAATTCTAATATTTTTTAAGTACATTTTACCACTAATATGAGCAGTAATAATGAAACCATTGGTCAGTTTTACCTTAAAGTTCGCATTTCTTAAGACTTCAACTACTTCGCCTTCTGTCTCAATTACACCTTCTTTTGACATTAGATGTCCTCCTATCATTATAATGTCAATATCTCTACACCATCTTGGGTGATGAGTATTGTGTTTTCGTAATGACTAGCTGGTTCGCCGTCACGAGTTTTGCAAGTCCATCCATCTGGCATAAACTTTACAAATCTTTTTCCCATGTTGACCATAGGTTCGACAGCGATTGTCATCCCTGCCATTAGCCTTGCTCCTGCACCTCTATGACCGAAGTTAGGAACATCTGGTTCTTCATGTAAGTTGCGACCAACCCCATGACCTTCTAATTCTCTGACAATGGTATACCCATTCTTTTCAACAAAGGTTTGTATTTGATTTGAAATATCACCAACAAAAGAGCCACTTTTAATATTTTTAATACCTTCAAAAAAACTCTTTTCTGTAATATCAATCAGACGCTTTTTCTTTGCATCTATCTTCCCTACTGGGAATGTTCTTGCAGCATCACCGTTGAGACCTTTATATTTTGCACCAACGTCAATGCTAATAATTTGACCTTCTTGCAATGGTTCATTGTTAGGTATTCCGTGTACAACGACATCATCTACTGATGCACAGATACTTGCTGGAAAACCATACAAATGCAAGAAACCTGGTTTTGCTCCACGACTGATAATATAATCGTGAGCGATTTTGTCTAGTTGTTTTGTTGTAACACCTGGTTTAATATGTTTTTCAACTTCCAGTAGTGTGTCACGTGTGATTTGACATGCAATACGCATATCCGCTAATTCTTTTTCTGTAAGAATATTAATCATTATAGATCACCCAATAGTTGGAATATATCTTGACTAACTTTTTCTACAGGTTGGTTAGCATTGATTGTCTTTAACAATTTTGCATCTTGATAAAACTTAATGAGTGGAGCTGTTTCGGCATGATATACATCCATACGTTTTTGTAATGTTTCTAATGTATCATCTGCTCTTTGAATAAGATGCCCACCACAAGCATCACAACTTGATCCTTCATGCATGCTAATATGATATGTTGCACCACATTTTTCACAAACACGACGACCGGTAATTCTTGGAGCAAGAGTTTCCATAGAGATATCAAAATAGATAACATTATCTACTTCACCAAACTTTGCTAACTCTTCAGCTTGATGCACATTGCGAGGGAAACCATCTAGGATATATCCTCTAGCACAATCTGGTTGAGCCAATCTTTCTTTTACAAGTCCAATGGTCAACTCATCTGGAACAAGTTTTCCTTGATCCATATATTGTTTTGCAAGGACACCAAGTTGGGTTTTGTTGGCAATAGCAGAACGGAAGATAGCTCCCGTACTAATATGAGGGATATTATATCTCTCAGCAATCATTGGTGATTGTGTTCCTTTTCCACAACCTGGTGCACCTAATAAAACAATTCTCATATACGAACTTCCTTTCATATACATTAATATTTGATTATGAAATAATCATCACTACCTAAATAGTATATCATATTTCATCTTAATTTGCAATCATCATTCATAGATTTTTGTGTAATTATTTGTTCAAAAATCCACGATAATTACGCATCATCATGTTAGCTTCAAGTTGTTTGTTGATTTCGATCGCAACACTAACTACGATAAGTAGACCAGTTGTTGAGAATGCATTGATAAGACTTTGAGAACTACCAATGAACGCAAACAATAATGAAGGAACGATGAAGATAATGGTTAAGAAGATAGCACCAAATAAAGTAATTCTATTAGATACTTTCTTCAAGTATTCGCTTGTTGGTTTTCCTGGTCTAATTCCTGGGATAAAACCACCATTTTGTTGGATATTACGACTAATATCATCTGGGTTGAATTGAATTGTTGCCCAGAAATATGAGAAGAATAAAATCAACAAAGCAGCGACAACTAAGTATGCAACAGTACCTGCACCCAAATATCTGCTATACCAAGCAAATGCACCACTTGTAGGCCAGAACATACTCATAATCATTTGTGGGAATGCTAGGATACTAGTAGCGAAAATAATTGGCATAACACCAGTAGCGTTGATTCTAACTGGGATATTGGTACTTTGACCGCCATACATTTTTCTACCCTTGATTTGTTTTGCATAACTGACTGGAACTTTTCTTTCAGCTAAATCAATGAATACAATGAATCCAAATACAAGGATAAGCGCACCTAAGAATAGTGCAAGATTACCAATTTGGTTAAGTTCACCTTGAATAATTGCTAAGATATTGCTGTATAAAGCAGTACCAGCAGAAGACAAGATACCAACGAAGATAAGCAATGACATACCATTAGATACACCAAAACTTGTAATCTTCTCCCCTAACCAATAAGTAAACATAGAACCAGCAACTAAGATAAGAGTAACAATACTTCCCATCACAGCTGTAGGAACTTCAAAACCAAACATTTTGGAATTGAGGATATCTTTATACGCAATAACAATACTAATTGCTTGTACAAGTGCAAGCACAAGTGCTGCTATTTTTGTATAGAATGACAATCTTTTCTTTCCTTCATCTCCACCTTCTTTTGCTAGTCTTTCCCAGCTTGGGATAGCGATAGAAAGAAGTTGGATAATAATGGAAGCACTGATGTATGGGCTAATACCCAGAGCAAGAATTGCACCATTGGATAACGCACCACCAGTGATAGAACTAAGTAAGCTTAAGAATCCATTATCTGTCGTAATGGCAGCAAACTCAGTCAAGTTAAGTCCTGGACAAGGAATCCAGCAACCAAGACGGTAAATTAATAGAAGAAGTAATGTCATCAAGATGGCATTACGTAATTCTTTAATTTTGAAAGCATTTTTCAAGGTTCCAAACATTATAGCACCTCTGCTTTACCACCAGCCTTAACGATTTTTTGTACTGCAGATTGGGAAAACTTTGCTGCTTTAACTGTAAGTGCTACTTCCAAATTTCCATTTCCTAATACCTTCAAACCGTAAGGAGCGATTTTACTAATCATATTTTTCTCTTTGAGTAGTTCAACAGTAACAACTGTATTTTCCTTAAAGCCTTTTAGATCAGCAACGTTGATAACATTGTATTCTTTTCTAAATTGGCTATTATTAAAACCTCTTCTAGGAAGACGTCTTGTAAGTGGCATTTGACCACCTTCGAAACCTACACGTACACCGCCGCCACTACGAGAGTTTTGACCTTTTGTACCACGACCACTGGTCTTACCAATTCCAGAACCGATACCACGACCAAGTCTTTTTGTTGACTTTGTAGCGCCTTCTGCTGGAGCTAATTGATGTAATTTCATTGTGTCTCCTCCTAGATATTTTCTACTTTAACTAAGTGTTCAATTTTCTTGATCATACCACGTACGCAAGCATTGTCTACTAAGTCATTAGAAGAATGTAATTTTTTAAGACCAAGAGCTTCAGCAATCTTAGCTTGGTTCTTGTTGTAACCGATAGTAGATTTTACAAGAGTTACTCTAAGAGTTTTCTTTTGCTCTGGTTTTGTTGTCTTTTTAGCAGCTGCTTTAGGAGCAGTCTTTGTAGCAGCAACTTCAACTTTTACTTCTGCTTTAGGAGCAGCAGTTTTTGTTGTGGTTGCCTTTTTAGCTGTGCTAGTTTTTGTAGTAGCAGCAGCTTTCGTTGTTGTAGCTTTAGCTGCAGTTGCCTTAGCGGTTGTAGCTTTAGCTGTTGTTTTTGTAGCAGTTTTAGCAGTAGTTGCTTTAGCTGCAGTTGTTTTGGTTGTACTTGCTTTAGCAGTTGTAGCCTTAGCTGTGGTTGCTTTAGCAGTAGTTGTTTTTGTTGTAGCACTTTTTGTAGTAGATTTTGCAGTGCTAGCTTTTGCTGTTGTCTTTTTAGCAGCAGTTGTTTTTGTTTCTTTTACTTCAGCCATGCTTCACCCCTTACAAAATTTCCTCAACTGTTTTACCACGAAGAGCAGCTACTTCTTCAGCAGATCTTAAAGTATTAAGAGCTTGGATAGTTGCTTTTACGCAGTTAACTTTATTTCTAGAACCGTAGATTTTTGCTTTGATATCTTTGATACCGCAAAGTTCTACAACTGGACGAACTGCACCACCGGCAATAACTCCAGTACCTTCTTTAGCTGGCATAAGTTTTACCATACTTTTTCCAAACTTACCGATAATTTCGTGTGGAATAGTTGTGCCATCAAGGCTAACTTTTACCATATTTCTTTTTGCTACAGAACCTGCTTTTTCAATAGCAGCAGGAACTTCAGTTGCTTTACCGATAGCCATACCAACTTTACCCTTCTTGTCACCTACAACAACAAGAGCACTGAAACGGAATGTTTTACCACCTTTTACAACTTTGGTAACTCTTCTAACATCAACTAATTTTTTGTCCATGTCATCTGCTTTTGGAGCATTTCTTCTTTCAAATCTTGGCTTTTTATCAGTTTTTTGCATTTTATTTTCATTATTTTGCATACTTCACCTCTTAAAACTTAAGACCAGCGTTTCTAGCACCTTCAGCAACTTGTTTTACTCTACCAGTATAAAGGTAACCAGCTCTGTCAAATACAACAGTAGTAATACCTTTTTTGATAGCAGCTTTAGCAAGAGCTTCACCTACTACGAAAGCAGCTTCTTGTTTTGTTTTTCCATTGATTTTGCTAGCAATGTCTTTTTGGACAGTTGATGCACTTGCTAGTGTCACACCTTTAACGTCATCAATAAGTTGTGCGTAGATATGACTCAAACTTTTATTGACACAAAGTCTAGGACGATCAGGAGTACCTGAAACTTTTTCACGAATTCTAGCAACACGACCTTTCCTAACTTCGTTTTTGTTAATTTTCTTAAACATATTAGTACCCCTTATTTCTTACCTGATTTCACTTCTTTACGGACGATCACTTCATCAACATAGCTAATTCCGTATGCGTGATATGGTTCAACTGGTTTGATATCTCTAACCATAGCAGCATATTTGCCGACTAATTCTTTATCGATACCAGATACTGTGATAATTGTTTTATCACAAGTTACTTTAATACCATCCACTGGTTCTAGAACAACTGGGTGAGAAAAACCGATAGAAAGAACAACTTTTTGTCCTTCTTGAACAGCTTTGTAACCTACACCATTGATGTTAAGTTTCTTTTCAAAACCTTTGCTAACACCTTCAACCATATTGTTGATAAGTTGTCTGTAAAGTCCGTGGAAAGCTTTGATTTTAGCATTTTCACTGTTACGTGTAAGTTGTAATTCATTACCTTCTTGTTTTACAGTAATGTTTGGATTGATAGTACGGCTAAGTGTACCAAGTTTTCCAGTAACAGTAACGTCGTTGCCATTGATTGTAACTGTAACGCCTTCTGGCACTACAATAGGTTTAATACCAACTCTTGACATGATTTACCTCCTACCATACATAAGCAAGAACTTCGCCACCAAGGCCTAGTTTTCTTGCTTCTCTGTCTGTTACAATACCTTTGCTAGTTGATATAATAGCAATTCCTAGACCATTTAGAACTCTTGGAAGTTCTTCAACACCAGCATAAACTCTTAGTCCTGGTTTAGAAATTCTCTTTAGTCCAGACATAACCTTTTTATTGTTCTCTGCGTATTTTAATGTAATTTTAATTTCGTTTTGAATCTTATCTTCGATTAACTCTACATTTGATATATA
>JAZSRJ010000010.1:0-2425 GCA_045538425.1 Clostridia bacterium
ACATTCTTTCCAAATGTCTATGCAAAGATGAAACAATACGTGGCAGAAGAAAAACTGGTCACCATCTATGGAAAGATCAATATTCGAACAGGGGAGTTGCCAACAGTCCTTGTAGATAAAGTTGTACCTTGGGACAGTGGGGAACAAAGTGAAGTTGTGGAGGCAGAAAAACCTAAAAATCTATATCTAAAATATGATACGACAGATATTACACTTCATAACCAAATCATGAACACACTTCGCAGTTATCCAGGGGATGTGCCAGTCGTTGTCAAGTGTAGTAAGTCAGGTCAAGCATATAAGTTAAATGTTAAGATCAATCCAGACAGTTTTGTTGTTAATGAATTGCATGCATATATTGCTGATCAATTTATCAAATTGATGTAGAAAAAATACTCCAAAATATGTGGAGTATTTTTTTGTTTTAGTTGGAAAATATTGTTACTTTGTTGTATACTAAATATAGATAGATATTTTAGGAGTATATATGAGAAAGTTAGGTATTTTGTGTAGTGGTGGTGACTGCCAAGGGATGAATGCTTGTGTCAAGACCATAGTCAATGTGTGTAGACATGCTGGTATTGAACCAGTTGGTATTATGTATGGATATCAAGGATTGTTGTCTTCCAATTTCAAATCACTTACTAATGAAGATGTAACTAGTATTGGACTACTTGGAGGTACTTACTTAAAGACTTCAAGATGTCCAGAGTTTATCGATATGAAGAATGTAAAACGTGGTGCTGATAACTTGAAAAAAGCAGGGATCGAAGCGTTAGTTATTATTGGTGGTAATGGGTCGTTCCGTGGAGCATTAGATTTGCAACAATTTGACGTCAACTTGATCTGTATTCCAGGCACTATTGACAATGACTTGTTCTATACCGATGTTACACTTGGATTTGATACCGCTGTATCCAATGCAGTATGGGCAGTAGACAATATCAAACAATCTATGTTTTCTAACAATCGTGTTTTTATTGCAAAAGTTATGGGTAGAAAATGTGGACATATTGCACTTCATGTTGCAACAGTCTGCAATGCAAGTAGTTTGTCTGTACTCGAAAAACCAAAGACAATCAAAGATGTGGTTGCGGATGTGCGCAATGCACTCGAACTTGGCGTGGAAAGTCCACTAGTTGTTATGAATGAAAGTGTTACATATTCGATGGAAGAACTTGCTCAAGAGATAGAAAAGACACTTGATGTAGAGGTTAGAGTGAGTGAGCTTGGTTATATCCAAAGAGGTGGTACGCCAAGTGTAAGAGATAGACAATTAGCATCTATGTGGGGAGTATCTGCGGTAGAATGTTTTAAGAATGAAGAATATGGTATTGCTCTTGGATACAATGATCATAAAGTTATCAAAACAACAATCAAAGACGCTGTAGATAGTGAAGATGTTTTTGATGAACAAATGTATCACAATTTCTTAAGCTTACATCAAAAATAATTTGGCAAAACTAGTTGACAATAGATAATTGTTATAGTATAATACACTCAGTTGAATAAGATAATTGAGCCATAGACAGTACGGACCAATGTGTTTAAATATCGTACCGAGGTTAGTATGAGTGAGTATTTTTTCCTTACACTAACTGTGGTGTAAGGTTATTTTTTTCAAGGAACATTTGTAAGGAGGCTAAAATATGAGTGCTAATTTTGAAGCAAAGAAAGTATTAGTTGAAGAAATCAAAGACAACTTGAAAAACGCAAAATCAGTTGTAGTTCTTGACTATCGCGGACTAAATGCTGCAGAAGATACAAAACTTCGTAAGAACGCTAGAGAAAACAACGTTGTATACAAAGTTTATAAGAATCGTCTTATCGTTAGAGCACTTGACGAACTTGGAATCACTGGTTACAATCCAGCAGATTTTGAAGGTACAACAAGTATTGCTTTTGGTCAAGATGAAGTATCTGCTGCTAAAGTTATTAGCCAAGCGAAAAAAGAATTCAACAAAACTGAGATCAAATTTGGTCTTTTAGATCAAGCAGTTATCTCTAAAGAAGAAGTTGAAAAATTGTCAAAGATACCTTCCAAAGAAGTACTTATCGCTATGTTGCTTGGTGGACTCAATGCTCCTATCGCAGCTCTTGCTCGTGCATTGGATGCTATCAGCAAAAAAGAAGCTTAGTTGTTAGGCAAAATTAACAAAACAAAACGAAAACAAAAAGTCAAAGAAAAAAAGAAGGAGAATTATTATGGAATTAAAAGCTTTTGTTGAAGAAATCAAAAAACTTTCTGTTATGGAAGTTGCAGAATTAGTTAAAATGTTAGAAGAAGAATTTGGTGTTAGTGCTGCTGCTCCAGTTGCTATGATGGGTGGCGCTGCTGCTGACGCTCCAGCTGCTGCAGCTGAAAAGAGTGAATTCAATGTAGTACTTAAAGAAGTTGGTGCTAACAAAATTGCTGTTATCAAAG
>JAZSRJ010000013.1:0-10595 GCA_045538425.1 Clostridia bacterium
GAAAATAGATGGTTGGTGACAACAATTGTAATATTGAGTGTTGGACTTGGAAGTATCTGTGTAGCTTTGTCTATTATTTTGATCGGTATGACTTCAAAATCTAATTTGTATGGTAGACAACTAGAAAATCTATATCAAAGATCTTTTTATGAATTGACACAAAATGTCAATGATATAGAACTAGATATTAGTAAGTTGGTTGCCACCAATCAAACATCAAGCCAGCAAAAATTGCTTGCGACAACGTATAATGATTGTGTGAAAGCGGGTGAAAATCTTTCAGCATTACCAATTAAAAGTGAATCAGTCACAGAATTTTATTATACGGTTAATCGTATTGGTGGTTATATTTATAGCCTGTTACAAGTAGTTAATGCAGAGGAATCGCTCACGCAAGAACAATATTCAAAATTAGAAGAATTACATGGTGTGGCATTAGAACTAATGTGGGATATCAACCATTATACAACCACGCTCGATATAGACTTTGAAATTGTCAATTCAGTTGATTTTAACAATCCTAACAATAATACTTTTACGGGTGGTGTCACTGGAGATATGGCACAGGAAGGCGATATACCAACTTTGATCTATGATGGACCATTTTCAGATAGTGTCCTTAATAAAGAAGTCAAAGGTTTGGGTGATGAAGAATATAGTGAAGAAGAAGCAAGAGAAAGATTGCAGACTGCTTTGTCTAATGTCTACCAAATTGACAAAATAGAATATCAAGGCGAATCCAATGGCAAAATTGCTACTCATAATTACTATGTTACAGCAGATGGATATACGTTGTATGTGCAAATCACAAAAATGGGAGGAATGATCCTTAATATCAACGCTTTTGGAGATAATGGGGATCATGCAATAACCAAAAATGAGGCGGAAGTGATAGCTCCAACATTTGCATCTAGTATGGGAATGAGTGATATGCAGGTGGTATGGACAAGTGAAGATGAGTCGGTATATTATATCAATTTGGCTTATGTGCAAGACGATGTCATCTATTATCCAGACTTAATCAAAGTCAAAATTGATAAACACACAGGTATTGTCGTAGGATATGAAGCGACCAACTATGCAACCAATCATGTCTCTAGGACCCCGAGTTCTCCAACATTAAGTGTAACACAAGCTACACAATTGGTAAGTCCTGCTTTGACAATAAAAGAAACCAATTTGGCTATAATTCCTAACGAATTCGTAGGAGAGACATTATGTTATGAGTTTGTTGCCACATGGAAAGAATACACCTATTATGTCTATATCAATGTAGAAAATGGTGCAGAAGAAAATATTATGAGGGTTATTACAACAACCCATGGGGATTTGATTGTCTAATTAATTTGTAAAAAATAAAGAAATATTTTTCAAAAAAATTGCTATTTGAGATATTTTATTGTATACTATAATCACTATTAGTATAGTTGAGGTATGCGTATGCAAAAAGATACAGACAATAGAATAGAAGATCTTGGTATCTACGAACTTCGTAATTTGGCAAGAAAAGTTGGCGTACAATCTCCAACTTCTAAAAAACGTGATGTCTTATTAACCGAAATTAGAGATATTTTGCAAGGAAAAAAAGATCCATATACCAAAAAAGATGGCAGGGGCCGTCCTAGTAAAGATACAATGAGTTATGATGATGTTGTGTATTCTGGTGCTTATGGACAAAACAATTATATATTAGCAAAAGAAAAGCCAATGTTTTTTCATCAAAACAATATATCCTACGATGCGGACGAAACCAATGAAATGTCAGTGGAAGGGATTGTGGATATCAATATGGGCAATGGTATGATTCGTGTGTCAAAATATGATTATCATTGTGAAGATATCTATATTAGCAATTCGCTTCTACAACAATATCATCTAACAGCAGGGGATTATGTAAAAGGTACAGCCAAGATAGTAGATTATGATCACCCACGCAAGATAATTGATATTTCGTTCATTAATGGAGTATCAGTAGATAGATATCAACAACAAAGTTCAGTAGTTGTGAAAAAGAAAGGAGATATTTTCCTTTGTGACAAAGAACAAGTTGAAGAAGGAAAACGTTCGTTTTGGTTATATGACAGCAAGGAAAACTTGAGTGATATTGGATTAGAACTTGCACAAGAATTGTGTGGTAAAGATAAAATTGTATTTTATCTATGTCTTAACAATTTGGATTGTGATAGTATGTATGAAGATGATCATTTTCACTATATTCCTGTGGGATTCATTAAAGATGATAAGTCTAGAGTGCTAGCATCTAAGTTGTCTTTTGCTAGGGCAGATGGTATGGCGAAAAGAGGAGAAAAAGTAGTGTTTGTCATCAATTCGCTTTCCCTTTTACTAAAAGCATTGACAAAATTAATGCAAGATCATTTAGATACACGTAATTTGGCTTTACAAACAGTCAAAGAATATCTTAGTTATACAAAAATTTATGATAATGGTGGCAGTTTTACATTGTTGTGTATAGATAACAATAATCAATCTCAACATATTGTAGATGCAATGCAATATGACATTATGCCTAATATGCATTTTATAAAAACAAAATAAAAAAAGGAATCAATGAAAAAAAGACACTCGTATTGAGTGTCTTTTTTGGATTAAAATTTTGTTAGGTGTCATTGTTTTTGTTATCTTACTTTCATTCTTCTTCTTAAAACAAAGAATAAGACAATCAGTACAATACCTACAATAACAGCAACAACAATTAAGATAATTGCCATAGAGTTAAGAGGTTCTTTTCTAATAACTTTGTAAGAATTGACAAGATGTCCATCTGCGGTATAGACAGAGATCCAGTTTTCTCCAACATGGCTAACACTAACATCTGTTCTGCGGTTGGTTGCTGCAGTTGTTGCATTGATTAGGATAGGCGCCATACCAGTAATAGAGATATAGCCTTCACCAATTTGTTGATAAATAACGTTGATATTGAATGATACGATAATGGTATCAGAGGTTGAACTTCCCCAACTAACGCTTGCTACCAGGGTAGGGATTTCGGAGTTGATCCAAGCACTGAATTTGAAAGATATTGTGCGTTTTAATGTAGGATTGTAATAACTCAAAGTAACAGTGTAATGACCATTACCATAAGTAGAAGCAGATAGCCATAATTGATTGGTATCTTCTACAAGGGAAGTAATAACAACATCATCTTTAATAACAGAAACAACTTTGAATCCTAAAGAGGAAGAAATGTTGTAACCCAAGATGGTTTGATTATCATTGATAATTGTAAAACCATATGTTGTGATGATAGGGATAATACCATTATCATCTTTGATATAAGAAGTCATAGTGATTTCGTAATATCCATGATCTTCAAATACATAGATAAAATCTACAGTACTTGTGGATCTCACATTCATTGGTTTTCCATTTTTCGTAACAGCAATGTTAACGTCAGGACGATACAATTCTCTGTTAGTTAGCTTGATCGTAACAGTATCATTAAAAATTTGGTATGGGATTGGTTCGGCACCATTCACCGTGAATAATACATCGTTGATAATGTAGAAATATAAATAATCGTATGTATTATTGCCAATAGTAAATTTTTGAATATTACCAGCAAGGTCAGTGAAGACAAACTTATAATGACCTGCAGTGGTTAAAGTGATACTATTATTGGCTTTTGTATTGTAGATAGTGTCTACAAGTTGATCATTGTAATAATAATAAGCCATAATGATGTTGCCTGTATCAGCCAACATATTGGTGTTGATATGATAATAATTCCATGTTATAGTAACACCATCTTTTGATGTACATTTGATTTCTTGAGAGTAATCCAATTGTAATGGATCTCCTGCAGATATCGTTAGATTATTATCATATATTGTTAGACTTCCATCACCTTGATTGGTTACAATCTCGTTGGTTGGGGCGATGGAATTGACTTGAATGTATCTAATGTACCCATAGTCACTACTATTGCTATAGATGCAGTATAAAGTAGAGTATTCGGTTTCAGTAACAATCTTGTAAGTCAAGTTTTTGTTTTTATTAAGTCTAATTTCAGTTGTGGTTCCATTGAGTTTGTAATATTGATACAATGGATATTTTTTACCAGAATCTTGATCTGTATAAGTCAATATTTGTGGACTAGTAATTAAGACAGTCTCTTTACTGGTACTTGGAGTAATGGCAACAACTTCATACATAATGATATTGTTGCTTGTACGAATAAAGTATAATGTTTTTCCTACGCTATTAGAACTATATCCAAGACCACTAATTATAGTAAGCGCATATCTTCCTTCTTCACTAATGCGGTAATGATTGTTAACAATCGTAATGGTAGAAGTATTATTCTTAGTTAGTATTACTGTTTGGCCAAATGGACTTTCTTCCCATGAGATGTAGACATCTTCTGAGAATTGTGTAGGTTCGCTTGGATCAGTAGATACGTTATTGATCAATATTCCACTATAGTTGAGTAGTTTTAGGGCAGGTAAAGCATGTGTTATTTCGAATCTGTGATAGATCTTAGTAGATTCGTCGCTTGAGTTAGTAAGTTCTGCTCTAAAACGCAAACTTTCATATTCATCATTTTGTGTAAGATATATTTCAACAATACGATGCTTGCTATTGAGTGAAGATAAGTGATCATTAACGACAAAGATGCCATCGAGATATGCTTGATGTTTGTTGAAAGGTAGATATTGTCCAGTTGTAGCGTCATATACTAAAAGCGCATATTGATAAGCATCTGTGTTGTATTCTAATATTGCAGTATATGAGGTGTAAGTAATAGGAACAATATTGGTTTCGCCATTGATTGTCTCACTGACATTAAGTGTCATAGTTGGGACTGTTTGTTGTGTACTAGAATCCACATAAGTCATTTCGTTGTAGTATTGAATACCAATTGCGTAATACGTTGTTTTTTGTCTTTTGAAATTATCAATAGTAACGAACTTATATTGACCATCTCTAAAATAGTAGACTTTTGTAGGATCTAAGATAATTTGATTTTCATCGCTGTCTAGGTAGATTCTGTTATAGCGGTTGTTAGCGAATCGATAGACTTCAAATGTCTCAATTTTGGTTTGACCCCCAACGACATTGTCTACAGGAATTTGAACAGCAAATTCTTGCGTATTAATCGTAGTAATCAGTAGTTCAAGTTCTGCTGTAGGGGTGAGATAATGAAGTATATAATCTTCACCTAGACGATTGACGAAGGTAATATCAAAGGAGTATGCAACATAACTATTTTCTAGATTGCTAATCGTATTGTTAAATGTTGTTACAAAATCAGTCCAATTAGAAGTAATTGTAGGATTGTTGTATAAGATATTCTCATTATTGCCATAACGAATGATGACTTTCAACCATGGATCAACATTTTGAATAGCTTGAATATAATCGGTAATGATTTCTTGTGTTTCTTCATCAACAACCAAATATCCTAATTGTAAAGATTTTTTTGCAAGAGTCATTGTAGTTGTGTTGCTATCATCTTCAGGAACATTAAGCCCATTTTGAGTGATATATGCTTGAAGATATCCATCATTTTGATCACTATCTGCTTCTTTATAGATAATATTGTAAGCAGGATTGGTGTTGTATACGGAGATAGATTGGCTATAATAGTATACTGGATATACTGTATAGTTGCCAGCTTCGTCTACTTCAATTAATTCGTAGTAACCATAATTTGTTCCAAACAATTCTTCCATGCTTGGGCTGTAATCACTTGAGAAATTGACTTTTGTAAAGATTGGGAAACCTTCACCATCTGTAGCATTGGCACTGAAGGTTCTGGTAGGAGAATAGTTAGGGTAACTATAGTCTCCAAGTTGTGTTGTGCCAGTACTATCATCTACAATTAATTTGATGGTACGATAATACAAACTATCATTTTCTGAACTTTGGCAATAAGTAATACCAAGTTGTGCATCAGTTGCGTTTTGTCTACCATAATATTGAATGGTTTGTTGTGAATCAACTGCTAAGAAATAATCGTCTAAGATGGTTAGATCTTCTCGAAGTGTTTCGTAACCATAATATTTGTCTTGACGAATTAGGTTTTCTCTGTTTTGTGTTGGAGCAGTACGGTCAATTGTAATATAGAAAGTCTTTTTCCAATCAGTACTATCTAGGTTAAGTTCTGCGAAGTTTTCATATTCTAACGTAACAGCATAGGTAGCTTCCACCATTGGATCAAAAGGAATAATGGTGCTATTATATGCACTTGGCAACAAGGTAATTGTATAAGTTGTTGCAGAAGTGCTGGTTTGATTGGTATAGACAATCTCTTTATTGTTGGTGATAATTGGTGAAGAGTTTTTAGAGTTGCGGTATACATTGGTTGAATTGGTAGATGGATTGTATTCTAATATATAAGTATTTTTACTACCATTCACAATTTGATCAATTGTAATATTGGCAACATCTATATTGGCAACTAAGTTGTCCATATATGTTTCGAATTGGAAATACAATTCTTGTGTATTGCTTGTACGATATTGATATGTATCGTTGTTTGGTAATGGACTATTGTTTTTGCCCTTAAATTCACCAAATGGAGAATCATAAACAATTTGGAAAATAATATCTTGTGTATTGCCTGCTGGATCAGTAATAGTTAGGGTATATTGACCACTTTGTGTACAAGTATAAGTATAACCATATCCATCAGGAGTTTCGTTTAGTGCGAGTGTTTGTTGTTGGTATCCACCATTGATTTGGCTGCTAAGAACAAGTTTTGTTTTGTCCATATCGTAATTAAATTTTGTATTGTTGTAGACATGGGTGTTAAGATATTCGACTTGTTCGGTTGTCAAATCTTCATCAAGAGATGCGATCCATTGTTGGAATGCCCAATAATTATTGTATTTTTGTGTAGGGAATGTAAGTACAACTGGTAGCTTATTGGTACGGAATTGAATACGTCCAGACATTGGATTGTTAATGTAGTTTTGTAAAGTGAGTGCATCCATCACATAAAGTGAACTATTAGCACCAACACTTGCGGATATACCGCCACCATTGTTGAAGTAGAATTCTAAGTCATATACTTGTTGATTGTCAAAGTTGACGGTAGAACTATCAATATCAATGATACTAGAGCGATCGACAATCATGACATAATATCTTACTTTTGTATCAGTAGATGCGGAAGCGTCAAAACTACTGCTTTTATACTCTCTACGGAAGATATACATACCTTCATTGGTATAACCGGTTGTTGTATCTGCGTTGATTACATTTGAATAGATACGTTTTGCGTCATCTGGATTAGAATAGGCAGAACGTTTGACAACTTGATTGCTTTTGCTTGCGGCACTTACAAAAGGATACTTTGGTGTAATATTGTTAATGGTTGCTTCTGTGATGCCTTCAGTTGTTGCAAGATTTTGTAATTCATTGAGCAAATCAATCATTTGGTTAAGAGTGCTATTATCACTATTAGCGCCAGCATATTCTGTTGCGTTGAATGGATAATAGGTGTAGGTAACATCTGCTTCGTTTAGATAATACTCGGTGTTGATTTCGCCAGCAATATAAGAGAAATACAACGCATTGGCATTGGTAATGTTGTCGGTATATAGATTGGTAACTTTACTGAGACTAGTATGTCCAGTATTACCGATAAAGACCATACCAAGAGATTGGTCCAAATTCATTTCGATGGTATACTTTTTCGTTGTGTCTACAGTGCTGTTCATACTCTTATCTGCAATAGTGAAAGTATATACAGCTTCGCCACCAAGAATGCCATTGGTATAATTGGTATCATCACTACTAATAGCTAGAGTTACGCTTGGCATATTGTATGCTTTGTATGTTTTTGTTAGTTCACCTTCTTGGTTGGAGATAGAGACAGAGATGTCAGTCAATGCAACAGGTAGGGTATAATATTCTTCTGCTGTATTATAGGAATTACCTAGTAAGTTGAGCATATCAGAGACAACATTGTTGTCGTCTTTTTCCAATTGGAAGGTTTTAGCTTGTCCCCATGTAAGGGTTGTTTCTTTATTGACAATATTGTAAGTGTTGCTTGGTGCTGGTTCTACAATAATATTTGGTCGTGTATTATCATACAAAATTGCATATTTTGTTGTATTGCCTGCTGTGTCTGTTAAAGTAAAGACATAGATGGCAGGTTCAATAGGTTTTAATACACTTGTTATGCTATAAGCTCCAAGCTCATTTGTTTCTAACAAATAAGGATTTAGTTCTGCAATAAGATTTTCTGTTGGCAAATTGTATCCGTTGGAGATAAGTCCTTGATTGTTGGCAATTGCAATTGTAGAATCTTTGACAAATTCGTATTTTTCATATTGAACAGTAACAGAAGCACCACTTTCTTTAGTGTGTTCGTAGTCTAGAGCAAACCAATCATTGGTCATATTGTTGTTAATTGCTAATTCTGTGTTTTTGATATAACCAATGATAATTGGGCTATCAAAACTTTGTTGTACAGCGTTGACTAAGAATGGTGTAGGTGTGGCTGGATTGGTTTTGTCAATGGTGAATTCATAATTATTTTTACTTTTTACACCATAGTATACAGTAATGGAGTAATGACCATTAGTAGACAATAAGGTATCAGCAGTAATAGCAACTTCACTACTATAAGTTGTTGAACCAAAATCAGCTCTTTGGTAGACAGGACGGAATGGAATACAGAATTGTGCTTGGTTAAGCGCATCGATATCAACTCCGTTGACTACACCTTGTACATTTTTTGGTGTAATGGAAAAGCTAACATCATCATTGGTATATTTTTGTTTTCCAATGGATGTTGTTACGCCATTTTCATCAGTAATATTAATCAATACATCAGGTTCGCCACTGACAATACCAAAAATAAATCTTTGATAGAATTTTAATTGTGTGTTGTGGGCATTGTTGGAAGTATAAACTAAAGTTACGTCATAATATCCAACACTAGAGATGGTTGTCTCTTTTGGTAATAGATATTTTGTTCCATTGGTGTTGCTAAGAAGATCAGCAAATGTACTATATTTGTAATAATAACTTTCTGGAGTTGTTCCGTTGTAAGCAGGAATTCCAAAACAATCAAAACTAATACCGCCAAGGTTGGTTGTAGGGAATGGTAAATCAGTATAGGTTTTGTTCTCGCTATTGTAGTTGACCATAGCGCTATAAGTTGAGCCTGTGTAAGAGATGTTGTTGGCGTAATTATTTGAGCCGGCAATGGTGTTGATGTAAGAGGTAATGCTAGTTGGCTTAACTAATGTTGAAAAATCCGCATCAAGTTTGATAGAATTATCTACATATTTTAATTGTTTTTCATTGCCTTGATTGTTGTAATATGCTTTAGCACCAAAAACATTAATGACTAATTGATCATCAGCAACTTTGTTGTCTTGATATGTTTGGTCAAATTGATAGTTGTCAACATCTACAGTGTCTAAAATCTTGTATTGTGTGTCACTATCTAAAACTTGGTAAAGGACAGATAATTCATATGTTCCTTGTACATCAAAGGTGATAGTGTGGATAAAGTGACCTTCACTATTAGCCACAAGACTCGTAACATCTATTTGTTCTCCATTTTTAAGAGTATAGATATTTAGTCTATCATAGGTTGCACTATTGGTTGTAGATTTTGTTCTTTCCGTATAGGTAGTATATACATCTTCTACAGAAGGAGCAGTGTGTGTATAACTAAGATTGTAGTTTTCTGCATCATATTGTACAACTGGTGCTTGTGAAATTGTATAGTTGTAATAATAGTTGATTTTGTTTTGTTGATGGAAGTTGTTGTTAGCAATATAGTTGGTTGCATTGATAACATCTGGGAAGTTGTTGCTAGAAGTATAACTTTTAGCATATGTATCTTGATCTAAGAGATAAAAATCAAAACGATAAGTTAGTGCGTTGGTTGTAATGAGAGATCCGTTGTCGTCGTAGGTGTATAGGGTATAGGCAAACGCGAAAGTGTAGATACCTTGACCGTAGTCAACAGAATTGAGATCAAAATATCCAAAATAATAGTTAGAAGCGGTTGTGCCCACATTCACATTGTTATGTTTAGCCAATTCGGTTTTGTGTACACCATTGACATATAGTCTAGCGGTTTGGATATCTATCATGACTTCAGGAGCGTTGGAGATATCAGTAAATTTTGGACCAAATGCAATATACACAAGTTCTGCATCGCTACCATTGGATTTTTGATAGTTGTGAAGCATGATCACATCATCACGATTGATGGTAGTACCTACTTGATTGTTGTCATAGATTAGACTAGTTGTAGATCCTTCTGTTCCTGCTTGACTATAATCAAATTGATTGTTGGAGATGGATTGGATGGTTTTGTTGACAACTTGAGCCTTAAACAAATCCTCATATGGTAATGTAGTAGAATAACTAGCAATATCTTCATCTGCAATCAATTGTTGACGTCTAAAGTTGCCCCCAACTAAGACGAGCATAAAAGATAACAAGAGGATAAGACTAAGATTGATAACCTTTGGTAAAAATTTTTTTTGCATTTTGATTTCTCCCATTTTCCACACTTTTGATGTTTTGCACCAACATCAAAAGATTATTCTCAAAGTCATTGTACCATAATTGACAATTATTGACAAATAAATTGGTATATA
>JAZSRJ010000025.1:0-5835 GCA_045538425.1 Clostridia bacterium
TAATAACATTAAATGTATAAACTCCGTTTTCATCACAACTATAAGAAAGAATATTGTCCATATTAAAATCCCTTAAAGCTAAGTCGTTATTAGTATCACTAAAAGATGTTAGCATTTCTTTTACTTGTGACCAATCTTCTTGATATGGACTTATAGCAAATTCTTCACCATTATCAATTCCACAAAGATATGTCATAGAACGATCATTAATATCTAATTTTGTTATACAATAATCTTCACTATATGCATCCAAATCACTATCCCAATAGAATTCTTTATTTATTATAGACTTTTCTGTTGGTATTACTATCGTTTTCTCATAATCTTCGCCGTCATCGTTTATAACATTTGGACTAAATATTCTTCTTTCATACATATATGGAGTATTTTTAATATTTAATAGTTTCATATTTGTATTTGCATTACTTAAAATATCATAAGCCTCTTGTTTGCTAAGTTTATTAAGTTGTTGTTCCCACAAAATATTTGATTCTTTTACGGTCTCATTTGCTCTGTCTAATTTTTCAATCACTATATCTGCTTTTTGTTCCCATTTTGCCATATCTTCAGCAGACATATCGCAACCAGCTAAACATCCCATTCCCACAAATCCAAGGCATGCTCCTACTAAAAATTTCTTTGTTATGTTTTTCATATGTTTCTCCTTTTAAATAATATTAATACAATTATATATCTTACAGTTGTAAGAAGTCAAGATATTTTCTTACATTTGTGAGAATATAATTATATGGAATATCAAAATAAATTTAAAAACAACTTAAAAGAATTGCGCTTAGAAAAAGAATTAGGGCAAGTAGAATTAGCTAAAGCAATTGGGGTAAGCAAAGGTGTCATTAGTTTGTGGGAAAATGGACTTAGAGAACCCAATATGAATTCTTTAATCATTCTTGCTAAATTTTTCAATATAACTATTGATGAGCTTGTGGGATTAAACTAATATAAAAAATTAAAAGAATCACATCGATAAAGATATGATTCTTTTTACTAGTTTCAAAAGTTTATGTTCTTCCTAGTCTTTTTTGTTGTTGATTATTGCAATACAACATTGACAAAAGATTTTTTGCCTTTTTTAAGTAGCAATTGTCCGTCTTCAAAGATAGATGATGTAATGGCAAGTGCCCAATCTTTGGTTGGTACGCCTTTGACACTAACAGCGCCTTGTTCGCACATACGACGTGCTTCAGATTTTGAAGTGACAAGTTTTGTAGATACTAAAAGGTCTGCAAGAGTCACATCTTTTTCTTTATTCCAAGTGTAAGTTGGGACGTTGCTCATATCTACACCACCAGCAAATAATGCTTTGGATGCTTCTACTGCATTCGTTGCTTCTTTTTCTCCATGAACAAGTTTTGTGATTTCGTATGCCATGGTTTGTTTTGCTACACGAATATCTCCTTGCATAAGGTTAGCAATTTCGTCTAATGGAAGACGGGTTAGATATTTGAGTAGTTTTTCAACATCTTTGTCGTCGACGTTGTAGAAATATTGGTAAAACTCATAAGGGCTTGTCTTTTTGCTGTCTACCCAAAGAGCACCTTTTTCTGTTTTACCCATTTTGACACCTTCGTAGTTGGTGAGTAGTGGATTGGTAAATGCTTGGAAGGTTTCGGCGTCTTGACCTTTAGCGATAGCCAATTTTCTACCCAAATCTGCACCAGCAAGGATGTTGCCCCATTGGTCGCTACCACCAAACTCTAGTCTGCAACCATAGTGTTGGTTGAGGTATACGAAGTCGTATGCTTGCATCAACATATAGCCCATTTCAAAGAAAGTAAGTCCACCTTGTTCGAGTCTTCTGCTGTATGCATCACTGGCAAGCATTTTGTTGACGTTAAAATGAACGCCAATTTCTCTCATGAAATCAATATATCCAAGATTATTGAACCATTCTGCGTTGTTGAGCATAATAGCAGGATTGTCTCCATCTAGTCTTACAAACTTAGAAATACAGGTTTTGATACCTTGGTAATTGCTGTTGATAAAGTTGTCGTCAACCATTTTACGCATGTCTGTTTTGCCAGTTGGGTCACCAATTTTGGCTGTTGCACCGCCAAGAAGAATAATGACTTTGTGTCCAGCATCTTGTAGGTATCTAGCAATGATAAGTGGAAAACAGTGACCGATGTGAAGACTATCTGCTGTTGGGTCAATACCCACATAGCATACAGTAGGTTCGCCGTTTAGCAATTTTTTCACTTCTTCTTCGTTGGTTGTTTGGTAGATGTAACCACGAGATTGTAGTGTTTCGAATAATTGTTTGTCCATAATATACTCCTTATAATAAAAGAATGATTAGAATGTAGTCTTTCAAGCTAACATTCTAACCATTCAACATACATTCTATGATTGGTAGCGCTAACGGGAATTGAACCCGTGATTCAGCCTTGAGAGGGCTGCGTCTTGACCTCTTGACCATAGCGCCATCTATTTGACCCCATTATTATATCTAACTTTGGGCTATTTTGCAAGTGGTTGACGCTATTTTTTTTATTTTATTATGGAATATACGTGTCTACTGTGTCTTGACTGTAGACATCTCTTTCTTCATAACTAATGATATCGTTGGGATTGAAAAAATCAGTCAAATATAAATCTTTTCTCTGTAAGTTTTTTCCAGTTACTTCGTATATTGGCAAATGTTTATTGTTGTCTGGAGTAATGAGAAGAGGGAAATCATAGTTCTGGAGAACTGTTGTGTAATTGGGTTGCAGTGGGTGAGTTGAGATATATAATGGTGTATCGCCAACAATATTGCCTACCTCTTCTCTCCAAGAATAACAATCTTTATTGTAATACATATCGTTCATATTGGCGGGGGTGTATGCATACCCATTGCTTGCAAAACGATATCCTAAATTATTTAGTTTTGTAACAACTTGCAATGCCTTTTTGATATCGTATCTACTATTGGCATTGGTCTTTTGTGTTTTGTATCCGAGTATTCCTTCTTCACCGCTAAAGGATATAATGGGTCTTGCGCCATTATGAACAAAGTCAGGGTGCTTTGCGATAAAGTTTTCAAGTATGGTAATCGTCTCGTTGTTATAACTAATTCTATCTTGTATAGACTTTTTAGATGTGTAGGTGGCTAGTTTGTTTTTATCATCAACAATGATTTTGTCTACCAGTCCTTTTCCTTTTTCATCCTTTGGATAACAATGATTATTAAGGTGGATAATGATCGGTTTTTTGTTGTTTGGAATATAAAGTTCTTTTTCTTGAACTTCATGATTGATAACATTATATTTGTCAAATATGTCAACCAAAACATAGTTATTGTCATAAAGATTGTTTAACACTCTTGAGAATTCGGTTGGGGTGAGGTGATTGTTGGCTAGTTGTAATCGCTTTGGGTTGTTGGGGTGTAGTGCGGTATCTGGATGAGCAAGTAAAGGATTGAATGATAAGATAGGGATCTTTCCTTGATATAGACACCAGTTGTTTTTATTGTTTTGATAATTGGCGGTAGCATAAAGTTGTTGAAATTCGGTGGAGTGCTGAAAAAAAGTTTCATGTTGTTTGAGCAGGGAGAGCGCTTCTTCTGGTTGATTGTTTTTCAGTAATGCTGTTGTAGTAATGGTTAGATATTGTTTTTGGTGATCTAAGATGGTGTTGTAAAGGGGTTGATCAAACACATACCAACAATTATCTATACAAGAACTTCGTAATAACTCGTATGCTTGAGAGTATTGTTTTGTTCTTACTAAATGTTGGAGGGTTTTGTGTGTATCAATTTCGTTAGAATTGGCGCAGACGCAAAAAGTAGGGTTATACACCCAAGAGATAACAGCGAGTAAAAACAATGTCAATAAAAGGCGATATTTCATATATTTAGTTTGCAAATTTATCAAAATCTTATACTTGATAGTATAAAGAAGTTGGAATAGGGTTACCTTTTTATATGAAAAAAATGGCTTTCTTTTTTATTGTTTTGTTTTTATTATGTTTGGTTGTATCTACTTCAACGATGTCACATGTTTTGGATGTGGAAGGACAGTATTATGTAACGTATGCTGGGGAGACGAAATTGACTGCGTGTACCAAGGAGGGGATTAGCCAAGGCAATGTTGCATCTATTGTAGTTGCAATAGATTATGAGCAATGGGATTTGATTAAGAAAAAAGTATTTATTACAAGAGAGGAAAAGTTGGATCATATGAGGATATTGTATGGATTTGATGATAGTTTGATAGATTATTATTATTTAGATGGTGAAAAGACCAATCTCCAAATTGTTTTGAAAGAAACTCAAGTTTTAATTGGATATCCTATTATTTTTGCGGGGTTTTAAGTATAAGAAGTGAATTTGGTGTCTAAGATTACATAGCTTAGGAGGTTATTTATGTTAGTAAAAGAAAAAACAACGAAAGAAAAAATTGTGAATTGGTTAAAGCAATATATGTATGTTTTGATTGTTTCTGCGGTAATGCTAGTACTTGCTATCGTACTTAGTGTAGTGGTTGCGACAAGTGGAACAACGCCAAATGTAGTAGAGACAGGGACAGCTGCACAATCATTTTACAATCCAGTACTTAACTTTACGGTAGGAAAAGATTATTGTGCGGATGCGCTGATGTATAATGCAACACTAAATCAATGGGAAGCGCATAAGTCTGTAGATCTTCAAGTGGCAGAGGGTAGTAGTGTGTATGCATGTTTGGCGGGAACGGTATCTGCTGTGAGTGAAAACTACCTATATGGTACAACCATTGAGATTACACATGATAATGGATTGATTACAAAATACTCCTCTCTTAGTGCAGACGCAAAAGTTGGTGTGGGGGATACTGTAACAAGTGGTCAATTGATTGGTACAGCAACGGCAAGTGCAGGAGAAAGTGAACTTGGCTCTCATTTGAGATTAGAGGTGTTTCGTAATGGTGTAGCTGTTGATCCTAACCAATATTTAGATTTGGGTTCAAAATAACATTATTGTTTTATAATAATAAAGTTATGACATAAAGTGTAATGTTTGTGACAATAAATAAAAAATAATATTTTGTCCCAGTGGTTGAATATTTTTTGAAATAGTATGAAAAAATAGTTGGAGAAACGTGAAAAATTATGTATACTAAAGATACTAGGAGGTTGTTATGACAACATTAGAAAAAATTAAAAAATTGCTTGGCGAACAGTTGAGTATTGATGAAAATAAAATTACAGAAGAAAGCAGGGTAGTAGAAGATCTAGGCGCTGATTCATTGGATGTTGTAGAATTGCTTATGACATTAGAAGATGAATTCGGTATTACTGTTGAGGATGAAGACGCTATCAAGTTAAAAACAATTGGTGATATCATCTCTTTGATTGATAAAAAGTAATTTTTAAGGTTGGTTCTTATAGGAATCAACCTTTTTTATCGTGAATTAGACATAAATCGACAAAATATAACATATGTTGTGATATGGGCAACCATAAAGGAGTGTGCTATGTCGCAAGATATTGGAAGTAGACCAGTTGGTTTTGCTAGTTATATGTTGGAAAACCAATGTACAATTAGAGAATGTGCAAAACATTTTGAAATTAGTAAAAGCACAGTACATCTAGATGTAAGCATTCGCTTAAAAGAGGTGAATTATGATTTGTATAAGCGGGTACAAAGACTGCTTGCGTACCATAAAGAAGTGAGACATTTGCGTGGAGGGATGGCGACAAAAGAAAAATATAAGACACAAAATACGATAAAAAATTAGTGTTATTTGTTTGAGAAATTTTTGAAAAAATAAAGAGGAAAATATAGCCTCTTTTTTATTATTTTATTAAAAATTATTTTTTGAAAAATATACGGATATTAGGCTAATTTGTTTGACAATT
>JAZSRJ010000069.1:0-3343 GCA_045538425.1 Clostridia bacterium
GCTTGCCAAAAACAAGAAAAATTGATAAACTGCTCTCGCTAAATGAGGGTTAAAAATGGAAAACGAACTACAAAGCATGTTTGAAATTGTTGTAGAGACAATGAAGAGGGAAAAGAATGAAAATGCGCTTATACAATTGATTGGAGAATATCCGCAATTGTTAGACTGTCAAGATGAGAAAGGTCGCAATCTTGGGATGATTGCTAGTCTTTATGGGATGGAAAAGGTTGCCATTATTGTATTGCGTCATCCACAAGTATGTTTGCATCAATCAAGGAATGGGCATAACTTGGGCATGTATTGTGCGTGTATGAAATTGGAGCAAGCGACAAAAGAAGCAATGCAAAACCCAATTCTTATGAGTCAAAAAGATTGTTTTGGTTGGACACTTGCAACATACATTATGCTTGCCAATCTTAATCAATTGTATCCTACCATCTTACAAGATGATAAAGTAATTGGGGATGTTGATTATAAAGGGAGACATCTATTTGATTTGGCGTTAGAGAAAAATCATGTTGATTTTTTGGACGCATATTGTGGACAATTTTATACTTGTACAATTGAACAAATCTTAGAACGGGTGGATCAAGGTGTGGATCAAGTTGATCATTGTGTATACTTGCAAGATGAGTGTGAAGTGTAACATTCTGTTGGGTAAGAACATACATAAGTAAAAGACGTTTTTGCAAGAATATAACAATATCTTTGTAATACTTGCAAATCCTATTTTTATGTGCTATAATATACTCATTATATACATAAAGGAGATTTTTTATTATGTTGCCGCCCAGTTGGTTAATTGGAGCAAAAGTATTTACAGGAAATGTAGATTATCTTTTAATATTTTTTATTGCAGTTTTGCTTGCATGTTCTGCTTTCTTTTCAAGCGCAGAAACAGCCTTTTCAACAGCGAACTTGCTACGTATGAAGTCGTTTGCGGAAGAAAAGGTAAAAGGGGCTAGAAAAGCTCTATATATCCTGGATCGATATAACAAAACACTCACAACGATATTGATTGGTAACAACCTAGTTAATATTGCTAGTACAACACTATGTGCTGTTGTTTTTGGAAAAATGTTTGTAAGTCCAACACTTGCCAATACACTTAACACTGTTGTGATGACAATTATTGTATTGATTTTTGGTGAAATAATGCCAAAATGTCTAGCAAAAATCAATCCAGATAAACTTGCTATGCGATATTCTGGTGTAATGTATTTGTTGATGAAGGTGATGACACCAATCAGTTTTCTTTTTGAAGCATTACAAAAAGTATTTACAAAACGTATCAAACAAGACAATAATCCAACAGTTACTGAAAACGAATTGGAAAGCATTATTGATACCATGGAAGAAGAAGGGGTTATTGATGGTGAGGATGCAGAACTTTTCCAAGGAGTGCTTGACATCAATAATACAACAGCTTATGATATTATGACGCCACGTGTGGACATGGTTGCTGTAGAAAATATTAATAGTGATGAGAATATCGAAAAAATCAAACAAACCTTTTTAGAATATCAATATTCTAGACTGCCAGTATATGAAGAAGATAAAGATCATATTGTTGGGGTGCTAAATCAAAAAGATTTCTTTAGTTGTATTTTGACCAATAATGTCATTGATCTTCAACAACTCGTTATGGAACCATTATTTATTAGTGAACAAATGAAAGTTGACGAAATTATTCGTTCTATGCAAGCAAGCAAAAAACATATGGCTATTGTAGTAGATGAATATGGTGGAACCAGTGGTCTTGTGTGCATGGAAGATGCTATTGAAGAAGTGGTAGGGGAAATCTATGATGAACATGATGATGAAGAAGATGAAAAAATCATGTTCCAAAAGATGGATGACAATACTTACGAATTAGATGGTGATATGGATCTAAAAGATCTATATGAAGAACTCGAAATTGAACACTTACCAGAAACAAATTATAGCAGTGTTGCTGGATATCTATACGAAACATTGGCAGATATTCCACAATTAGGTGCCGAAATTAAGACGGATGCTATTGATGAAGTTTTGGATGAAGATAGTAATTTTGTTAAGAAAATTGCGCATTTAACGTATACAATTACCGAACTTGATGGTACAAGAATTAAAAAATTGAAATTGGTTGTACAATATGATCATGGTGAAGAAAAAGAAGAACAACAATAAGTTGTTCTTTTTTTGTGTGACAAATAGATATTTTTTGCAACAATGACAATGTTTTTTCAAAAAGCAGTATTGACAATAAGGTAGTTGTCAGTTATAATTAATTCAATAATAAAGAGGGATTCGTTATGTTTGCATTTGTGGAAAATTATAAAAAGAACAAAATGATAGAAAAATTAGAGATGCTTCATCCAAATGCTTTTTTTCTCAATCTTTCTATCTTAAAAGATGTATTCAACCGTAAAAACAAAAAGTTTGCTTGTCAAGTTCTCCAAACAGATGAAGGGGAAAGTGCTCGAAACAAATTGATTGATTTTTTGAGTCAATGTCAATATGCGCTCGATTATGATATGAGGTTGGTGAAAAATTTTGAAAATACAATCATTGGACATGAATTAGAACAATTAATCACCTTAGATGTTATTGATGCTATTTATCCTAATGGTCTTACCATCAATGAGTATGGATGTATTCCAAAAATCATTAGAAAAAAATCTTTGATGCAAAGATGTACGCTCAATCAAAAAAACATTGAAGATGAAGATCAATTGTTGGATGTTATTTTGAATTATGGATGTGAAGAATTGATTGGAGCATTCCACCCATACTTGTTACGCCAATCTAGATATCATGCGGTTATGGAAAAATTGAATAATCATTACAATCGCAAATTGGCATCTTGCGATCAATACCAATGTTTTGGATTGAAAGCATTATTGTTGGCTGAAAGACAATATAATGAACTAACATGTCAATTCCTCAACATGCTTATTGAGAACAAATATCCAACAGCGCTTGAGATGTATAATAAAAAAGATGCAGACAAAATAGGGTATATTAATTGGAGACAATTTATTGAAAATGAACAAGAGATTGCTTAAAGAGTAATCTCTTTTTTTATAAAATTTGTAAAAAACTCTTTTCATTTGGTATCTAGTGTGATATAATACCAACGTTAAAGTTCTTGCTTTGCAAGGTCTTTTTTTGTGAAAGCAAGTTATAGGAGAAAGAAAGTGAGTAAAAATATTAGAAACGTAGCCATTATTGCGCACGTTGATCATGGTAAAACTAGTCTTGTCAATGAAATGCTAAAACAAGGTGGTGCTTTTAGAGAACATCAAGAAGTTGCTGATCGTGTTATGGATAGCAATGCTATTGAAAAAGAAAGAGGTATCAC
>JAZSRJ010000072.1:0-2500 GCA_045538425.1 Clostridia bacterium
TAGGACTTAAGAAAATAAAAGGTCTTTACTTTGCAGGACAAGTCAACGGTACTAGTGGTTATGAAGAAGCAGCTGCTCAAGGTATTGTGGCAGGTATCAATGCAAGTAGATATTGCACTGGTCAAGATCCATTGATCTTAAAACGCAGTGATGCATATATTGGTGTGCTGATTGATGACCTAGTAACTAAGGGTACGAACGAACCTTATCGTATGATGACAAGTCGTGCAGAATACAGATTGTGGCTAAGACAAGACAATGCTGATCTTAGACTCACTGAGATAGGATATAAGATGGGACTAGTGACTCGTGCTAGATACAATGCGTTTAAGAAAAAACGTGCAAAGATAGAAGAATGTATTGCATTGCTGTCTAAGAGTGTTGCACCTGATGCAAAACTAAGAGCCTTGTTTGAAGCAAAAGGGGAGACCATGCCGAAGTCGGGTATTGCCTACAAGGATATGCTAAAACGTGTCAATATTCATATTGATGATATTGTGAAGACATACAATATCCTAACAGATGTTCCAAGAAATATTTTGACCACTGTTGAGATACAACTAAAATACGAAGGATACCTATCTAAGCAAGATATCCAAATTGCTCAAGCAAAAAATCAAGAAAGTATATTGATTCCAAATGATATCAATTATTATGCTATCAAAGGACTTAGAATTGAGGCTCAACAAAAACTAGATGAAATCCGTCCGTTCAACTTAGGACAAGCAGGTCGTATTAGTGGTGTTAGCCCAGCAGATATCTCAGTGCTAACTGTTTACTTAAAGACGAAATTTTATCAATAGGGATTTATCCTAGAGAATAGGATTTATCCTAGTGAATAGGATTTATTCTAGACAATAGAATTTATTCTAGAGAAAAAGGAATGATCATAAGACTTCTATGATCAACATCTCATACTTAAAAAGTGTTAATAAAAACGAAAAAAGGAAGAAAACATCTTCCTTTTTTATTGTTTGATAGTCTTTATATTTTAGTCATTATTCCATTTCTTGTATGTTGGATTGATCCAAAGTATAAGTTTTGTCTTTGTTCTTTACAAAGCCACCAAAATATTGTTTTAGATGATCTACCATTTTTTGTAGCAGTGTTTTTGAATGTTGGTCAAGCATTCTTTGTGCCTCAGCGACTGCTTCTGGAGTGAGTGAAGCAATGGTTTCTTCTTGCATCATTGCAGCAAGTCTAGCTTTTACGTCAGGGAGAAGTTGGTTGATTTCGGCTTCTTCTTGAGCTCTTGCTAATTCAGCTTGTTTCTTTTTATTGAGTGCTAAAGATGCTTCTTTTATTGTGAGTACACTTTTGTTGGTTTTGTTAACAAAATACATCCATTGTAGGTCTTGTTTTGAATTCAGTAGATTGGCTGAAGTAATAAGGGAAAGAACATCTGCTTGTTGTTGATTAAAGCGATTTAGTATATGATGAGATTCTTTTAGACTCAACTCAATATATCGATAAAGATCATCAAAAGAGCAATCTGGATAACTTTTTTGTAACATGGTAAAATAGATTTTTTCTATTAGTTGTTGATTGATGAGGTTGAATGATTCTTTGTTGTTGATTTGTATCATAGTTTCATTCAAAGGTATACCTGTTTCGTATCCAAAATCATTTGTTTCTGTTGTTTCAAAATTACTTAATTGTATTCCAGTACGATGCTTAAAATAGCGATAATCAAGTAGAAAATATGCCATAATTGGTAATTTGATATTTTCTCTAGAGTGACTATTTTCATTCATAGGATGAATCATACGATTCCATGTAGGGTCAATGACTCTAGATCCTTTTACATCATATTTTTCATCATTAAAATGTAGCAATATTTGTGCATGCTTATCTTCTTTTCCCGACGGAGAGATTGCTTTAGAATTCAACACATCTACACTCAAACCTGGCATGTTGAGTTCTGTAACAATAGCGCGCATAAGATCACAATAACCGGCACAAACAAAATCTTGAACATCTAAGAAAGCTCCTACCAAAAATTGGTTGTCTGGCAATTTTGTTGTATTAGGATTTTTTTGTTCTTGATAAGCGGAGATTCCTGATACACATTCAGTAATATATGCAGCTGCTTCTAGTGGAGAAAGTCCACAATCTTTGACATGTTGAACTACATCTTGAATAAAATCGTTTGCTTTAGACCATGCCTTAAAATCCCAAGATTTTTCAAAAGTTTGATTGCGTTGTTTTTCTTTACTATAGAGTCTATGGTTAACAATAATTTGAGGATCTTTCATTCCTAATTGTTTTGTTTGACCATAAATTTGCTTAACAATTTGCAGTTTGTCGCCGGGTATTTGTTCTTCCGGAAAAGTTATATTGATGGGAAAATCAGTACGAATATTAGGTAATTCCTCTAAGAATGATTGTAAAGATTCTATTGAAGGATTATCCAGTTCAATAGAGCGAGGTGGGATACCTTGATATTGTTTGTAAAAAACAAAAAAATTAGAACGCATAACATACCTCATGATATTATATA
>JAZSRJ010000074.1:0-11817 GCA_045538425.1 Clostridia bacterium
TGTGTCCCCGCCATCAGTCCACCAAGCTCCAAACTAAAGATGGTCTTTCCTCTCAACTCCTCAGGCACTTCATTATTAACAATAGCAAGAGCCAATCCATCAATAACAGCACTCTTACCAACCCCAGCTTCACCAACTAAGACAGGATTGTTTTTGGTTTTTCGGCAAAGAATTTCAATCACTCTTGCAGTCTCTTCTGTTCTACCAATCACTTTGTCAATTTTGCCTTGCTGCGCTTTTAATGTTAGATCTTGCCCCATCTCCAATAATTCTTGTGGCAATGCACTACCTTGTTGACTCACATTAGGTCTATTACCTACACTAGTTGCCGCACTTTGACGATATTTTTCTTCTGGTTGTACATTTTGTGTTGATTTTGATGTAAACCCAGCTTCTTTTTTGAGTATTCCCAAAATGGTAGATTTCATTTGTTCAATATCCACACCAAAAGCTTTTTGCAATATCTTCACCGCGTAACAATCTTCTAGCATCAAAAGCGAAATCAATACATGTTCTGTTGCTATATAACTTTGACCGATTTGGAGTGCAAACTGATTGGCAATCGTAAAGACTTCTTGTGTTCTAGGAGTCATATCAATTGATGGCACCAAATTAATCATCGCGCGTTTTGAATTATTTTTACTAAATACACGATCCAACATATCAGCTGTTACACCATATTGTTGTAACACTTTTGACGCTGTTGCGTCTTTTACACACGCTAAACCATACAAAATATGCTCAGTACCAATTTGATAGTTGTTGTAAGAAAATGCTATATTGTTAGCATAATTAATTGACTTTTTGACATTTTCTGTAACCTTTATACCAAAAGACATACTATTTTCTCCTTAATCATAAATTCTATTATTTCGCAAAACTCTACTAACATAGTCTGCTCTTTGAATATCTTTTTCTTCTTGCGTTAGATTTTTCCCATAGCGATCCATGATATGATATGGCTTAACCGCAACATCCAATTCTTGAAAAATCTCACTATTTTTCAATCGCATCACACCAAGAACTTCTCCCAATTTTACTTTAGCTGACAACTCAAAATATTCTTCCATTGTCAACGTGTAACTATTGGTTAAGACACCATATGCACGATAACAACTATCAATCAGCGCAGTGTTATCATTTTGCAACATATTCTTTCTACTAGATTGTTCTAACTCGTAGATTTTGTTAACCGTTCTTTCCACCAGTCCAATCAATTCTTGTTCAGTCTTTCCTAGTGTGGTTTGGTTGCTTACTTGATACAGATACCCAAGTGCCTTACTACTCTCTCCACCAGCTCCTCGTATAGTAACACCCAACTTTCTCACAGCCGCGATAACATCAGGCATTGCATTAGACAGTGTGAGCGCAGGTAAAAACATCATAACACTCGCTCTAATTCCTGTACCCAAATTACTTGGGCAAGCAGTAAGATATCCTAATTGTGCATGATAGGCATACGGAAGATATTTGGATGCTTCTGCATCAATATCACTCATGATATCATACGCTTTTGCAACCCCCATACCTGGCACAACACATTGCATACGTAAAGTGTCTTCTTCGTTCACCATGATACTCACTGTGCCATCTTCACTTTTAATAAGCCCCGCTCTTGAATTAGATTTTACTAGATCTTGACTAATCAAGTTTTCTTCTAAAAACAAATTAGCATTGTTGTAACTCAAGTTTTTTAGTTTGTAATAATTAAAGTTCCCTATTTTGCGAAATGCTTTGAACACCTCATCAATTACTTGAGCACTTTCATCAATGCTTTGCATATGAGGAAAAGGATGATTACTAAGATTACGAGCAATTCTAACTCTTGATGAGATAATTACTTCACTTAAATCCATCTTATTCCCCCTTTAATTCTCGAATTTGTCTTTGCAAATATGCAGCAGTTTCGTAATCTTCTTTTTGTACACATTCTTGCAATCTTTGTTCCAGCTCTGCAATCTCAGACTCTCTTCTGGATTCTTGCAAATTCAGTTTTTTCCCTACATATTGTGTAGATCCTTGAACACGTTCGATAGCTGGCAATATTTGCTGATAAAAAGTTTCATAACACTTTGCACAACCAACGATCCCCGATTGTTTGAATTCTTCGAATGTACAATCGCAAGATATACATTTTATTTGGCCTTTATCCCAATAATCTTGTTGAAAATGATCTAATAGATCTCCTATTTGGAAAATGCTACTTTGCTCACCTTCTTTTTGTATTGCACATTCGGCACACAAATGTTGTTGTTTTGTTACACCATTAATGGTGATACTATGATGGTAAGTCGCTATTTTTCCACAAACATCACAAATCATATTAATCCTCCATTAATCCCATAAGAATATTTCTTACTATTTTAGTTCTAAGCTCATCTTCATAATCAATTGGCATTTTAAGAGCTTTAGAACTAATCGTCTTTTTTAATAACTTATTTTCTTTCTCACTTATCAACTCATGATGTAACAAATTATCCAATATTTGGTTTCCCGTCATCACATCAATTGGCCTATCCAAAATCGATGTCAAAACATCTTTGATAAAGTCATCTTCTTCCACTCTAGAGATGCGTATATATCCACCACCTCCACGCTTACTTTCAGTTACAAACCCTTTTGCAAACGTAAAACGCGTCGCCAAAACATAATTGATTTGGCTAGGAGACACACCAAAAAAATTAGCTAATTCATTACGAGACAAATCAGAATAATTATCGACAAAATTATCTAGGATAAACTGCTCTATCATGTCACTAATATTTGCCATTCTTATCCCTCCTTTGTAAAAGTTTGACTTTCTTTGACCTTTCTTATATTATAGAAACATTTTATGTTGGTGTCAACTACTTTATGTCGTTTTTTGTAAAACAATGTCAAAAAAAAGAGTGGTTACTACACCACTCTCATCATTAAAACTTCCCAACATAAAAAGATAGTCCAAATAAAGTACATATTACTAATAAAATCATCTCCATACACTCTCTCCTACCTTTGATAAACAATCGCTCCTCCTACCATTGTCCATTGCAAGTTTTCCTCCAAATGATAAAAACTTGTATCAAAAGATTCTCGTTTTTCTATTAGTATTATATCAGCAAAAAAACCTTTTTGCAATACCCCAATTTCGTTTTTTTGATGATGATTGGTACACATCGCAATCACATCCAACAATGGCAAAATAGATGGATTATGAAATTGCGATCTTGCAACCATCATAGCTTGTTTTATTTGTCCCAAAATAGTGTGTCTACCAAGAACTTCTCTACCTGTTCCTAATGTTATATTAATTTTTTGATTTTGATACGCCATAATTGGGGCTTGTCCATACCCCAACGACATATCTTCCTCTAAACACAAGGTAACCATACATTCTTTGTCTTTTAACAACAAAATATCTTCTTTATCCATGCATGTACCATATAATAATTGGATAGGAAATTGTAACAATCCCAAATCATCCAACAAAGCAATTGGACTCATATTGTATTGTCCATAACAATCCCCAATCTCTACCAAAGATCGATGAATTGGCATCGCAAGAGGCAACTCTTTAGACTTCAACAACTCAACCATAGGCATCAATTGATCATCCGTCATAGAGTAACTATCTGCACTATACAAAATAGCATTCTTCACATCACAACAAGCGTTGGATAAGTTGTTGAGTGATGAAACTTGTCCAACATCATTCCCAACAGCCTTCTTCACCCTAATTTTGCCTTTATACACCTCCATCAATTCACCCACAAGACTATAATCATAAAGTGTAGTCACACCAGTTGCAAGCGATGTTTTAATTCTTTTTTGACACTTTTGCAATTGTTCTTCTTTCGTGATTGATTTTGGAGATAGATGTTGTAGTTTTGTACACCCTCTCGCCTCTACTTCATCATAGAACACACACGCATCTACCAACCCTGGCAAAAGATATCCACCCTTACAATCAATCTCAATATCTGCTTTTATATTATCCTCTTTTGCTATATTGAGTATTCTATCATTTTCAATTACAACAACACCATTTTCTATGATCTCATACTGATCGTTCATTGTTACAATGGTCGCATTTTTTAGTTTCGTAATCATATTTACCTCAAAATAAAAGGTGTTTAGACAACACCTTATTTGTTTTTAGAATGGAATATCAAACCTAGCGCACCAGGTCCGCAATGTGTACCAATTGTTGGGCCAATTGGTTGCACCCAAATTTCAGCCTCTTGACCAACAACGGCACGAACCTTTTCTTCCAAAATCTTGGCATCTGCTTCACTATCTCCATGAATAATACCGATTGGATAATCTGCAACATTAGAACCATTTTGTTTGAGATATTCCACTAGCTGTAGAATTGATTTTTTTCTACCGCTAGCTTTAGAATCTACTTCAATTTTTCCATCCATACTTACTTTCAAAATTGGCTTAATTCCAAGAATCCCACCAAAGAAAGCACTGGTAGCACCCAATCTTCCACCTCTTACAAGATGTTTTAGATCGTCCACTGTAAAATAAGTAGATATGTGATCTCTCTCATTTTCAATATATTGTATTATTTCCTCATCGGTACATCCTCTTTTGTGCATAATACCTGCTTCATATACAAGCACCCCAGCACCAAGCGAAATACTTTTTGTATCTACATATCGAATTGTTTGGTCAGGAAATGTTTTTTTCAACTGAGCAATTGCTTGATCTAAAAAATCAAATGTACCACTTAATTTTCTACTAAAATGAACATATAAGATATCTTGACCATTTTGCAAGTATGGCGTAAAAATATCAACATAATTTTGAGGGTTAAGCGCACTAGTAATTGGCATTTTACCTTCTCTTAAGGCTTGATAAAACATCTTATCATCATGATTTTTCCCAAGATCATAATAATATTGTTGGTCATCAAGTGTATAAGGCATACTAATATACTTCATACCCAACTTCTCTGTTTTATCCCACCACAATTCACAATTGCTATCTGTAAACAAAACACTCATACACAACCTCTTATTTCATATTTGGGAACAAAACTACATCACGGATGGTTGGTTGATCACACATGATCGTCATGAATCTATCAATACCAAATCCCAAACCACTCATTGGAGGCATACCATGTTCCATAGCAAGCAAGAAATCTTCATCAAGTTCGAAAGCTTCTTCATCCCCTTTTAGTTTGTTACGCATTTGTTCTTCAAATCCTGCTCTTTGAATAGCTGGATCTACAAGTTCGCTATAAGCCTTAACAAGCTCAATACCGCATACCAAAACTTGGAACATTTCAATCACTTTTTTATTGTCATCACTTGGTCTTGCAAGTGGAACCAAATTTGGATAATTGTATACAATCGTTGGATTGACGATATTTGGTCTAATCTTTCTCTTATACATGTAGTCATACAATCCACCAAGTCCAACAACAGCATCAATCTCTTTGTTGTCAAAAATATTGAGCACTTTAACTTTTGCTTTTAGTTCGTCTACATCATCATACTCTAAAATATTGAGACCAAGAAGATCGTTAAGAGATTGAATATAGTCTACTCTATCCCATTCTCCACCAAAATCAAGTTCTGTTCCTTGATAAGTAAGTTTTGTACTACCATTAACTTCTAGAAGAATAGATTTGATGAATTTTTGTACAAAGTCAATATTTTTCTTATAATCCCAATAACTTGCATACCATTCTAGCATTGTAAACTCTTGCAAGTGAGAACTATCCATTCCTTCGTTACGGAAGTTTTTACCAATTTCGAACACTCTTGGAACACCACCAGCAACAACTTGTTTTAAGAAAGTTTCTGGAGATATACGCAAATTATAAGTTTTGTCTAATGCATTATGTTTTGTCACAAATGGTTTTGCCGCAGCACCACATGCAACAGATTGCAAAATAGGTGTCTCTACTTCCATGAATCCATTGTCTACTAAGAAATTACGGATAAAGGAAATCATTTTGCTTCTTTTTACAAATACTGATCTATGTTCTTCATTGCTAATAAGATCAAGATATCTTTGACGATAGATTGTTTCGATATCTGTAAGACCATGGAATTTTTCTGGAAGTGGTCTAAGTGCTTTTGAAAGCAAATGAAGTTGTTCTACTCTTACAGTCAACTCACCAGTATTGGTATGATAGACTTCGCCATCAACCCCAATATAGTCACCACTATCTACGAAATCTTTGAAGAACTTGTAGTCGTCTTGTGAAAGTTCATTAACACCAATAGATACTTGAAGTTGTCCATATATATCGCTAATCTTTACAAAAGAAAACTTACCAAATACTCTCTTAAAAATAACACGACCGCCAACACTTACTTTGTCTCCATCTTGACATTTTAACACTTCACTAATAGAATGTGTTTGATCAAATTTTGGAGCATAAGGATTGACCCCATTGTCTTTTAATACATCAATCTTTGCTTGTCTAATATCTGTCTCTTTTGAAAGATTTTTCAAATTGTTATCAAATTGTATTGCCATAATACTCTCCATGTATATTAATATAATCTTAAGTACTATATCACAAACAAATAGAAAAAGCAATCATTCTTTTTTGAAAAAATAAAAAAGCAAGCCTAAAATCTTGCTTTATAGACAGTATAGTTATTGTTGACTTTCCTCAAATATTCGTTGGTTTCTTTGTATGGCGTTGTTACCAAAGTGACCCCATTGGTTGAATATTGATTATCCGTCAACCATTGATTGACATTGTTAAATCCCGCATTATAACTTGCAAGTAAAACAGACAACTCCGTCCCTACTTTAGTTGTTAGATACTGCAAATAAAAACAACCAAACTCAATGTTGGTACTAGGATCAAACAAATCGTAATGCGTTTTGTCTAGTTTGTCCGCAATCTCCTCGGCTGTACTAGGCATCAATTGCATAAGCCCTATTGCACCTTTTCCACTAACTTTTTTAGGTTGAAAACGACTTTCAACATTGATGATAGAAGCAACAAGTGCAGGATCCAAGTTATACTCGTCCGCATAGACTTCAATTTGTTCCTCATATTTTAGAGGATACATGGTTGCGTATATCACAAGCGCACCACCAAAAACTGCCCCTAGACACAAAATAACACATACAAAAATAATACAATTCGTTCTTCTCATAGCACAAGTATATGCCCAATAATCAAAAATTGTACAAAGAAAAAAAGACAAAAATGAGTATAATATTTTCTCATCTTGTCTTTTTTTGTCATTATAACTCGAAAGGTATTTGATATTGTTTATTTCGCATCATACCAAGATGCTCCATAGTGAATATCCACCTCCAATGGAACTTCCAGTGTTACAACATTTTGCATACAATCACGCAACAACTCAATGACGATATCCAATTCTTCTTTTGGACAATCAATCACCAACTCATCATGAACTTGTACAATCATCTTTGCACGCAACCCTTTTTGTTTTAGTTGTTGGTACACTTTGATCATTGCTAGTTTGATAATATCACTCGCTGTACCTTGTAAAGGCATATTCATTGCCGCACGTTCTCCAAAACTACGCAACATAAAATTACTGTTATGAATCTCAGGAATTGGACGGATACGACCAAACAACGTTTTGACATAGCCATGTTCTTTACAAAAAGCAACATTATCATCCATTAATTGTTTTACATTAGGATAAGTTTCGAAATACTTCTTAATAAAATCTTTAGCCACTGCGGTTGATGTTCCTACAGTTTGACTAAGCCCATACCCACTCATACCATAAATAATACCGAAATTGATAGCCTTTGCATCTCGTCTAAGATTGCTATCCACCTCACTGATTGGAACATCAAAAATTTGGCTTGCCGTTGTTGTGTGTATATCCAAACCTTTTTGATAAGCCTCCACCAATTGCGGATCTTTAGAAAAATGTGCAACAAGTCTTAACTCTACTTGACTATAATCCGAACTGATAATATACCCATCCTCAAAACGAGAGACAAACAATTTTCTCAGACTCCTACCTTCTTCGCTTCTAACTGGAATGTTTTGCAAATTTGGTTCGCTAGAGCTCAATCTTCCCGTTGTCGTTAAAGCTTGATGAAAGACTGTATGAATACAATCTTCCTCGTCTAGCATATCGATAAAAGCCGTAACATATGTTGAATACAATTTGAACAACAAACGATATTCTAGTATTGCATCAATGATTGGATGTTCACCTTTTAGATCATTTAAGACATCAACACTGGTGCTACGCTTTTTATTGTTTTTTGTGGACAATTGCAGTTTTTCAAACAAAATTACACCTAATTGTTTTGGTGAGTTAATATTAAACTTTTCGTCAGCAAGTTGATATATTTTGTTTTCTAATTGTGATATTTTGTCTTGAAGTTGCTCTTTTGTGTCAAAAAGCCTATCTTTATTTAACTTAAAACCATTTTGTTCCATTTCAAATAAAACATCAATTAGAGGCAACTCCATTGTTTTGTACAACTGCATTAGATCCATCGTTTCTAATTGTTCAGTATACTTTTTATATAACACGTAGACCGCATAAGCATCCGCCTCAATCTCTAATCCATTCTCGTGACACAATGTTCTTAGATCAACACCAGCTTTGCTATTGCTATTAATTAAATATCTAGCCAACATCAAATCAAAGTACTGACAGCCAATCGTTACATTGTATGAACCAATCTTTGTTTTGAATTGCTTAACATCTTGTGTTACAAGCAAGCACTGAGAACTGGACAAAATTGTTTGGAACACTTCAAGAATATCTCTCATCTCCCATGGGTAAGAAAACAAATCTTGACCAAGTCCAATATTATACACCTCACCTTCTCCAAAGTAAAAACTAATCTTCTCATCCATATGCATCATCAAATACTTGGTATCTTGATAACGTGTCACAATAGTTTTCAACTCATCTAAATCTTTAATCTCCACACAATTGGGTACATCAACTTTCGTCTCTACAACATCTACCCCTTCTTGAAACAATTCTTTTTTGTTTAGTAAAATATTGAATTGGTATCTCTCAAATATTTGTTTTACTTCCTTGTTCCATGGAAAGTCATACGTAAAATCTTCTAATTGAAATCCAAGATCTTTATCGGTAACAATCGTTGCTAAATGATGTGACAAATACGCAACATCCTTGTCTTCTATCAAGTTTTCTTTTAGTTTTCCTTTCAACTCTTCAATATGTTCATAGACACCATCTAACGTCTCATATTGAGCAAGCAAACTTAGAGCTGTCTTTTCCCCAACCTTTCTCACACCTGGAATGTTATCGCTCGCATCCCCCATGAGCGCTTTGAGATCTACAATTTGACTTGGTCGTAGTTGATATTTTGCATAAAGAGCATCTTCATCCAACAATTCTGGATCTCCACCTTTTTGAGGAACAAGCACCCTTGTATTATTGTTGATCAATTGCAACAAGTCTTTGTCAGCAGACAATAGATAGTTGTCTGTCTTATAGGATCGACTAAGACAACCCAATATATCATCAGCCTCTAATTCATCTAACGCTATCACCTTAATATTCATCTTTGTCAATAGATCTTTTACCATTGGTATTTGATCCAACAATTCTTTTGGTGTAGGATTTCGTTGTGCTTTATATTCTGTGTATTGTTTGTGACGGAAGGTTTGCTTCCCTTTATCAAAAGCAACTGCAATATATTTTGGTTGATGTGTTTTGATCATCTTAACAAGTGTATTAGTAAAACCAAACACTGCGTTAGATATCTCTCCTTGAAAATTAGCTAACTGTGGCAACGCATAAAAGGAGCGAAACAACAAATTATTACCATCGATTAATAAAAACTTTTCCATACATCTATAATCCTTATTTGATTCATATATTATATTTATTATACACTACTTTTACCATTTTACCAAGTTAGTTGAAATGGTTTTGAACCTAATTTTTCTAAAAATAAAAAAAGAAGGTCTATTCGCCTTCTTTTTTCGTTTTTTAGACGCAAGAAAGAAAAGTTATGACATTTTGTATAACTTTTCTCTTGCTATTTGAAAGCCATTTTTTGAAATGTCGAATGAATGTTTTTCAAAACATGGCCAACAAAATCTAAAATATAGATCTAATAAGTTCCTACACTAGAACTCATCCATCGATCTGCACTCTTGGTCTTGGTAACCTCAATTACGGTATCTTCTGTTAAATTGAGTTGATTAGACAATACTCCATTAATAGAGATTTGGCTTGTGTAATGCATTTGGCTACCAACACTTAAAGTGTATGTATCAGCAACTGCCTCATCAACAACAATGGTTTGTTGATCTTTTAATATGATGCTGATTACCTCATTGGTTGCTTTGCTTCTAATATACAATACAATACGAGCACCATTGTCTACTTGAGCATTTTCTTCGAATGTCACGTAGCCTTTGAATGTTATCTTGAATGTATTGCAAACAACCATATAAGAAATTGTACTTGTTGTTGTAACAGTAATAGGACTACTTGTTGCAACATTGTTGAGTTTTAGATCAACAATTTTGTATTTTGTACTATTAGATGTAATGGTAAACTCTCTTGTTTCACCTACCAATACCGTAATTGTTGTTACATCTTCCAATAATGGATAATGATATCCACTAACCATAATAGTAGACTCTTGTCTTGGATTTTCTACATTAACACCTGCAGAAACTTCCAATGTTACATTATAAGTATTGTAGAATGCAAATAATACTGGATATCCATCATTTTCGCCTTCTTTATATGTCCATACATTAACAAAATCCCAAGTAAGATCAAATGTTGTATACAACTTCAATTGTTCTAAAGTTACAATGGTGACACCAGCTAACTGATGAGCGATACTATATGCAGAAGATATTGTCGTATCACTATTAGCACCATTATACATAGGTATATTGCCAGTACTATATAGATGCTCAATTGTACCTGTAGATGCATCATCAATATACCCAACAACACCCAAATTGATGGTATTTTGAACAGTAATTGACTCAATACGAGAATATACATTACTAATCACACTTTCCCCTTGGAACAACCCTACAATCGTACCAACATTGGTTGCATTGGATACAGTCATTTTCCCAAGAGTATAAGATTGTTGGATACTACTGTCTATTAGAGTATCAACAAGAGCACCAATTGTTGTAGATTCTATATTGTTATTGATATAGATATCCACAATAGTTTCAGTAATGGTTGAATGGATTGCTGTACCAACAAAACCATACTGAGCAAAACCATCTGCCTTTATGTTAGAAACAGTTGTATTGCTTATTTCTTTTGCCAACAAATGATCCCCAATATGTGATGTTATCACAAAATTGTCGAGTGTCGCATTCTCTGTTGCATAGAACAAAGATTGGTTAGCGCCACCAGAAATACTAAATCCATCACCATAGAACAATCCCTTAAATGCATAAGTTTGTCCAATAGATGTTACATAGAGGCCAAATAAGTCGATTTTGGTGGTTAATCGGAATATTTTACCTGTTGTATAGGTGGATGAAACATTGGATTGCTTCATAAGGTATCCCAAGTGTGTTGCATCAGCAATTTGGTATTCGTTGTTAGCAACAGGAATTTCTTTTGCCTTATCTACCCAATAACCCATTGTTACAACAGAACGGATAATAGGATATTCTCCACTCTCCATTTCAAGAGCATTTGGTAAGTATGCACTATTGTAACTAGATAAGTTAGTTCCTTTGTAGATAATCCATGTTTGATACATATCCAAACTTGAATAATCTATCGTGTCTCCTACAACAACTAGATTTTGTTTTGTTGCGTTAGCTCCTGCCACAACACTGGTTGCTCCAGAATATGTAGCTTTTAGTAAAACATCTGTCATTTT
>JAZSRJ010000001.1:0-3951 GCA_045538425.1 Clostridia bacterium
TTCCTAAGACCGCTTGGCCTCCGACTTAAATCGCCAGGATCTACAGCTGTTGCAACCAAGTGGTAATCAATTCGATAAACACCAGCATCAGGAACAGTGACGACACCGGTAGCCGTATCCAAAGTAGTGTTTAGGTTTTGATAAGTGCTTCCAGTTAATACAACATTGGCACCAGCAGCGACAGTTTGTGCTGTTGTATTAATATAGTTGACCGAACGTAGTACGAATGGGGTAGTAGGTGTTACAGGATTGATTGGTCTAATAGGACGAATGCTTTCAAAGAACGTATTGGTTCCACAGCCACAATTATTAAAATAATTCTCACAACGACAACAACAATTAAAACTTTGATTGCAACAACGATTTTGGCGTCTGCAACCACAAGTAGAATAAAAACTCATAATACTTCTCCTTAGCAAAAAAGTTTTTTCTTTTCTGCTACTTCATTGTATGTTACAGGGGTATTTTGTGTTAAAAAAGCAAAAAATTGTGATTTCATTTGGTTTTGCCGCTGGGATTGTGTTATACTTGTACTGGACCGAATGGGTCACAAAGGAAGTTTTATGGAATTACAAAATATTTTAAGTCAAGAGTTTTCTTTGACACTCAATCACACAAATAATATAATCAATCTTATTGATGAAGGATGTACGATTCCGTTTATTGCTAGATACCGTAAGGAATTGACTGGTAGTTGTGATGACCAAGTACTAAGAGCATTTTCAGATAGATTGACATACCTTCGCAATTTGAATAAAAGAAAAGAAGAAGTTACCAACTTAATTACCGAACAAGAAAAGATGACTCCAGAGATTGCTGAAGCTTTGAGTCGTGCTTTGACACTCACTGAAGTGGAAGATATCTATCGACCATTTAGACCAAAAAGAAAGACAAGAGCGAGTGTTGCAATTGCAAAAGGATTGCAAGGATTGGCTGACGAAATGGTCAAACAATCTGGTAAAGATCTTACAAAACTTGCACAAGACTATATTAGCGAAGAAAAAGGCGTTGCAAGTGTTGAAGAAGCTATTACTGGAGCAAAAGATATTGTTGCAGAAATGATCAGTGATGATGCCGAAATCAGAAAACAATTACGTAATCTTATGTGGAATAAAGGAGAAGTCAAAACAAAACTTGCAGATCCTGAAAATAGTGGCAACTATGATATGTATGCTAGTTATGCATCTCCAATTAAGAAAACACCACATCATAGAGTGCTAGCCTTCAATCGTGGTGAAAATGAAAAGATCTTAAAAGTGTCACTCGAACTTCAAGAAGAGTTGGCTTTAGATCTTATTGCAAAGAAGTTTATTAAAAAGAATAGTCCTTATAAGGAAATGTTGGAAGAAGTTGTAAAAGATAGTTACAATCGTTTGATTGTGAGCAGTATTGAAAGAGAGATTCGAAACGAACTCACTGATAATGCCAACGAACAAGCAATCAAAATGTTTGAAGTCAATCTTCAACCACTCCTTATGCAACCACCACTCAAAGGGAAAGTGATTTTGGGTCTAGACCCTGCTTATCGTACAGGTTGCAAAATTGCTGTTATTGATAGCAATAGTACAGTGCTTGATACAGCCGTTGTCTATCCAACTCCACCTCAAAACAAAATTGAGGAAGCCGAAATCAAACTTGCACAATTGATTGAAAAGCATAAAGTAGATGTGATCAGTATTGGTAATGGTACAGCAACCAAAGAAAGCGAAATCTTTGTTGCTAACTTGATCAAAAAATTAAGAAGAAAAGTATCTTATGCTGTCGTCAATGAAGCAGGGGCGAGTGTCTATAGTGCAAGCAAACTTGGAGCACAAGAGTTTCCAGATTTTGACGTTGCGTTAAGAAGTGCTGTTAGTATTGCTAGACGTCTTCAAGATCCAATGGCCGAACTCATCAAAATTGATGTAAAATCCATTGGCGTTGGTCAATACCAACATGATATGCCTCAAGCAAGATTGACACAAGTATTAGAAGGTGTCGTGGAAGATTGTGTTAACAAAGTTGGTGTTGACGTCAATACTGCTAGTCCAAGTCTACTTGGATATGTTGCTGGTCTCAATGCTGGTGTTGCAAAAAATATTGTCAAGTATAGAGAAGAACATGGTAAGTTTGAAAACCGTGAACAACTTAAAAAAGTTCCAAAACTAGGAGACAAAGCATTCGAACAATGTGCAGGATTCATTAGAGTACCAGAAAGTAGTCAAATCCTTGATCATACTGGTGTGCATCCAGAAAGTTATGCTGCAACACATAGATTGCTCAAATATTTTGATATGACAGAGCAAGATATCAAAGAAGAAAAATTGACACTACTTCCAAAACTTGTGGAAAAAGCAGGAATTGAAAAAGTAGCAGAAACCATTGGAATTGGTGTTCCAACACTAGAAGATATTGTAAAAGAACTTCTAAAACCAGGTAGAGATATTCGTGAAGAGTTGCCAAAACCACAATTAAAAAGTGAACTACTAGATATCAAAGATCTTAAAGTAGGAATGGTACTACCAGGTGTTGTGCGCAATGTTATTGACTTTGGTGTGTTTGTGGATATCTCTGTTCACCAAGACGGACTTGTCCATATTAGTGAAATCAGTAAAGATTTTATCAAACATCCAAGTGAAGTCTTGAAAGTAGGCGATCGAGTAGTTGTAAAAGTCATTGACCTTAATGTGGAAAAGAAAAGAATTGGTCTTACCATCAAAGGGGTTACTGCGCCAGAACTTGCAGAACTCAATAATGCTTAAAAAAGAAAATAGGGAATGTTATTCATTTCCTATTTTTTTATTCGACAGTGACGCTTTTTGCAAGGTTGCGAGGTTGGTCAGGATTAAGGTGACGAATAGTTGCAATTTTATAAGCTAAGAGTTGTAGTGGAATAATACTTACCAAAGAACTTAATTCTTCTTCTTTAATGGACAATACAATATGCGCTTCAACATGACAAAAATTAATAGGGTCAAGACTCGTAACTAACACAACCTGACCACCTCTAGCTTGTATCTCGTGTATACAATTGTTGGTTTTGTCAATCATGTCCTTTTTGGTGGATATGACAACAACAATGGTATTATTGTCAATAAGTGCAATACTGCCGTGCTTTAACTCACCACAAGGTAAAGCAATGCTATTGATGTAAGTAATTTCTTTTAGTTTTAGACTACCTTCTTTGGCTGTGATATAATCTTCGCCTTTGCCGACGAATATGACTTTGTTGGCGGTATTGACCAGTTGAATTACATTATCATTGGGATGATCAATGGTTTGTGTAATAGAAGAGAGAGATAGAGTAGATTGTCTTTTCATGGATTTTGCAAGTAGATAAAGGACCAATATTTGATTGTTGTATGCTTTTGTGCTAGCGACACTAATCTCTGGTCCGCATTGAGTGGTAAAAAGATAAGTGCACAGTTGACTAATTTTACTATAAGCAACATTGGTGATTGCTAAGGTGTCACAACCATTTTCTTTCAACAATTCGCCACAAGCAAGTGTATCTGCAGTTTCTCCGCTTTGACTGATGAGAATGTAAAGAGTGTGTTTATCAAGCACTGGGTAATTATAACGAAATTCGCTAGCAATACTTGTTTTAGCATGTATGCGGCCATATTTGCGAAAATACAATTCACCCATGCATCCAGCGTGATAGGAAGTACCACAACCAATTAGGTGGATGTATCGGTATTTTGACCATCTAATAGAAGTTGTTTTTGAAAAAGCAGCATAAGTGTCTTGTAGTGTTTTGGGTATTTCTGCAATTTCTTTTTCCATATAATGGTGGTACTCGTTCAGTGTAGACAAACATTTTGTTGGAGTGTCAATTAGATGTTTTTCAATTTTTTCTTGTTGATTGTTGTAGAAGACAACCTTACCTTTGGTTGCCTTTGCCCATTGTCCATCTTCTAATGAATAATATTTCGGATATTCAAGACCAAAGTCAATAGGGTCGCTTGCAAC
>JAZSRJ010000048.1:0-18827 GCA_045538425.1 Clostridia bacterium
TGCAATTATTCCAAAGTTATCATCATTAGTGATGATCTTATTTAATGTGTTAGGACTAATCTTACACATTTTACAAAATTTTGTTTTGCTTAATTGTTTTCAATCATAAATTTTTCTATATTTTTATATTATATTTTTAGTATAGCATATTGTTTTTAAAATTGTATCAATTTTTCAAAAATATTTCATTTTAACTATTAAATTTGCTATAGCTCAATAATTATTGTTTTTATTCTTTTCTTTTGTGCGTTTGTTACTATATAACCAGTTCCTCCACCTTTACCATTGTAAAGAGAAATTACAAAAAAATACTATTGATTTGCGTTATATAAATGATACATAAAAAACTATAAAAATGGCTAATTCTGTTAGAATGCTATCACCACTTGTCCGCCAATCAGAACCTAAATCGATAATCTCGGTTTAGGTTTGTTTTTTCTAAATATTGATTCATTTTGTCGTATTTGGATTGCGCACAATGATAACAAATTATTGTACAATAAAAGTGGATTGTTGCACTTTTTCTTTTTTATCCATAGCAATAGTTGACCAATCATTTGATTTGGAATATACTATTAAAAAATAAGGAGGGATATTATGGAAAAGATTATTAATTTTGTGAAACAAGAGTTGGGTAAAGATAATAGTGGACACGGATTACAACACGCTTTAAGAGTATACCATAACGCTAAAAAGATCAATAAAATTGAAAAAGGCAATAAAAAAATTGTGTTAACAGCAGCTCTCATCCACGATACTGTAGATAAAAAATTATTTGAAAATTTTGATGATCGAATAGCTTATGTTAGAGAATTTCTTTCCCAAAATCATTACTCATTAGATGAAATTAATGAAATCACCTATATCATATCCAATATATCGTGGAATAACGGGAAAAACACTCCTCTAGACACTCTAAACGCAAAGATTGTAAGGGATGCCGATAGACTTGACGCTATTGGGGCTATTGGTATTGTTAGAACAATAGAATACGGAAATTCAAAACAAAGAAATTTTTATGATGATGCCAATATTACCAATAACAATGGCAAATATGAATTTGATCAAGCAACAAACTCAACATTATCTCATTTTTATGAAAAATTGCTTTTATTAAAAGAAAATTTGTATACACCGACCGCAATTAAATTGGCTGAACAAAGACATAATTTTATGTTACAGTTTTTGAAAGAATTTTATGAGGAATTATAAAGATAAATAAAGACAAAGTAAAGGTAGATCTTAAAAAAACCAAACTCTCAAATGAGTTTGGCTTTTTATTTTATCCCTTAAACTGTTTAATGACCTTTTGTAATTCGCAAAAAAACATTGCTGCATGTTGTCCATCAATGGTTGCATGATGAAATCTTAATGTCATATTTAAGGTAACCTTAAACCATTTTTTTACAAACTTTCCCCATAGCATAAAGTTATCCCAAAAATCTGTTGCAGTTGATAAAGTAATTGATTCAAATGGATATGCAATAATTGCTGATGTTGATATTAATGCACCAGTATCTTCTTGCAAATGTGTACAATTTTTACTGCAATATTCATTAGCACGATAATATTCTTTTTCAAAATCTGCAAAATGATCACAATACTTATAATCTACAAAATAAAGTTGACCATCAATACCATTAATAACAGCATTTGTTTTCATATTCTGATAATAATACAAACCATCTTCTTTGATAGAATAATGGAACTCTTTAATCTTTTGAGCTGCTTGCAAAATACAATAACACAACATTGCATTAAAACTATGCCCTTTCTTTTTATATTTATATAAATTGGTAACATCAAATCTACCTGTAACACACACACCTGGATTTGGTTGTGTAATAAATCTATTATACATGACAGATCCTTCAAAAGAATCTAGATCAACTTTCATTTTATTATCCATTATTTTCTCCTTTATTTGATAATATCTTTCACACTGATTAAGCCTCTTTTAACCAGTTCTGCACCAATATCTCCCCAATCACGAACCTCCGTAACATACGGATGATCGCATTGCTTCAATACCAAATCTCTATAATACAGACATTGTACACCATTTTCAGCAAGAGTTATTGCAGTATCATACAGATCCTCAATCATTAAATCAATTCCCAAGTCTTGACAAACTTCAAGTTTATTAGAAACACTATAAATAACCTGCTCAAACTCTAACCCCTCTTGTTTCAATCTTTTATTTGATACAGTGATTTCTTTTTTATCTATTAAACCCCGACTTGTAATTGCATACACTTTATTTTTTTTCGATAACGCCATAATTATTTGCTTAGAATAAGGCATTATTGGTGCGATTTTATAAACTTTCAACATATTTTTACTCATAAAATCATCAATTTGTTTCTGTGACCAATCATATCTTTTTTGCAATCTTAATTGTTCTTTATCTACAATATTTCTTCCCAATTTGACATTTTCTATTTGTGAAATCACTCTAAACAAACTTTCCGTATCAAATACAACACCATCAAGATCTACACCAATATTCATATGTATTCTCCTAAAATTATTTCAATACTTGTGCTATCCAATTCTTATATTCAATTGGAAATTGACAAAACTTTTTTGAATACAATAATTTTACAAATTCATCATATTTTAACCATTTTACTTGATCAACTTCATTAGGTTGCAACGTCATTTCACTCACTTTTGCATTAGTGGTTAACATAAATATTTGCGCCAACTCCCACCCTTCTTGATTGACCCATTCTTTCAAAAAGACGAAATCCGTTTCTTCATATTTTAATCCAAGTTCTTCTTCTGTCTCTCTAACACATCCTTGTAAACTGGTTTCTCCAGCTAAAACATGGCCTGCTGCAGGCATGTCCCATTTCCCAGGATTTTCTGTTTTTGTTGTTGATCTTTTTTGAACCAAAATCTCATTTTGATCATTTTTAATAAAAACCCAAACCGGCTTATGATAAACTCCTGGATTCTTCCCATGACAAAAACTCCTTGTATTGACTCCAACAAAGTTTCCATTGATATCATAGGTATCCATCAATTCATCCATAATCAATCTCCAGTCTCTATAAACCACACTTAATTTTAATCATTATAACTTACTCACTTTTTAATGTCAAAATAATCAACTTAAAAATCAATAATTTCTTGTAAATATTTTTTATTAATAATATTCATAATTAGACTAACACAAACATTTCAGCCTATGTTATCATCTAATAGTAATATCCTTTAGGGATAACAAATTATTATACAATAAAAGTGGACTGTTGCACTTTTTCTGTTTTATCCTTAGCAATAGTTGACCAATCATTTGATTTGGAATATACTATTAAAAATAAGGAGGGATATTATGGAAAAAAATAAACTAGAGTTGTCTACTAACAATATGATAACTTGCGCCATCTATGCCATCATTGGTCTATTACTCATCATCCTAAGAGCAGGATCACTTGGTATTTTGATGACAGTCGTAGGTGTTTTGCTGATTGTATTAGGTGTGTTGGATATTGTTCAAAACAAAGAAACAACCAAAGGTATTATTGAAGCAATCATAGGTATTGCCATTATTGTATGTGGATGGTTGATCGCAGATATTGTGCTACTGATCTTGGGAATTTTCCTAATTGTAAAAGGCATCATGGAATTGATCAATGTGCACAAAAATGGATGGGAAGCTATGCTAACCCCAATCATTACAATCGTCATCGGTGTACTACTTGTCATTGCAAAATGGACACTCATGGATGTTATTTGCATCATTGCTGGTGTTATTTTCCTAATCAATGCAGTTCTTGCATTATACGGAAAAACGCTCATTAAAAAATAATAAAAAACAAACAACCCCCACCCAATTAGGCGGGGGTTGTGATTTACTCCAATAGTTGATCAACTTTTACACAAAAATGCTTTGATACGAAAATTGTTTTGAAAAACAATAGAAAATCACTCATGTCTATTACAGATATAAGTGATTTTTTTATTGTAATGATACGCCCTTTACATAAATAAAGTCTAGTTGACCAAACTATAGCTAGGAGGAAAAACTTATGGCGTATTCGTATAAAGGAGCAATCACGTTTGGACTTGTATATATCCCTATACACTTGACCAATAGCGTAAGAGAAAATGATATTGGTTTTAATATGATTGATAAAAAAACACATTCTAGAGTGAAGTATAAAAAGACATGTATTGACTGCAACAATCGAGAAGTGAAAAATGAGGATATTGTACGAGGGTATCAATACGAAAAAGATAAATATGTCATCTTTACCGATGAAGATTTTGAGAAAATAAAAACCCCAAAAGATAAAAATATTACCATCGAACAATTTGTCAATCTCGATGAGGTAGATCCTGTCTATTATGATAAATCTTACTATGTCAATCCTAGTGAAGCAAATAAGGCTTATCATGTACTACTCAAAGCCATGGAACAAGAAAACAAAGCCGCCATTGCCAAAACCGTTCTGGGCACCAACGAAACACTCATCCTACTACATGTTAGAGATGGTAAAATGCTGGTCAATACGCTGTATTTCCATGACGAAGTACAAAAAGCACCAGAGGTTGCCAAATCCAAAATCTCCAAACAAGAGCTAGACTTAGCAAAAAATCTCATTGAGCAAATGACAGCCCCTTTTCAACCAGAAAAGTACAAAGACCAATACAACCTTAGACTCAAAAAAGCTATTAAGCGTAAAATTGCTGGCAACGAAATTATTGAGAGCAAAGATGAGGGTGAACCAACTAAAATTGTCAATTTGATGGAAGCATTAAAGAAAAGTCTTGACACAAAACCAACTAAAAAGAAGGCGAAAAAATGAGTCTAAAAGAATACAACCAAAAACGCAATTTTGCATCCACCAATGAGCCTGTTGGGAAAAAGAAAAGTAGTCGTGCCAATCGTTTTGTCATTCAATATCATGTGGCTCGAGCAAAACATTATGACTTTCGTTTAGAACACAATGGCGTGCTGGTCAGTTGGGCAATCCCAAAAGGATTGTCTACTGATCCAAAAGATAAAAGACTGGCTGTCCATGTCGAAGATCACCCTCTTGACTATATCACTTTTGAAGGAATTATCCCCAAAGGTAATTATGGCGCAGGCACGGTCGAAATCTTTGATCAAGGACATTATCTTCCAATGGAAGATATGACCAAAGGACTAAAAAAAGGACATATCAAAATTGTATTGCAAGGAGAAAAACTGCAGGGTGCTTGGTCACTAATCAAAACCAATGACGACAATTGGATGGCTGTCAAATTGAAAGACGAATATGCTACTAGCAAAACTAAGAAAAAAGTTACACATCTACCCTTTACTACATGTCTAGCACAACTAGCAACACTGACAGATACCATTCCAAAAGGCAAAGAATGGATTTTTGAAATAAAGTACGACGGATTTCGTATGCTATCCTATAAAGAAAACAACAAAGTGACCATGCTTTCCAGAAATAACATTGAGTACACCTCCAAGTTTTCTAGCATTGTTCAAGCACTCAATAGACTTAGTGCCGACTCCTTTGTTGTGGATGGTGAAATCGTTGCTTTTGACAACAACGGTAGAAGTGATTTTGGACTACTGCAAAAAAACATCAAGAAAAAAACAAACAACATTCATTATGTCATCTTTGATCTACTAGCGCTTAACGGAGAAGATCTTAGAAGTCTCCCCTTAGAAAAAAGAAAAGCAAAACTAGAGATCCTTTTGCATAAGGCAGATAGTAGATTGATGTATTCTAGTCATGTCCAAAATGGGAAAAAGAGTTTTCAGTTTGCAAAACAACATCATCTTGAAGGGATTATTGCTAAAAACAAAGATAGCATTTACCAAGGAGTTCGCTCTACTGACTGGCTCAAAATAAAATGTTATTTGCGACAAGAGTTTGTTATTGTAGGGTATACCACAACAGATAAAAACAAATTGATCAGTGCCCTACTACTGGGATATTATGATCAACAATCTCTTATCTATGTTGGCAAAGTGGGCACAGGATTTACAGAAAGTATCAAAAAAGAATTGCATACACTGTTTCAAAAACTCATTCGAAAAACTTGTCCTCTAAAAGAAAAAATCACTGACCAATCCATTACTTGGTTGTCCCCAAAATTAGTGGCCGAAATCCAATATGCAGAACTCACCGAAGACAAAGTTTTGCGACAACCTAGTTTTCTTGGACTGAGAGAAGACAAAGACCCAAAAGCAGTAACACTCGAGGTGAAACAATGAACATAGCAATAACCAATCCAGACAAACTATTGTTCCCCAAAGATAAAATCAAAAAAATAGATGTTATCAAGTATTACATTGAGATTAGTGAATTGATTTTGCCTTTTGTAAAAAATAGAATCTTAAGTGTTATTCGATGTCACCAAGGAGTAAGAGGCCAATGTTTTTTCAAAAAACATCCCACTACAGATAAAGACAATGTTGCTATCTTTCAAGATAACGACGAAGAATATTTTTATATCACCAACCAAAAACAACTGATCATGCAAGTGCAAAATGGTACACTTGAGTTTCATCCTTGGGGTAGCACCATCAAAAAATTAGAAAACCCAGATGTTATGGTATTTGATCTGGATCCGGATGAAAAATTGTCACTCGCGACTTTGCGACAAGCTGTCCTTCATCTAAAATCTATTTTAGACGAACTTGGCCTTATCTCCTTCTTAAAAACCAGTGGTGGAAAAGGATATCATATTGTAGTGCCATTTGGGACAACAAAAGATTGGGATGGTTTTTACACCTTTTCAAAACAAGTGGCAATGCTAGCTGAAAATAGATGGCCAAAATTATTTACCACCAACATGAAAAAAAGTAAACGTAAAGGAAAGATTTTTGTAGATTATTTACGCAACAATCGAGGCTCAACTTGTGTCTGTCCTTACTCCATCCGGTCACGTGATCACGCCACTATCTCCATGCCCATTGCGTGGGAGGACTTAGACCATATTACCCCAAACGAAGTGACCATAAAAAATTATCACCAATACTTAAGCAATGCATGGGACAATTTTTTTGATATCCATCAAAAATTAAAATAGTGGACTTATGTCCACTTTTATTTTGAAATTGCCACAATTTGTGCTATGATTAAAAAAATAAAAAACAAAGGAAACTATATGAATATTTATCTTATGCGCCACGGAACAACCGTTTGGAATGAAAAACGCATTACACAAGGGAGAAGCCAAAATAGATTAAGCAAATCCGGAAAAACTTTAACCGAACAAGTAGCATTAGGCTTTGCTTCTACTCCAATAGATATCATCTACACCAGTCCACTCATGCGTACCGTACAAACTGCCAATATTATGAATGAGTATCATCATGTACCTATCCAAAAAGAAGACAGGTTGACAGAGATCGACCAAGGCATCTTCACAGGTGTGCCTGGGTACAATCTTACTCCACAACAACGCCAACAAAAGGCATCCAAAGATCCAGTATGCGGGATGGAAAGTTATGCATCTGTTGGAAAAAGAGTAAGGCAGTTTTTTGAAGAACTACGTACCACTTGCCCTTATGACAATGTACTGATTATTACACACGATGTCACGGCAAGTATACTAGAATTAATTATCCAAGGAAAAAAGTTAGATTTTGATCATCCGCATTTCCGTAATTTTAACAATGCCGAAATAAAGCATTTTGTTGTTCAACGATAAAAAAACCAGGTCTTACACACCTGATTTTTTTATTTTTGCTTTGATATTTCGAATATTGTCTAATAGATATAATAGATATCCTAGTGCAACAAAGACAACAAGCAACACCATGATCCAAGCAAAGAATCCTGCCCAACCAAGTTCTGCTACATTGAGGAAAAAGTATGGATATAATATAGTATTAGTACTTGTGCCAATCATAGCCGCACGGATCAAGATAAATGCTACATAAATGAGTGGCATAATGACACACAAAAGTGGCCAATACCATTTCATCTTACCGTGTTCGTAGAAAAGTACCCAATTGAGCACAAACATGATTGGCAAAATAACATGCATCAGCATATTGTTAAGAGAAGTAAAATAATCTACCACCGAACTATCTTTTGCAAGTAAAATATTGTACACAAAGAATGTCACCATAATGAGTATCACACACATAAAATTGAATGTTGGTGCAGTGTTGCAATACCCATCTTCTTTTTTATTGGCAGATCTGATTGTCCCGATCAAAACAGCCAACATCATCCCTAGGCAAATATAATTACTCAAATTGGTATAATACACATAAAAATGACTGTTAAACTTTGCATTAAAATAGCCAAGACTATGAATGAATCCAATGATCGCAAGCACGCAATATACTGTTTGGAATACAAGTTGTGTTGTTCTATTTTTTATCATGATACCCTCCTATTGTTTGGTATATCATATACACAATCCAACAGTTTGTCAACAAAACCGCCTACCCATTCCAACAAGAGTGATAAAACAATACCTATTGTCACGGATACAACGACAAAAAAAGAGCATTTCTGCTCTTTTATTTCATAATGGTCAATACAATTTTTGCGACTTTTACATCTTCTTCTGTTGCATCAGATTCTGCCATTTTCTTTTCACATTTTGCGATCATGATTGACTTTTCCACATCGCTTAGCTTTTCTACAAAAACAGATTTGATTTTGTTCATGTTTTGATTAAACAATTCTACATTCTTATTGTTTTGATAGATTTGGTATGCTTTTCTGCAAGATTCAAAGATACTCAAAAATGTATTTGTCTTGGTTTCTGGAGCATTCTCTATCTTTGGAGCATCAGCAACTTTTTCTGGTTGTTGTTTTGCTTGTCTGCCTTGTTTTTTTGCTTTTATGATATTGGCAATAAAATAACCACCATACGCAACCCCACCAATGAAAATCATTGCAAGGATTTGGCCAACACGAGTATTCATGTATGCGGCTACATCTGCATTATTTTTCCAAGCATCCATCACTAACTTGATAGATTGAGACAAAGATAGATGAAGTTCATTCGCAACAGCTATAGCCTCACACACAACAACTGCCATGATGTTGAATGCAAATGACCAAACAAATGACCAAACTATAGCAAATACTACAATCGTCCACTTGGTTGCAGGTTTGTATATTAAAAATACCGTACAAGCCAAGATAATCTCCATAATTGCCAACAAATAAATATAGAAGCCTATCGCATATACAATGCCAAAAACAACTGCACCAGCCAAGGCTGCCAACATGCTAAGGATAAGCGCCAAACCTAAATTATTCTTTTTTGTCTTCATGACTATTCCTCTCTTTCCTAATTAATCGCACAAGTAGTATACCATACCACCGATCAAAAATCAACCCCCTATTTTAGCCTCTCATAAAAACAAAAAAGACCGAGGAGTCGGCCTTTCATGTTTTATTTTTTTGTTGTAGCTTGTGCTTTCAACAATTCTCTAATCTCTTTCAATAAATCTACTTCAGTCTCTACTTTTGGTTGAGCTGCAAGTTCTGCTTTTCTTGCTTCTTCTTTTTCTTGCTCAATCTTAGCAAGTTCTGCTTTGACTGCTTCTTTGTCTTTTAATTTGACACCACGAGCTTTAAGCTCTTTCTTTTGCTCTTTGGTAAGACCTTTTTTCATTTGTTTTGTCAAGTATCCTCTTGCATTCATAAATGCTTTCATGATGACAAACAAAACAAGTGCAATTAGGAAGAAATTGATAATTGCTGTAATGAATGCACCCCAATCAATGTAGATAGATTTTGCAAGATCTAGTGTACCATCTTCTGCATATCCTCTAACCAAGAATGTATACGCTGACTCTAGTCCATTGCCACCTTGTGCAAGCAACGCATTGATGAGTGGCATCAAGATTTTGTTGGTAAGAGCAGTAACAATTGCTGAAAATGCACTACCAATGATAACACCAATAGCCATATCGATGACATTACCACGACTGATAAATTTCTTAAATTCTGCAAAAAACTTTTTCATATCTTCTCCTTCTTTTGTATTTTAATTTTGTTACGTTTAGTATAACATCAAAACATAAAATTGACAAGTAGAAAATAGTGGAAAATGAGGAAATGATATTTGACTATTGCAAAACCATCCAAAACGTGCTACAATATTGGTAACGTGAGGAGAAAGTTATGAACCAAACTGCACAAGAAAAACTTCGTATTGCACAAAAATACCTTGCTCGAAAAAAAGATATCGACAAAGCACAATTCTTAAGCGATGCTCTATTTTGTGGTGGCACGCTAACAGTGTTGGCTTGTACCTTTTTGCCAGTACTTGCAATGGGTTGGACAGGTCTTGTCTATCTACTCATGGAAATCCCATTCTTATGGCTATCTAGACTTGCACTCAACAATCGCAACAAAATCATTGAAAACACCATCAATGAAGATGACAAACCTACTATGAGTGCAAAACAATTCTTAACCATGTTGCATAAGAAAGAATTGCAACCATATATTGAAAAAGCAAAAGAATTGGACGACATCAAAGCCGTCATCACCCAATATGCGCAAAATGAAAATACAATCAATGTTGATGACAAAACACCTCAACTAACACAAAATGTTCAACCAGTAGACAAAATGATGCAATATTTTGAAAAGAAAAAACAAAATGAAATGATAGAAGATCATACAATAGAAGATGATATCGCCCATAATTAACCAACAGAAAAGACCCATCATTGGGTCTTTTTTATATCTTCAACTATGTTTTCAAATTTCATCTATTGTTTTGTGATTCTAATAAAAAATACAAAGATGCTACTCTTTGTATTGTTTCTCTTTTTTCTTTTTTGTTGGTTCTTTAGGTTGGTCTTCAAAAATATCGAGTAAGATAAGATCTTCTAGTTCTTCTTCCTCATCCTCTGTCCAAAACATACGCTCAACACCTACTTAAACCAATTTTTCTTTTTGAAAAATAAGACCATGCCGACGACAATCACCACACTACACAAGATAACAACTGGATAACTCCATACAGAGGCAAACTCCGGCATTTTGAAGTTCATCCCGTACCAACCAACAAGTAGCTGTAAAGGCATAAAAATGGCGGTGATAATGGTAAATATCTTCATCAAATGATTTTGCTTGATCCCTACTTGCGCATGATAGGTGTCTTGTATTTGGGATAGACTTTCTTTTAAGTGAATAATCTCACTATAGAGTCGTGGAATACGTTTTTCTAAAATAGAAAAATTGTAGATATCTTCTTTGTCTGTCAAGATGCTCGTGTGTGACTCAAAGAAGTCAATGATATAATCTAGTTGTTCGTAATAATGCTTGTACTTGGTAAACAATTTGCGATATACAGCAATCTTGTTGATACAATTCTCTAGTTTGTCTTTGATCAGTTTGTTCTCAAAAGAGTTGAGTTCGTTCTCTAGTGTCTCTAGTGTCAAATAATCATTCTCTGTTAAGTTGGCAAGCAAGTCAATGAGCAAGTTGGCGTGGTTGCTTCCCTCATCCATCAAGGTAGTGAGTTTTTCATAAAGCACCTTTTTATTGGATGTTACATAGATTGAAAAGGTTTTGAAATCCGTATAAAGACCAATCTTTTCCATTTTGAAATAATTGCCGTCTTTTTCAGCCATGATATGGAATGTCGCCAAATACGCATTGTCAATCATTTCAATTTTGCTACTACTAATATATTTTAGACTCTCGATCATATCTTTGTCTTCTTTGGTATCAAACAATTGACCTAGTTGACCTTTGGTGGCAATGATGACTTGATCTTTCCAATCTTTTTCTCTAATAATGTTGTCTTCTAGTATAACGATATTCATAAGTACTCCTTTTTGCTTAGTTGTAGTATAACACAATTTTTCGATAGACTCATCTATTTTGAGGCTATTTTAGAAAAAAAGAGAACTTAGTTCTCTTTCTTACGTTTTTCTTCTTCCTTTTTTTGTTTGTTATATAGTGTTGCATATTTTTTATTATGTTGCAACAAATACTCATGTGTTCCGTGATCTTCAATTTTCCCATCATCTAAAAAATAGATCTCATCACATTGCTCAATGGTAGACAATCTGTGTGCAATCGTGATAATTGTTTTGTCTTGCTTTAACTTTTCTATTGATTCAATGACATACTCTTGCGAAATATTATCTAGTGCACTCGTTGCCTCATCAAAAATAAGAACTTTTGAGTTTTTGAGCAGTGCTCTAGCAATACAAAGACGTTGTTTTTGCCCACCACTAAGGCGAGTACCTCCTTCCCCTAAAAAACTATCCAAGCCGTCTGGAAGTTGGATAACAAACTCATAAGCATTGGCAATTTTGAGTGCTTTCATAATTTCATCATCAGTTACATCACGCTTAACAAGTTGCATATTTTCCCTGATCGTGAGATTGAACAAATAAGGACTTTGATTGACCATGGCAATATTCTTACCAAAACTTTGCTCAAGACTACAACTATTGGTATCATCAAACAATATAACACCTTCAGTTGGATCATGCAATTTTGCAATTAATGCAACAATGGTACTTTTTCCACAACCACTCTCACCTACAAAAGCAATGTGTTGATTGCTAGCAACCTTGAAAGAAATATCATCTAGTACCTTTTCCCCTTCCACATAACCAAAAGATACATTGCGAAACTCAATGTTGCCATGATAAACAGGCAATTCTACATTACCAAAAACATCATGCTGATACGTTTTGTAACTAGTGAGTTGAAATACCCTAAAGGCATTGACTTCCATCTCTTTGAAATAATCTTGCAATCTACCAAGTTGGACAGCAAACTCCATAACTTTGTTCTTATATAGATACACCGAATAGAAGATCGTCAAATCCAATCGATCAAGCCCAATAAGATAGACACAGAGCATAATAAACAACAGATTACAAATCGCACTAACCACATTGGCACAACCGTACAAAAAGTTACCCACATAGTGCTCATGATTGTCTGCACGAATATAATCTTGTTGTAATTCACGTACACGATTGACAAAGTTGTCACTAAGACCTAATGTCTTAATATCTTTGACCCCTCTTACGGACTCACCAATGACAGAGTTGATATTTTCTTTTTTCATCAAAACTTTTGGTTTCATTTTGACTAAATAATGCATACGGATTTGGTAGACAAAATACCTAATCAAAATGAATACTGTTAAGAACAACCCCAACCAAACATTAATCACATATACAAAGACAATAAACCCCATTCGAGATAAAAAATCTACGACAGATTCGGTTATTTTCTTAAAACTGTTGGCAAGGCTATCTAAGTCACTAGTCAATCTTGTGATAAAAGCACCGTTACCAAGTTTTTCATACTCACCAATATTGATATTAAAACTATCTCTCAAAACAACCAATTTTACATCACGTTTTACATAGTTTTCTAGTTTTTTGTAAAAAGGTACACGGGCAAAATTGTTGACTACTCGAAAAAGTTCTAACCCACAATAGAACACAGCAAACCAGATAGCCTTGGTGTATTCTTTGGTCACTGTCATAAAAGATATGACTTTACCAAGCACTAGTGGAGAAACAAAACTCTCTACACCCGTTAAGATCATTAAAAAAATAAATCCAAAACACAACCACTTATATCTTTTGAAATAAGACAAATAAATCCCAAGGTTTTTGTACCCTCGCATTGCTTTTTTTTCTTCTAAACTCTTCATATGTTCCCCTTTGTATACTTCAGTATAGCATATTTTTTGTAAAGAACCCTGTTTTTGATACGTATTTTTCAAAAAAATAAAAGAGGAATTTAGTCCTCTTTTGTTTTTGTGGAAGAATTCGTGCTAGATGTTGTTGACAAAACACTGTTTTGATCTTCATTCATCAGTTTTTTACGATCTTTTGATCTTGTTTTTTGATTTTGTATTTTTAAGACATCATACAAAACAATAGATGTAGTGAGTAGTATCATAGTAGATATATCACAAAGTGCATTGATATATCCTTTAATAGATAAGTTAAATACCAACCAAAGTACTGAGTTGATGATCAACCCGATCCTAACATACAGCATCTTGCGAAATACCAAAGCAACACTTGCAACAATCATAGAAATTGGCAATACAATATCTAACCAATTGGTGAAGAAAATTGCATAGGATACAAAAGTAATGATAACAAATATCATGACAGGCGTAATATAATCTTTTCCCTCTTTTTCCTTTTTTTCTAAAACGGCAAACCATATGGATCGTATCACGCCAATTAGGTTTAGAATAACGGGTAATGGTTGTAATAGACATACATAACTTGCTGTATAAAAACTACAAGCCAACAACAAAAATAAAAGAAAATATTTTTTCTTGTTGATAATTTTCCCTACTAGGTCAATAATCATACCAATGCCAACTAATACTTGCGATAATATATACATCTCTTTCCCCTTTTGTCGTATTCATTGTATCACAATACAAACGATAAGACCAACAAAATAAAATTAAATTTTGAAAATGAGTATTGCAAAATAGACAAGACCATGGTATAATAAAAGTGACAAAAGCAACATCATAAAGGAGATAGTATGAAACAAACCCAACCTACAAAAGAAAGCAAACGCCAATTCTGTTACAACTTTCTAAAAGCCAACAACCTCTTTGTCAATGTGCTTGAAGATGGATACGATCAATGTGCCGAACTACAATCTTACATCAACAACACTTTGATCCCTTACTACGAACAATGCGACGAAGCACAACAACGTATGGTAAGACAACTCCTTAGAGCTATGACACTAGAAGATACCATTGCACCGATTACAAAACTGACCAATCTAGTAGACAACAACAAAGAATACCTACGTTATCTTCCTCAAAGGATAAGAGAAGATATTGCATACTTTATTAAGACAAAAGATGTCAGCACATACAACTACAAAGAGATGAAACAACAAAAAAAACCAATTAAGCAATTGGTAAAAAATTGGAAAGAAGATTACCCTGTCAATTATAACAATGCACTTACCCCACTATTCTTTGTAGGATTTGGTCAAGAATATCTCTATGACAACTATCGCAAAAGTCATGACCGAGACTACAGCAATATCTCTTATGCATTCATTGAGATGCTAAAAGGTTGTCAAGCAACCAAGAACAATCAAATGGAAAAATAAAACAAAATTAATAAAATAAAAAAGGAGAATGATTATGAAAAAAGATTGGAGTAAATTTCATCATGTCGGGAGATTAAAATGTAACGCGATTAAGGATTATCTAGCAATGGCTAAAGTCGAAATCGCGCAATCAAAACCATCGGTAAAAAATCTAACTGAGTTAGACTGCGCAATTGTGGTAGACTTATATTATCTTTACTGCACGGAAGACCAAACTATAGTAGGCAACATTATTAAAAAATGGTACGAGGAAAACAAAGAAACTATTGATAGACTCTATGATACACAAACATTTATCGGAGCCAATTATCCAGAGATTGACAATAAACTCTCTTTTCCTGACGCAAAAGTACCTCTATACGTCAAAACCAAACTACAAATACTATACCAGATTGATGTAAACAAAATCTTAAAAGACGCAAAATCCAAAAAACCAACACCAGCAGACACAGACGATGATTCTACTGATGATGACGCACCAAAGTTCTAATAGAAAAGATAGCATGAAGCTATCTTTTATTTTTCTCTAGTGATCAAAGATCAAGAGTAGTATATAATACTATTAGATAATCTGTTATGTAGCAAGAACATTAATAGTATATTACAATATTCACCGGTCATCAATAACAAAAAAAGAAGCAAGTGATTGCTTCTTTTTTATGATTGTATTCTTGTAGATCTGTCCACCTATAAAGGCTTTGAGACTAACGTTTTAATACATCTACTGGAGTCTTCACGCAGTAGAATGCAATAGGAATAATACTTCCCACAAAACTAATCACCACACCAAGTAGTGCAATCCAACCAAACATACCAAAGTTGATATTAAGGATAGAGATTGGAAGAGCAAATGTACTCATAACGACTTGGTTGAGGATGAGACTAGAAAGTACGCTAAGGAGCATACCCGCTACCACACTCACAAGCATGATTAGGACACAAGATACCATGAAGATCGCCATCAAGTTGAAGGAGTTGGCTCCAAGTGTACGAAGCGCACCCACAATCTTCTTGTTGTTGGCAATGACATTGGCAAAGAATGTAAACATGAAATACATACAGAACAATGCGAAGAATACTGTTGCCACTGTGAAGACAACGCCAAGAAGTTCGATCACTTCACTTACGTTGCTGATTTCGTCACTGTATTGACTTACATAGACGAAGCCTTTTTCACCAACTGCATCAATCGCCTTAGTCAATTGTTTTTCACTACCACAAGCAGTTGCAATCTTAAGTGTAGGATAGATATCTTTTTCTACCAAACCACCAAAATACCCATCAAGAGTATTGGTATCAGAATTGTCTGCAAGGATCATATAGTTTTCTTGTGTAACACCAGTAATATTGTAAGTAATTGTCTCACCATATTGGCTAGTGATATGCAATGCCGCTGTTGTCATATTGTCTGTCACAGTTGCATCATTGAGATAACTAACAGCATCAAGTTGTGCACTGAAGATCTCATTGAACAATCCAATTGGAAGAAGAATGTCATACTTACCAAGTACGGTCTTTGTACCAAGGATATTATAGTCACTTGCCAAAGCGAAAGTCTTGATGTTGACTGTTCTTACAATAGGATGTGCAAGACTGGTTGTATCAAGGGTTAGGTTGATATTGTCTTTGAGTGTTGCAGTCGCAACAAATTCTTTGACATTGCCAGTTGCAGTATGAATCATAGAATAATTGTTGGTAAGGTTGTAAGCAAAATCTGTCTCACAGCCTTCTTTGACTTTCAATTGATCATCCACAAACTCTGCATAATTGGTGGCATAGATAGCACTGATTTCGAAGTATTCGCCATCAATCGCAATCTCTTTTCCAATCAAACGATCAATGCCTGCATTCTTCAATGTCTCAAATTGTGTACCATTGTTGTATCTAACACTAATACCATTGCGGTTGAGCAATTGTGCTAGGTAATCACTAATAGCAATTTTGTTGGTCTTTTCAGTCGTAGATGGATATGTACCATACAATACTTTTTGACCAAGAACATTATAGTTGTTTTCTATCTTGCTATCCACTTCCATAATACCGCCGATCGCAAATGGTGTGGCAGTCTTATCGAAAAACTTAATGACCAAGTCAGTCGAATAGATCTTATAATATTCTCCTGTCTTGTTGTCATACAAAGATGCAAGTTGTTCTTGTGTAATAGCTTGTCCTGTCGTCTTATTCTCAAATGTGACATAAGACAAGTTTTGTAGTTTTGCTGACTTAGCCATAATCAATGACGAATTGTATGTCGACAATAAGTAAGACAATGCAAAGGTCATGAGTGTAAAGCAAGTGAGCACCAGTAGACTAATGAGACGAAATCTTCCTTTTTGCAAGACTTTCAATCCCAATTTTGTACTGGTCTTAGGAGATAGATAGGCTCTTTTGGTGAGTGTCGTTGGTTGGACTTCACTGCTAAAGAGTTGCTTGTCTTCTTCCTTCAATACTTGAGATAGATATCTATCTCTTACAACTTTTCCACTTTTAATTTCGAGTACTCTGTCGGCGTATTGTTCTACGATATCTCTTTCGTGTGTAATTGCGACGACAAGACATTGCTTGGATTGTTCGCGTACAATTTCCCAGAACATACGAGAGTTTTGTTGGTCTAAGTGACCTGTAGGTTCGTCGACAAATAGCACTCTTGGATTGAGTAGCAACATTCTGGCAATCGCCACTCTTTGGCGTTCGCCACTAGATAGTTCGACAATGTTACGTTTTTCATATCCATTGAGTTTTACTTTTTTAAGCACCTCGGGTACTTGGTCGTCAGTCTCGACATCGCCACTGACTTCCTTTGCGTTAGTAATATTCTCTTTGACCGTTAAGGTCTCAATCAAGTTGTCTTGCTCGAAGATCAACCCAATCTCTTTCGAACGATACACATCACGTTCGTGTTGGGACATCTCCATAAGGTCTTTGCCATTATATAAGATTTTGCCCCCTTTATCATAGACATCAAGTCCGCTCAAGACATTGGATAAGGTACTTTTCCCTTCACCGCTAGCGCCAAACAAAAATACAATACCCTTGTTGCCAAGTTGAAAACTAACATTGTCTAATGCTAAGACGTTACCATCTTTGTTGTGATAAGTCTTACTTAAGTTTTTTACTTCTATCATGGTTTTCTCCTTTTTGTTGTTCGCTATTAGTCATAATCATCAGACACCCACATATCATAGTCATGTCCAAATTCGGATTCAGTTACGTTTTCCCAGTTTTGCATATTGGCTCTTAGCCATGTGTAGTTGGCTGTACTAATTGTGTCACTATCAGTAGACCCCTCATATACGAAATAAATTTCTCGAAAGCTATTGTATGTTGCATAAGGACCAGTGGTTACTGTACCAAGAACATCATATCCAAGTGCTGTAGTAGGTGCACTAGAAGACTTAAATAATAGGTCAGCAAATACTTGAGAATCAATAAATAATGCAAGTAATGAAGTACATCCACTAAAGATACCTTCCACCGCCGTTGTAGAACTATAAGTGCTACCAATACGTACATGGGTAAAAGTAGTACAATTGCGGAATGCATAGTTACCAATAGATGTTATTTTTGTCAAATTAAGATATGGTTGAACTATACTATTACCAGTATAAAGGTCTGTGCCAGATGCAAGCAAGGTACAACCATCAAATGCGTAAGCACCAATCGTCGTCACATTGGCAAATATATTGGTTTTATATGCACTACAATTTTGGAAAGCGTATGCTCCAATTACGGCAGGTGTAGCACCAC
>JAZSRJ010000007.1:0-1708 GCA_045538425.1 Clostridia bacterium
CTTGCAACAGTGCTTGCCGGCATTGCAGCAGTTGTGGGTATTTACTTACTGGTTTGTCACGTAAACGGTACCCAGCCATTTGACTTCTTGATGCAAGCTGACCAAGTAAAAAATTTGATTGGTTAAGTTTGTGCGCTTGTCAAATTGCCAACAATATAGTACAATAAAATCACAAAAAATAATTCATCACATAAAAGGAGATTTTTGGAAATGATAACCAAGGATATGAGAATTGTAGAAGTTTTGCAAATTAAGCCAGAATCCGCACAAGTTTTCGGCAGATACGGTATGGGTTGCATCCACTGCTTGCTTGCTCACCAAGAAACTGTTGAAGAAGCTGCAGCTGCTCACGGTGTTGATTTGGACGAAATGCTTGCTCTTTTGAACGCTTAATTTTTTTACAAACAACAATCACACAAAATACGCCTCGTGTTTTAGCGGGGCGTTTTGCTTTTGTTAGATTGACTAATTTACGTCAAGTGGGTATAATGTTGTAGTAAAGTTATATTTTGACCGTTTTTAGGGGGAAAACGATATGAAAGCACGTAGTATTATTAGCTACATATTGACGGCAATATTGGTGTATGTGTACGCAATAACAATCATTGATATTGTAAACAAGTTTATCCAAGGAACATTTGATTTGTTTGATGACTTGCTCCACATGGCACTTATGTATTGGTTATTTGCCGCTTGGTACAGTTTTTGTATTTGGTTGCATCCAGATTTCAACACCGATCGTGGTTTTTGGCAATGTGTAAGGGATACCTTTGTTACACCAAATGGACTAAGCTGGATTGTAAGCATTTTGCTAAATATCGCATTGAGCCCCATCTTGTTGGTAATTTTGGCATTTAGAATTATTGGTTTGGTAATTGGCGTAATCAAAAACATTATTTACGATATTCGTAATGGCGGCGGTTCCTACAGTTATAGCTCAAGCGATTACGATGACGATTACAGTTCTGGTTACACACCTACACGCAACAAGTCTGGCTTTGAAGGTAGATTGGCAAGCCTTTTGCGTAGCAATATGGATGCTGGCAGAGATTTGCTTGGAAGTGGCGGAACCTACTGCAAGTCACTTAACTTTAGGGGCTTCAACGTAAACGTTAATGGTGGATCTATCCGTCTAACAGGAACAATCGAGTACCATCTAGATAGCGATAGCATTGGTAGAGCAATGCGCAATGGTTACAACGAAAACTCCATTGGTTACGACCTAAAGAGAGATATGCAAAACGTTATGGACAAGGCTTGTGATCGTGCGGTTCGCAGTTGCAACAAGATTGCTCCAACCATTATGGGGGAATATGGTATTGATTACGACATCAACGTTTACCCCGAGTTCAATATTCAAGCAGTAGAATAAACCGCACAACTAAGACAACTAAAGCAAGTTAGTTGTATAGTTAAATAGCAAAAAGCAAGCTGTTGCACAAAATTGTGTAACAGCTTTTTTGTTTGAAAGTATGTGTAAAACAGCCAGTTTTTCGGCTGGCTAATTGTCAATTATCTATTACTTATTGCTGTAATATAAAGATAACTAATCTTTGCTGATTACCTTCTTTTGCCAAGATTTTTTGTGGCAGTTAGGGCATCTCAAATATCTTGTACGGCCCAGGTGCGCCGCCCAATTAACCGCCTTGAAAGTTGGCACGTGTTTGTGTCCGCACTTTTTGCATTGGTAATATCCTGCCACTTGTTC
>JAZSRJ010000056.1:0-3105 GCA_045538425.1 Clostridia bacterium
TTCCTCTATCATTGCAGAGAATTGCAAGTCTCTTACTTGCTACGAAATAGATACCAATTTGCGTCCAATTTTGGAGGAAAGTCTTGGTGGATATGACAATGTGGAAGTGATCTTTGAAGATATTATGAAAGTGGATATGAAGGCTTTGGATCAAAAATATCCTAACGGATACCATGTGATTGCTAATTTGCCATATTATATCACGACGCCAATTTTGTTTTTGTTCTTAGACAATGCCACCAACTTAAAAAGTATGACCATCATGGTTCAAAAAGAAGTTGGGCTTCGCATGATTGCTCCAGTTGGGAGTAAGGATTATGGTGCACTAACCGTAAGTCATGGTTATAGATCGCATGTTACTTATGAGCGTACTGTAAAACGTCAAATGTTTACACCAGCACCAAATGTAGATAGTTGTATTATTCATATTGCGTTTGATAATGAAAAATATGCTATCGATAACGAAACTATCTTAAAACGACTCATCAAATGTGCTTTTGCGATGCGTAGAAAAACGCTTGCCAACAATCTGCGCCAAGAATTTAGTTTGACTCTTGAAGCTTGTGCAGAACTCTTACAAAAAGCAGGACTGACGGCAGATATAAGAGGGGAAAAATTAAGTATTGAGCAATTTGTGAAGCTTTCCAATATCATAACACAAGAAAAAGTGTAATTTTTTGAAAATATTGTGTCAAAATAGTTTACAAGTATAGTATATTTTATTACAATGTAGAAGATTAAATGATGATGAGGACTTAATCTATGAGTAATGTTAAAAAACCTGTATATATGCTTTGTCCAAGATGTGAACTAAATTACATTCAAAAAAAGGACAAATATTGCGACATCTGTAAAAGAGAAATGAAAGCGGGTGCTTTAGAAGAAAGTGTGACTGAAGATGATTTTGAATTGGAACTTTGCCCAATGTGCAAAATCAACTATATCACTGATGGAGAAGCGGTTTGTCAAAGTTGTATGGAAAAAGACATGGAAGATGACAACGATGAGAACGTTAATTGGAAAGAATATCTTGACAAAACAGAGGAAGAAGAAGATGATGATCTTCTTATTGTGGAAGAAGATGATATCGATCCAGCGCTTGACAATGAGTTTGCAAAAGATTTGTCAGAAGACGAAGACTTTAGAGATGATCTTGATGAAGAAGATGAAGACATCTTGACCGATTCATTAGATGATGATTTTGATCTCAATGACGATGATCTTGATGATATCGAAGAAGATGAAGATGATATCTCATATGATGACGATGATGACGATGACAAATATTAATACACACAACAATGACTAGAGATAGTCATTGTTTTTTTATTGGTGCATAAATTGGGTTTGTTTTGCGTATAGTATCCTAAAAGAATAATATGGGGGAAGTATGTATCATCAATTTCGAACGATTCAAGATGTAAAGGAAAAAGTAGAAGAATTAAAGGGGCAAGACGTGCAATTTCGTATCAATAAAGGACGCAACAAAATTGTTGAACTCAAAGCAGTTATTGATCAAGTGTATCCAAGCATGTTTGTTATCAAACCGCAAAAATATACTGACTTAGATAAAACAAGTTATTCTTACAGTGATGTGCTTTGTGGAGATATACGTTTTTAGAAAAGGGGCAACCTTTTCTTTTTTTGTTTGGTAGGCATATCTAGACAATACAGGACATATAGATAAAGTAGATTTCTTTAGGAGGTGCGTATGAGTTTTTCACCGAATTATAAAACCATTCAAAGTAGTTACATAAGAAAATTGGGTACAACCCAAACCAATGTTGAAATTAAGTTGCCAGCAAGTGATAATACCCAAATTGTGAAAGTGTTGTGTGCCAATGCAAAAAGTATAATTGATACAACGAGCATGGAAGAAGGAAAAATTGTATACACAGGATTTGTCAATTTTCAAGTAATCTATGAAAGTGATGACAATGCGACTTATAGTTTAGATTATACAGCAGAGTTTCAAGAGGAATACAGAACAGATGTGGTTGGTATGCCACATATTACTTGTTCTGTCATAGATGTAGAAGTGGCTGTAGTAGGTAATGAAGTCAAAGTTGTTGCGAGTGTGGAATGCAATGTTGAGATGGTGATTGAAGATAACATTCAAGTTTTGCTTTCTGCAGATAATGATACAGTATTTTACGAAACAGATGAATTAGAGTATATTTCTTTCTTGGGAAGCATGAAAGAAAAAAATAATGTTATTCATGATTTTGATATCAAAGATGATGTGAGTCGAGTCCTCTCAGTGTGTCCAAGTCTTACCATTGATAGAGTAGAAAGTTTTGATGGATATGCAAAAGTGTCAGGAGGAATTTTGGTAGCTATCAACTATTATACGACTGGTGAAAATGCAAAAGTTAGAACTTATCAAGACTACATTACATTCGAACAAGAGGTAGCAAAAGAAGGATTGCTAAAAGGTGATGATGTCTTATCGTATGGCAATATTGCAATCAACGAAATTGGTATTACCACAACCATTGATAGTGATCACACAATCGTCAATTTGACATTGCCAGTTGTTTTTGATGGTATGGTATTTAGAAAACAACAATTGGTAGTTGTAACAGATATATTCTCAACAACTAATAATTTATTGTCAACAACAACCAATTTTGTGTCATTAACAAAGGTAGCAACGGATTCATTTACAGAAAGAGTAGATGGTAGTATTCGATTGGAAAATATGCCATTCATTGATGAGGTGTTAGGTATTTGTTGTTATAATATTACACTTGCTAGCGCATATATTGATGGCAAAGAATTGAGTGTACAAGGAATTGCATATACCACCATTTTGTATTATAGTAAAGAAGATGGTAGCACCAATTCAGTTCTTGTGGAAGTACCATTTGCTGTAAGCAATACGGTTGCAGGTACTTTCGATACAAGTACGGTAAGAGTATCTATCTCTGATCTATCTGTAAAAGGAAAACGCGGAGAAGAAATTGAGGTATTTGGTAAAATTAGTGTATTTGCCAATATGTATTCGACGGATGATTATTCTGTCTTAACGAATGTAACAGAAGGGGAAGCTTACCAAAGTAATGGTTTTGCACTTAGTGTCTACTTTGTGAAAGATGGCGAAAC
>JAZSRJ010000030.1:0-2897 GCA_045538425.1 Clostridia bacterium
GTGTAAAGATCACCTATTCACCTATCACAAAAGTATATATGGCACAACTTGGAATGGATGATAGATTCCAAACTATACGACCTACACCACAACAAATGAGTTATCTAGCTAGTAGTTATATAGATAATTTGGAAGATATTAAGATGCAAGCCCGTGGAGTATCCATGGGATACTTTGGATTTTATTAAGTAGGAGGGGAATATGGACAAATCAATTATTTTGGTTTACCAACAACGTATACAACAATATCTAGATCGTATGAAACGTTATGAACAAGACTTTCGATCAGATGAGACAGAACACCAAGAATTATTAGATACAGTCAAGAAAGCAGTGTTAGAGACAAAGACCCTCATTGATAATCTTTATGAAGAAGTAGGTGTTACCTATTTTGAAGATGAGGTATTAGATAGACAATACAAATTTTCTTTTATTCAATTGTCTGAGGAAAAGAAAGAACAATTAGAGCATAGTATGTTTATGACAGACAATGCGATGAAACTTCTAGATAAAGTATTGTATTTGGACAATCAAAAAGACACCTACAATCTCGTTCAACCAAAGAAAAATGTTCCTGTCATTGAGGAAAGTGAATTATAATTCTTGACAACAATTAGGAATTTCTTTAACATAAATAACAGAATGAGGAGTCGTTATGGAAAATAAAACACAAAAACCAAAAATATTTTTAATTTTACGCATCATTGCAATTGTTTTGTTGATTACTGGAATCGTACTGTTGGTCAAAAGTTTCAATCATGATGTTCCAGCAATGGGAGAATCTGGTTGGTTTGAGGCAGAGAGTACGCAAGCGGGCTTTAGATTTGGTGGCATAACATGTATTTTTATTAGCTTACCAGTATTTTGTTGGTCATTCATTCCAGATATTAGAAAAATGTCTATCAGAACAGCAAAGTATCTTCAACAAGAGACAAAAGATGATATCAAAGATATATTGGATACCAATATGGATATCACTCGTGACGCTCGACAAGAGACAGTAGATATGTTGGCTGATGGTATTAGTAAAACTAGAGGTAACAATACTGAGACGACGACTGCTACCAAAAAGACGAAATACTGCTCTAATTGTGGCGGTAAGATCAGTGCAACGAGCAAGTTTTGTGAACATTGCGGAACAAAGATTGATGAATAAAAATAAAACACGGCATTACCGTGTTTTTTATTTTTGTGTTAACTATTTTTTATTGTTTGTTTTTCAAAATTTCATTGAGTCCAATAAGGATACCAAGTTTGCCATATTCATAAGTTAGTCCACCTTGCATGTAAGCTGTATATGGTTCTACCATTGGACCATCGCAACTAAGTTCGCTTGTTGCTCCAGAAGTGAATGTTCCGGAAGCCATAATTTCGTCATGTGGGTAACCAGCCATTGGAGCAGGGATTGGTGTTACATAACTGTCTACAGGAGAACCTTTTTGAATACCTTGATGGAACTTGATCATATTTTCTTTTGTGTGCAAGCTAATTGTTTGAATAATATCTGTACGATATTCATCATAATGAGGGTCTACATCAAAACCTAGTTTTTCTAGTATTCTACTTGCAAAGATCATTGTTTTTAGACTGCTACATACAGTGCTTGGAGAGAAAAATAATCCCTTAAAATAATTAATGTTTTCATTAAAGTTGGCACCCATATCTTTTCCTGTTCCGGGAGCAGTTAGTCTTTCTGCTATATCCCAAATAAGATCTTTTTTGCCTACAATATATCCGCCTGTTTTTGCAATACCGCCACCTAAGTTTTTCATCAGTGAACTGACAATAATATCTGCACCAACTTGGGTAGGTTCTTTTTCTTCTACTAAGTCTCCATAACAGTTGTCTACCATAATGATCACATCTTGATCAACTTCACGAATGGCATTGATCACTTTTTCAATTTGAGCAATTGTGAGGCTTTTTCTATGAGCATAGCCTCTAGATCTTTGGATTTCGATCAATTTTACTTTTGATTGTTGCAATCTTTTTTGGATAGAAGGTATGTCAAAATCATTGTCTTTTAGATCTATTTGTTCGTACAAAATACCTTGTTTTATAAGAGAATTGCGACTATCTCCTGCAATACCAATAACAGTTTGTAGTGTGTCGTAAGGTGTGCCAGTGATGGACAACAATACATCACCATGACGAAGCAATCCACCAAAAGTGAGAGCAAGAGCATGTGTGCCACTCATAATTTGAGGGCGAACCAGTGCATCTTCTGCTTCAAATATATCAGCATATACTTTTTCTAGTTTGTTTCTGCCAGCATCGTAAAAACCATATCCGTTGACTTCTACAAAGTCACTGCTAGACACACGATTGTCTTGAAATGCTTTTAATATTTTTGCACTATTTTTCATGCGAAGTGTGTTGAGATTTTGGAACAATGGTTGTATTTCTTCCTCTACTGACTGAGCAAGTTTTATTAAATTATCTTCAATATTATATCCGTAAAACATAATAACTCCTTAATTCTTATGTGTGACGATTTATTATACACACAAATCATAAAAAAGTAAACGATTTTGTTTAGATGATTTGACAAATACACAAAATCATAGTACCATATAAAAGTATTTTAATAAAAAGGAAAGAAAGTATGGAAGCAACAAAAGAGAAAAAACAAAACAAACTTGTACAATTGTGGAACTATTTTTCCATCTATGAAAAATGTTGGTTTTTTGGGATTACAATCTTAGCATTTGTCTTTGCATTTTTATTCCCAGAAGAAGATATTGGTGGTGTCAATGGTAAAGTAATTATGACATTGTATCTAGTGGATATCTTTGCTAATATTTTATGTGAATTGTTGTTGTCAAAACAAAGCAAATGGAACTTTGCAGTATCTTTAATTGTAGAAATTACAGAGATTGCTATTTGTATCGTGTGTG
>JAZSRJ010000094.1:0-1889 GCA_045538425.1 Clostridia bacterium
TTGGTTACACTACTAAGCACTTCAAAACGATATCCTGCTTGATTGTTCAGTGTACTATCTAAGATATAGCCACTACCCAATGCTTGAACATAGACAGTATAAGTATCTGCTGGTAATTGTGTATCAAAATCATAATAGGTCACATTAGCCCCAACCTCTCCAATTAGTGCTAATTCACTTGAAGATGATTGTCTATAGATCGCATATCCTGTAGCACCATCAACTGCTGTCCATGATACTCTAGGAGCATGCCAATCAGAGATGACTTCTATATTGCCTGTAAGAGAACTCATTGTTCCACCATTGCTTACAGAAATAATCTCAGCATTATCCAACTTCTTAATTTGGACAGAAGACAATGTAATACGATTGCTATTGACAAGATTGACACCAGTATCTTCTTTTGCAATAACTCTAATAGATATCGTGTAGATACCTGCTTCATCAATCAATGTGCTATCAATAATACAAGAATTGCTTGTAGATGTTGTCGCAAATTCTTTTCCATCTGCTTCAAAGTAGATTTCGTATTTTTCTGCACTATCAACACTAACAAAACTAAGAACATTACCAACTAGTTGTACACTACTTGCAATCACTTCATTAATTTTGGTAAAACTTAATGCTTCTGATACTACACTATCGACTGCATTGTTTTGACCATGAGCTACCACTGTTAAGGTATATTGACCGCTCGTCAATTTTTCTTCTACAGTATAAGCATTGGTCGTTACTTCTTGTGTTGAGACAATAGTAGCACCACGCATGATGGTTACGGTATAACTAGATGCACCTGATACTTTTCCCCATGAGATCACACTTTGGTTACGAGAATTATCAATAGCAAATCCTGTTGCTTGAGACAATTGTGTAATGGTTAGTTTTTCTGTCCATACACTTGGTAGATAAGTGTCAACCATTGTAGAATTGACATTGATTGCTCTTACTTCCACTTGAAACTTTTTCGCTTGTGAATAGTTGCTAATAATATTGTATGCTACTTTCCCTTGTGCATCAGCCACCAATGTTTTGCTATCACTTGTAGTATCATCAATGATCACATTGAGTTCGTAATGGGTGGCATGATCTACCGCATCAAAACGAATAACGCCACTTGTTTGGGTCAATGTAGTGATTTCCCTCAATTGCATATAATCACAAGCAAAAGAATATTCACTATCTATGTAGTTAAGATCATCCGCTTTCGCAAGCACCTTAGCACTATATCGATGACCAGCAACCATAGTCACTGGATATTTGATCACATTCTCATACAACGAACTATCAGACACATTAATTGCTTGTCCCTCTACATCATTATCTGTAATGATCAGAGAATATTGTCCAACAGTTGACGTTGCTAATTCTTGATTTCGTTTTACTTTGTCCCATACCAAATAACCATTGTCATAATGCAAATTGGTTGGAGCGTTTAGTTGTACTGGGTCTATGATATTGATATAAATTGTGCTACTACATTGAGGCGAACTGACTGATCGAATGGTAACAGAGATATCCATTGCCACACTACTAGCCTTGAGTGTAACAAAACCAGTTGTCGCTGGTTGTGTTTTTTCTACAAGTTCAAGTGCTGCAGGATTACCAATAGTTACTGTTATGTCATTTTGTTCAGATGTGGATGGTAGAATTTTGTACTCAATCTCCATCACTTCTCCCACAAACATATTGATACTATTATTCGCATAGTCATCTAGTTCATTGACAATAGAAAGAGACACTGGCTTTTTAACAACCGTCACATTCCCTTTATTGTTCCCTCCGCCTATAGAACAACTACAACCACCAATGATTGCAGTACAAAATAGCGTTAGCAAAAATGCAATATAACTCAATCTCTTCTTTATCATTTCCCAGACAAGTCGGAGGCC
>JAZSRJ010000046.1:0-28099 GCA_045538425.1 Clostridia bacterium
GTTTCGCTTTCCATGTTTTCTTCATCTTCTCCATCGAAAGCACAATATCCACCCAAAGGAATAAGACGGATTGAAAATTTCTCTCCGTCTTTTCTGGTTTTTGAAAATAACGCTTTACCAAAACCAATACTGAACTCATTAATCTTAAACTTTAGTAACTTACCTGCAATATAGTGACCAAATTCATGAATCATTACCATGATCATGAGGATAACAATTGCCAAGACAATGTATCCCGTATTGATCATCACTGAGCCAATACTAGCACAAAGTAAACCCATATATTCTCCTTATAAAATTAAAATACCTACTAGGAATACCACAATAGTCGTAAAGATCAAACCATCTACTCTATCTAGTACTCCACCATGTCCAGGGAAAATCGTTCCATAATCTTTTACACGAGATCTTCTCTTGAACCAACTAGCAATAATATCTCCTATTTGGCAGAATACAGACCCAACAAATCCAAGGCCAACAACCCACCAAATATTGTATCCAATAGCCCCCATAAATGTATTGAGACTACCTATAGTCATAAAACATATATATGTAATAATACTTGCTAAAATACCACCAACTAAACCACCAATTGCGCCACTAATAGTCTTTTTAGGACTAATGCGTGGACAGAGTTTTGGTCCTTTGAGCAACATACCTGTCAACATCGCAAGCGTATCTGTTGAAGTCGTAATAGCAAAAATAGACACTAAAAGATACCAATCATACCAAACATTATTGGTTGTACCCAAAACACCAGTTGCAGGCAAATGATTGATGATAAACAACAATGCAAACATCAAACCAGGATAAATCATTACCTGCAAGGATGTTAACCCTTTTTTCAAGATATAAACAAGTGGACTACCTTCTTCTCCATGTTTTTGCATCTCTTCCTTTGTGGATTTGAAGAATATCAAAGACACAATCATACTTACCAAACACAAAGCAATATCTGTAGCAATAACATATACTGGCAACCACCATATAGAATATGGACTCTCTATTGCAAAATGTAAGACAAGATATACAACAGCAGTGTAGATCCCAATTGTTTCGAAATAAGGGTGTTTTTTGACTCTTTCCAATACTCTAGCCATCTCAATACTTGCTCCTATCGCAAGGAAAGCGATCAAGATATCAAACACATAAGGTGTCCATATCTTAGAAGCAAAAGCAACGACCAAAACACAAGCAATCAAAAAACCTGTTAATACTCTTTTTTTCATTATTTACTCTCTTTTATCGCTCCAAAACGACGATTACGCTTTTGGAAAGCGATCAATGCTTTTTCTAATTGTTTTTCCTTAAAATCTGGCCAAAATGTTTTTGGGAATAAAAACTCGCTATACGCTGCTTGCCATAACATAAAGTTACTCAAACGAAGTTCTCCACTAGTACGAATAATAAAATCTAGTGGTGGCAGTTCTGCTGTATATAAGTAAGATGTAAAGATCTCTTTCGTAATCTCTTTTTTACCATCTTTAATGATATTGTTGACTGCTCTTAAGATTTCGTCTTGAGATCCATAATTGAGACCAAGATTGAGTATTCCTGCGGTGTTGTTTTTTGTTTTTTCAATAGCATTAGCAATACTATCTACAAGCCCTTTTGGGAATTTTGTATAGTCTCCCATCACAACCAATTTTATATTTTGATCATAAAATTGTTGCATTTCTTGATCTATATACTTTTCAAACAACTCGAACAAATAGTCCACTTCTTCTTGTGGTCTATTCCAGTTTTCGGTAGAAAACGCATAAATACTAACTGCTTTAATCCCAAGATTGAATGCGTGTTGTACTGTTTTCATAACAGTCTCCATCCCTACTTTATGTCCCATAGATCTAGGAAGACCGCGTCTCTTTGCCCAACGACCATTTCCATCAATAATAAAAGCAACATGTTGTGGCATTTTTTCTTTTATTAGTTTTTTACTGATTCCCATATCCTTTTCCGTTTTGTTATAGACTCATAACATCCTTTTCTTTTTCTTTTTGCATTTTTTCTATCAAAGCAATTCTTTCGTCCAACAACTTTTGAACATCTTTTTCAAGTGTTGCATACTCATCTTCACTGATAGAGTTATCTTTCTTCATTTTTTTCAATTCATCTAAGATATCTCTTCTCTCATTACGACAAGTTACTTTTGTTACTTCTGCAAGTTTGCTAACATCTTTTGCAATCTCTCTTCTTCTTTCCTCTGTCAATTGTGGAAAAATAAGTCGAATCATACGACCATCATCACTAGGTGTTACACCTAGATTAGCTTCCATGATTGCTTTTGTAACTGCTTTCATTTGAGAAATATCCCATAAAGAAATTGTCACCATTCTTGCTTCAGGAACACTAATGGTACTCATTTGGTTGAGAGGAGTCATTGTACCATAATAATCCACCATAACTCTTTCAACAATTTTTGGATTGGCACGACCAGCACGAATTTGGAGATATTCATCTGCCAAGTGATCTACTGCTTTTTTCAATCCATCTTCATAAGCTTCAAAATAAAGTTGTATTTCTTCTGTGTACATAATTCACCTATTACCTTTCTAATTTTGTTGAGCAATATACTCTATGTAATTATCATACCAAAACAACGAGTTTTATGCAACTAATTCAAGACAAAAAAAATTGTGCATGACTGCACAATTTCGTTTTTTATTTTACACCTTGAGATTGGTTCATAACTTCAGCAACGAAGTCATCTTGACGTTTTTCAAGACCTTCACCCATTTCAAAACGAACAAATCTTCTAATGCTAATCTTTTCACCGATTGTAAGAGTTGCTTCATTGATAAGAGCAGTGATGGTTTTGTCTGCGTCTTTAACATATTCTTGTTCCATAAGAACATTTTCTTTATAGAACTTTTTGATACGTCCTTCAACCATTTTTTCAACCAAGTGAGCTGGCTTTCCTTCATTAAGAGCTTGCGCTTTTAAGATTTCTTTTTCATGTTCTAAAACACTTGCAGGAACTTCTTCAATTCTTACATAAGAAGGTTTTGCAGCAGCGATTTGCATAGCAATATTCTTACCAAGTTCTACAAATTGTTCGTTGGTAGCAACGAAGTCAGTTTCACAGTTGATTTCAACAATGACACCGATTTTACCATTCATATGGTCATAATGGAATACTCTTCCTTCAGCAGCAATTCTGTCTGCTTTTTTAGCAGCAGCAGCAATACCTTTTTCTCTTAACCATTCTGCAGCTTTATCTAGATCACCTTTAGCTTCTGTAAGAGCCTTTTTGCAATCAAGCATACCAGCATTGGTTCTTTTTCTAAGTGTTACAATATCTTGTGATGTAAACATAATATATTACCCCTCTATCTTATTTTTGTTCTTCTGTTGTTTCTGCAATAGCTTGTTCTTGAGAAACTGGTTCTTCATCTTCTACATGAGAAAGTACAACACCTTCTTTAGCTTCGATAACAGCGTTAGCGATAGTAGAAGTGATAAGACTAATAGAACGAATAGCATCGTCGTTGCCTGGGATAACATAGTCGATAACTTCTGGATCACAGTTGGTATCAACAAGTGCTACAACAGGGATATTAAGAGTTTTTGCTTCTTTAATAGCAATATGTTCTTTCTTAGGATCAACAACAAACAATACATCAGGAATTCTTGGCATATCTTTGATACCACCAAGGTTCTTTTCAAGTTTGTCTCTTTCAGCCTTTAGGTCGATAACTTCTTTCTTTGGTAGAAGATTGAATTCACCAACAGCTTCCATTTGGTTGATTTTGTTAAGTCTTTCAATTCTAGTTTTGATTGTACGGAAGTTAGTAAGTGTACCACCCAACCATCTAGAATTGATGTAGTACATACCACATCTTTTTGCTTCATCAGCAATTGTTTGTTGAGCTTGTTTTTTAGTACCAACAAACAAAATTGTTTTGCCCTCTTTTGCCATGTCTCTAACATAAGCATATGCATTTTCTACTAGGCCAACAGTAGTTTCAAGGTTGATGATATGGATATCGTTCTTACTCATATCATTTCTTGAAGTGAAAATGTATGGAGCCATTTTAGGGTTCCAGTTTCTAGTCTTGTGACCGAAATGAACACCAGCCTCTAATAGTTGCTTCATTGAAATTACAGCCATTTTTTATTTCCTCCTTGTTTTTTCCTCCCCACGTCTTTCTCACTCTGTCTGCCACTAAAACTAGCAACAACAGACAAATATAACATGGGTGTGTAATTTTTTTCGCAATGATATTCTAACATACTCTACCAAAAAATGCAAGTATATTCTTTACTTTTTTTATTTATTTTTCCAAGAATTGAATCTCTATCTCGATATTTTCCATGCCATACAATTCATAGTATTCCATACTCTCCAAATCTTGAGAATCTACCAAAATTGTATACATATCATATAAGCCTTCATCAGCCACTTGTAAGACACCGTTATCAATCACAAAATAATCATAGAAAGTGTCATCTGTGATATCTAAACCTGTGATCACAAATTGATACCCTTCAAGAGTTGTGACAGTATTGTTAGTAGATTGCAAAACCTCATATATTACTACTACAATATCACTAGTTACATTACTAATGGTATGACGTCCATCAGTTAAGTGAATCTCACTACCATTCACAACAACCTTTTCTATGGTATATCCTACACTTGGCGTAATTGTCAATGTATATGATTCGCCGTACTCTACCACATTCTCATAGAGAGTTTCGTTATTCCCTTGAATTATAGTAACATTGAATTTTTGTTTTACTGCACCCACAATCGTGATAGTTACATGATCTGCAACATTCGATAAAACATAACCATCATTTGTTTTTGTGATTGTTCCTTTGTTGGATGTCACAGCTAAGTTGGTTGCAATATATCCTTCTTCTATTGTGATTGTAAAAGCACAAGTATCTGTATACTTAATAGTGATTGGCAAACCAACTACCTCTACACCTTCACATGCAACCAATTCGATAGCATATACAGCTACTTCCATTCCCTCAATCACAATGCTGATATCTTCTGTAATATTTTCAATGATGATCACATTATCGTCAACCGTATACAATTCTCCATTGATATACACTTTTCTTGCTGTGTCAGTATAGCCAATTGCAGTTGTTAAAGTTAATTCAAAATTACTATGAATATCTACATAGCCACCTTCTTTGTCAACAATACATCCTTCCATTGTCGTAATAGCAACCATGTATTGTTTCAATGCAAGACCCACAACAGATATTGTGATGTCTTCTATAATTTTTATGTTTGTAGTTGTGAAAGCATAATTCTTACCATTGATCACGAAATATGCCTTAGAAGTATCATAATCTTCATGAACTTCGAAATCAATCTCAATGGTACTTCCATACTCTACTACGTTTGGCAATGTTTTGAATGTGATTCCACTACATGGCACAAGCGTAATCTTACAATTCTTTTTCTTGAGATCTACGATACTGATCTTAATATTCTCTGTAATATTGCTAATAGAACGTGTTGTGTAATCATAAGGTGTATCATTGATCATAATTGTATAAGACGTTGCGTCATAACCATCGACAATCTCAACCATAAAGTCTAGATCGTCTCCATATTCGACTGTAGAAGAATCTGGAGTAATTACATATCCTTCACCACTGATGGCAGTAATCGTCAAGACTTTCTTAACAATAGAACTAATCTCTATCACTCCATTACTTTTCACTTCAACATGATATGCACCATTGGTTGGCTCAATCATTTCGTCATTATATTTCACCACCAATTTGTTTAGATCATATGCATCGTGCAAAGCAATATAGAATGTTGCAATATCTCCATAATGATAACTATTGCTTATGCCGGTTATGGTATACAATGTAGACTCTTCAAAAGTAATTGTGTACTCATTGTAAGTATACCCACCTACTACAATGTACATATCACTCTTAATATTTTCAATTGTATACACACCATCTACTGCTACAAGTTCTTCTCCATTGCAAGTAACAACTAGATGATCAAAATTATATTTTTCCAAACAATTGAGTACAAAACTATAACTTTCTCCATAATTCTTTGTAAGATAGGTTGCTGGTAAAATATCATGATCATCACAATCTAGTACGATATCAAAACTGATTGGTTTTACACCATAGATGGCTATATGCATATTTTGACTAACGTTATGAATTGTGTATTTTCCATCAATATTCTCGATCACTTCATTGTTAGCACGTACAACGACATCTTTATTGGTATACCCTTCTAACATAGTTACTCTAAAAGAGAAATCTTCTCCTTCGTATACTGCTAGATCATTGAGACAATCAATAGCATACCCAACTCTTTCACTTGGCAAAGTAATGGTATACATGTTACGTGATACTACGTTGTGTACACTAATCACTATATTAGAGGTAACATTGCCAATGGTATAGACACCATCAGTATCTACAACCACTTTATTGTTGGCTTTAACAACCATATCATCCACATCAAATCCTTCGGCTACTACAAGACGAAAAGAAAAAGAGTCTCCAAAAGCCACACTCCAATCATCTATTGGAACAATAGTGTATCCTGCACCTGCTACTGCACTCACTTGCAGCATTTTTGCTTTCCACTTTGAATAAATAATTAAATCTTTTGTAATCGTTTGGTCATAATCAGCCAACAAAGAAAATTCTTTGTCGTAATACCAACCATCAAATACATAACCTGTCTTTTCTGGAATTGGAATAGAACGTATTGTCATTCCTTCATCCACTTCTTTTATTGTGACTTTTTCATCTACAAACATCGTTATCTTATGTTTTGTTTCACCACATCCAGAAAAACCAAAAACACTCAATACCAACATGCATCCAATCAACAACAACTTTTTCATATGTCACATTCCTCTGATTTTGTTTTCGACATTTTTCGACAATCATAATGTTAAAAAAATACGGACTAAGATAGACTTAATCCATACATTTTTACTATTATGAACTTACTTTTTATCTTCTTCATCAAGTAATTTGAAATAAGCTTGAAGTACAGCATTGACAATTTTTTCGTCTTCAACACCAACTAAAAAGTCTTCGCCATCAATCTCTTCAATAACCATAATAGCAATCTCTTCTTCACTAAGTTCTGGATTGTTAAGTGGTCTCAAAATGGCATAAATCTTAGATTCATAAGGAATAAGAGCAATTTGCTCAAACTCTTGTTCTACATTGTTTTCATCATACAATACAATGTTATCTACGTTGTCCTCATCAAATAATTTTTCAATAGCAGTTTTTCCCATTTTTACCTCTCCTTTTGATCTAAATAATTTTGTAAAATGATCACAGCCGATAATTTGTCTAGTACACTTTTTCTCTTTTTTCTGGAAACATCTTGTGATATTAAAAACTTTTCCGCTTCATAACTTGTCAATCTTTCGTCCATATAATCCACTTCAATATCAATCACAGATTGAAGTTGTTGTACAAAGTCATATGTAGCTTGTACACGTGGACCTGGTGTTCCATCCATATTGAGTGGAAGACCAAAAACAACTTTTTTAACAGAATTGTTTTCTATCAATTGTTTCAAGTGTTGTAAGTCTTGCTCAAGTGATTTTCTTACGTAAGTCTCATACCCGGATGCTATGGTTCTGGATAAGTCTGTCATCGCAATCCCTATTCTTACATCACCATAATCAATTCCCATTATTTTGTAGTACTGTGTATTCATACTAACATCATAACACAAAACTTCTACTTTTCCAAATTATTTTTACAATAAAATTAAAAAAGGTATAGCGAACTATACCCAACAATATGTATGTATTATTTTAATTTTTCAACTTGTTTTTTAACAGCTTTCTTACCTTTTTCCAATTGTTTTTCAGCCATTTTTTTGCCTTTTTCAATTTGTTGTTCGGCACACTCAGTTGTTTCGTTGACAAGTTGTCTTGCTTTATCACTACGTGTAACAAGTACTGCACCAGCAATAAAACCTAAAGCCATACCAATAATTAGTGTATCTTTCATATCTCCTCCTACTACCTTTAGTATTAGGAAAAGTTACGTCGTTATACAATCATTTACTTAGTATTTTTTACCACTTTTTGGTCTTGTTGTTTTAACAATTTTTTAGCTAATCTTTCTTGGTATTTTCTATAATTCGTAATAGCCATTTCGATTGCTTCTTTTGCTAAAATACTGCAATGAACCTTATGTGTTGGAAAACCTCCAACTTTATCCAAAATTTGCTCATTGGTCACTTTTAATGCTTGTTTGATAGATTTTCCAATAATCATATCTGTTGCAACTGATGAACTTACAATTGCTGCAGCACAACCAAAAGTCTTAAACTTCGCATCAGTAATGATATCATTTTCATCAATAGATAGATAGATCTTCATGATATCACCACAAGCTTGATTACCTACCTGACCAACTGCTTTTGTTCCTTTGATTTCACCAACATTATGAGGATTGCGGAATATCTCTAAAACTTTTTCGTTGTACATTATTTATTCCCTCCTCTTTTCTTCTTCGTAAGAGGACTCATTGCTCTTAATTTTTTTACCACTTCAGCAATGGAAATTACTGCATAATCAATATCATCACGTGTAATATCTGGATCAAAAGAGAATCTTACTGTTCCGTTGATGAGAGCAGGATCCACTTTCATTGCTTTTAAGACATGAGATTTTGCCAAAGCACCACTCGCACATGCTGAACCAGTAGAGACCGCAATCCCTTTCTCATCCAACAACATGAGTATACTTTCGCCCTCAACATACTCAAAACCCACACTAACAATGGCTGGAGAGCATTGATCTTCATTACCATTAAAATGAATGTCATCTAATTCAAATTGCAATCTTTTCTTGAAATATTGAGCAATATTTTCTAGAGTTCTAACAATCATTGGTCGATCACGTTCAATTAATTCTACTGCTTTTCCAAAGCCAACGATAGCCGGCACATTGGAAGTACCACCACGACGACCTAATTCTTGTTCGCCACCAAAAATCAATTTTTTAATTGGCACACCGCGTCTAACATACAATGCACCTGCACCTTTTGGTCCATGAATCTTATGACTTGAAATGGTAAGAGCATCTATCCCCAAATGTTGCACATCAAATGGCATAATACCAAAAGCTTGTACGGCATCACAATGAAAATAAGCATTATAATCTTTAAGTGTCTCACCAATCGCTCTAATATTTTGAATTGTCCCAACTTCATTGTTGACAGCCATAATAGATACTAAAATGGTGTCTTCACGCAATGCTTGCATTAAGTCAATCAAAGATACAAGACCAGTCTTATCAACTTTTAAGTAAGTTACATCAAAACCTTCATTTTCTAGATCTTGACAAGTGTCAATGATACTATGATGCTCAATAGCGCTTACAATAATATGTCTTCCCTTTCTTTGGTTGGCATACGCAATTCCTCTTATAGCCCAATTGTTGGCTTCAGTACCACCACTTGTAAAGAAGACCTCATTGTTGTTACAATGAAGTGCTTGCGCAATGATATCTCTAGCTTGATCAATACCATTGCTTGCCATTCTACCAAATTGGTGTAGACTATTGCCGTTGCCGTATACTTGCGTAAAGTATGGCAACATTGCATTCAATACTTCGCCACTAACCATCGTTGTAGCAGCATTATCTAGATATACTTTTCTCAATTCGTACTCTCCTTCTTTTCCCCAATATTCTAACATAGGAAAAAAGAACTGTCAATAGGTGTTTAGCCTTGATATTGTTGTAACAAAGCAATCAAATCTTTACTTTGTCTATAACCCACAATACGATCAACTTCTTGTCCATCCTTAAAAAGGATCATTGTAGGTACACTCATGATGCCCAATTTTTTCGTAAGGTCTCTATTGTCATCAATATCCACTTTCAAAATCGTAGCATAATCTTTTGCTTCTTGTTCTACTTTTTCAAGTTCTGGAGAAAGCATTCTGCAAGGTCCGCACCATGTAGCAAAAAAGTCTACCAAAACCAAGCCTTTTGACTCCAAAACCTCCATATCAAATTCTTGTTGATTTACGTGTTGTATAGCCATTATTTTTCCTCCTTTTTTGTTAAATAATCAATCACGTATGCACTAAGCACGCATCCGCACATTGCCGGATAATACGCAATACTTCCTACTTCGTTGCCTTTATAAGAAGCTATATGACTAGTATAAACAACCGGATGGTGTTCTACTCCAAGTTCTCGTAATTGTTTTCTAACAACTTTTGCCAAGCCATCGTTGTATGTCTTGAATATATCCGTTACTTCAAATGTTGGAATATCTTTTCTATTACCTGCGCCCATTGCACTAACAATTGGCAAATTACGCTCATGACAGGTGGCAATTAGGTGACATTTTGCACCTACCATATCTATCGCATCGATTACAATATTATACTGCTCTGCAAGCAAACTTTCACTCGTAGATTGCTCATATTTTTCCATTTTGCATACTACCTCGCAATTAGGATTGATATCTAGCAATCTTTTTTTTAGCACATCAACTTTTGGTTGACCTATTGTAGAATGTAGCGCAATGATCTGGCGATTGATATTGGTTTCGTCTACGACATCAAAATCAATCAAGGTTATTTTGCCAATGCCCGATCTAACTAGCATCTCTGCAACATACCCACCTACACCACCACAACCAAATAAAGCAACATGACTTTGGGAGAGTCTATCCATAGACTCTTCCCCTAGCAATCTTGTTGTTCTTTCTAAAAATTTCATAACTCACCTATGGCATAATTCTGTTTGGGCCACGGAAAATAAATGTCGCTTCTTTAATAGTAGAAAGCCCTAATAATTTTGCAACAAAACGATTGATACCAATAGCATATCCACCGTGTGCAGGACAACCATAACGGAAGAAGTCAATATATCCTTTCATATTGTCAGGATTGATTCCTTTTTCTCTAATATTGTCTGCAAGTTGTACTGCTCTATGTTCTCTTTGAGCACCACTTGTAATCTCTTGATCTTTCCAAAGCAAATCGTAAGATTTTGAAACACGGTCTTTTGACTTCATAGTATAGAAAGCACGGTTTTCAAATGGGAAATCTGTTACAAAGATAAATTCACAATTGTGGTTTTTCTTAGCATAATCACAAAGCAATCTTTCACTTTCTGGATCAAAATCATCTTTTCTTGGATAATTGTAATTCTTCTCCAAAATATCCATTGCTTCACTAAATGTCACTCTTGGGAAGTTAACTGTTGGAACAACAACATCTACCCCAAATGTTTCCTTAATCTTTTGACCAAATTGATCATTGACTTTAGCAAGCACATATTTTAACAAATCTTCTTCCATATCCATTACATCATGATGTGACTCAATATAACTCATCTCAATATCAAAGGACATGAATTCTGTTGCGTGTCTAGATGTAAAAGATTGTTCTGCTCTAAAGCATGGACCAATCTCAAATACTTTTTCAAAACCACTAGCCATAGCCATTTGTTTGTAAAGTTGTGGGCTTTGTGTTAAGTAAGCTTTTTGACCAAAATATTCTGTCTCAAAGACTTCACTTCCACCCTCAGTAGATTGTGCACTAATTTTTGGTGTATGGATCTCCATAAAACCATTGTCAATGCAATATTGTCTCATCGCCATCTCAGCACAAGTAGCAACCTCAAAAATGAGTCTTTTTGCGTCATCTCTTAAATCAATCCAACGATAATCCAATCTTTGATCCAAATTGGCTTTATCTGTAATTGGCATCGCTTCAGCATAGCTCACAACCTCAATTTTTGTTGGGAAAATTTCGATACCACCCATCTTTACATATTCGGATAAGTGTGCAACACCATACACATCAACAACTGATCCAGCAATAACTCCCTCTAAAGATTTGACAATTTCTGGCATTTTTTCTTTTTCAATTGTGACTTGAATATGACCAGTTTTGTCTTTCACAACTAAGAAGATCATATATTTGCTGTCTCTTACTCTTTCTACCCAACCACTGATTTTGATTTCGGTGGTTGGTATTATTTCATTTATCATTGTTCTTTTCATTATTTCACCAATTCCTTTAGTGTCATCTTCTTTTCTTCGTGATTTTCCATATTCTTCACGGTAAGTACACCACTTTCATATTCATCTTGACCAATCACAACTACATGATTAGCACCAATTTTATTTGCGAACTTGAATTGCGCTTTTAGCGATCTGGATAGTAAGTCAAATTCTACTGAATATCCTGCATCTCGCAATGTTTTTACCACTTTTGTTGTATAAGCCAAATCATCAATAACACTTGCTACAAAATAATCTGGTTGTTTATCTTGAAGAAGTGCAATTCCTTTGTTTTCTGCATAAATCAATATACGTTCGATTCCTATACCAAAACCTACTACAGGAGTGCTTTTCCCTCCCAACTCTTCAACTAAGTGATTGTATCTACCACCTGCACCAAGTGCATTTTGTCCAAGAGTTTTGTCTTTATCCACAAACTCAAATACAAGGTTGGTATAGTAGTCAATACCTCTTACCAATCGATCATTGACTTCATAAGGAATACCCAATGTATCGAGTAATTGTAGGACATCTCCAAACTTCTTACCACAATCTTCACATACAAAATCTCTAATCACTGGCGCATCTTGGGTGATTGTCTTACATCCTGCTACTTTACAATCAAGGATTCTAAGAGGATTCTTAGTATATCTTTCTTTACAATCTGGGCACATAGAGTCTAGATGTTGAGCATAATAATCCTTCAGTGCTTGAATATATTTTGCTCTACAATGCTCGCAACCAAGCGTGTTGAGTTGCACACTTGGATTAACCCCAAAACTGCGATAAAAATCCATCGCAATACTGATTGCTTCTACATCAGAATAAGCATGGTCAGAACCATAGATCTCTACGCCAAATTGATGGTGTTCTCTTAGTCTTCCTGCTTGTGGACGCTCATATCTAAAACAAGGTGTAACATAATACATCTTGATTGGCAAAACTTCGTTGCCCAAATTATTTTCAATATAAGATCTTGCAACACCTGCTGTACCTTCAGGTTTTAAGGTAAGACTTCTTTCTCCCTTATCTAAGAATGTATACATCTCTTTTCTAACGATATCACTACCTTCTCCTACCCCTCTGGCAAATAATTCGGTATACTCAAAAGTTGGTGTCATGATCTCTTTTAATTGATAACGATCTCTTAATTTTGCAATTGTTTCGTGTACTCTATGCCACTTATAACTTTCGCTTGGTAAGACATCTTTTGTACCTTTTGGAATATTGATCATTGTGTTCTCCTAATTGTCTTTACAACATATATTTTTTCAAATCATATTTTTTAGTTGTTTCTTTCATTGCATTAACAACATATTGTTTATCAATTTTTACATCTAACATTGGATGTTTTCCACTTGCGTTGAAAGATATATCTTCAAGCAAACATTCTAGAATGGTATGAAGGCGTCTAGCTCCAATGTTTTCACTTGTTTCGTTTTCTTGTTCTGCAATACCAGCAATCTCTTGAAGAGCGTCTTCACTAAATTGCAAATTGATATTATCTACTTTTAGTAGTTCTTGGTATTGTAGTGTTAATGCATTCTTTGGTTCTGTAAGAATACGATAAAAATCTTGTTTTGTCAAGGACAACAATTCCACTCTAATTGGGAATCTACCTTGGAACTCTGGAATAAGATCTTCTACTTTACTTACATGGAATGCACCTGCTGCAATAAACAAAATATAATCTGTACGAATTGTACCATATTTTGTATTGACTGTACAACCTTCGACTAATGGCAAAATATCTCTTTGAACCCCTTCACGACTTACGTCTGGTCCTTTAGAAGAGCCCTTACTTGCAATCTTATCAATTTCGTCGATAAAGACAATACCTTCTTGTTCTGCACGACGAATGGCTTCTGCATTGACTGAATCATTATCAATCAATTTGTCAGACTCTTCGGCAATCATAAGTTCTCTTGCTTTTGCAACAGTAAAAGATTTTTTCTTCTTTTGTGGTGGGAAGATACTACCAATCACTTGATTGAAATCAATATCTGGACCCATGCCTGGCATAATACCAATAGTCTTTGTACCATTATCAGCAATAGATATCTCAACAATTTCGTTGTCTAGTTGTCCACTAGCAAGATCTGTTTTGATGGTATTGCGTAGTTCGTTGCTATCCACACCATCGGTTTTCTTTTTGGCAAAAAGCAAATCTACTAGTTTGCTATCAACAATTTCACTTGCTTTTTCCTTTACTTTGGCTACTCTTTCGTCTTTTACCAATCTAACAGCAACTTCCACTAGATCTCTAATCATGCTTTCACAATCACGACCAACATACCCTACTTCGGTAAACTTCGTTGCTTCTACCTTAATAAATGGTGCATTCACAAGTTTTGCAAGACGTCTAGCAATTTCTGTTTTACCACAACCTGTTGGCCCTTGCATAATGATGTTTTTTGGTGTGATTTCGTCTTTAATTTCTGGTGATACTTGACTTCTTCTATAACGATTGCGAAGTGCAATAGACACTGCACGTTTTGCTTTATCTTGTCCAATAATATATTTATCTAACTCTTGAACGATTTCCTTTGGTGATAATTGCATCTTACACCTCCTCGCAGATGATATTGTGATTGGTATAAATACAGATATCTGCAGCAATATTCATGGCTTTTTTAGCAATTTCGCTTGCTGTTAGGTCTGTATTGTCTTTGAGTGCTAATGCTGCTGCGTGTGCATAATTGCCACCAGAACCAATTGCAAGAACACCTTTTTCACTTTCAAATACATCACCCATACCTGATACCATAAGCAAATGATCTTTGTCTGCCACGATCATCATAGCTTCTAGTTTTCTAGGATACTTGTCTTCACGAAATCCGTTGGCAAGTTCTACAGCACTTCTCATCAAATTGCCACTAAACTTTTGTAGCAATTGTTCAAAGTGATTCTCTAATGCAAAAGCATCAGCCGCACCACCAGCAAATCCAATCACTACTTTATCGTTGTATATTCTTCTTACTTTTCTTGCATTACCTTTAGAGACAGCTTCTCCCATAGTTACTTGTCCGTCACCAGCAAGTGCAGTAACACCATCTTTTTTCACAGCTACAATTGTTGTTGCTCTAAATTGTTCCATATTACTCCTTTCCTTCTATATCACATAACATTGATTTGATTGTCATTAGTCCTCTTTCTGCCATCAATGTGTATTTTTGTTTTTTGTCTTTGATCCTAACATCGAGTGGATCAATAATCCCCATGTTGCTACTCATTGGTTGAAAATGTTGTTCGTCTGCATGACTAATATATTGTACCAACGCCCCACACATAGTTGTTGTTGGGAAAGATATCATTGGTTTTCCACTCAAATATCTAACCATATTGATCCCACAAAGCAATCCGCTAGAGATACTTTCAATATATCCTTCTACCCCACTAAGTTGTCCCGCAATAAAAATATTAGGATATTCTTTTAGTTGATAAAACTCATTAAGAACTCTAGGCGCATTGATAAAACTATTGCGATGCATAACACCATATCGATAATAATCTGCATTATGTAAGGCTGGAATCATAGAAAATACTCTTTTTTGCTCTTTGAAAGTTAAATTGGTTTGGAATCCAACTAGGTTATACAAATCATCTTTATTGGTTTCCTTTCTAAGTTGTACAACAGCATAATCTTTTGTACCCGTACGAGGATTGGTAAGTCCCACAGGCTTTAATGGACCAAAAAGCAAACTTTCTTTCCCTCTTTTTGCAAGGACCTCTACTGGCATACACCCTTCAAACACCTTGCTATTCTCAAAGTCTTTTAATTGTGCTGTTTCGGCAGTGATCAATGCCTCATAAAAAGCCTCATATTCTTCTTTATTCATTGGACAATTGATATAATCTCCCGTCCCGTGTCCATATCTGTCTGCAATATAATATTTTTCTTCATCAAGACTTTCTTTGCTAACAATTGGTGCAATAGCATCAAAGAAATAAAGATGTTCTCCGCCTAGAAGATTTTGCAAACAAGCACTTAGCGTTGGACTAGTCAATGGACCAGTTGCAATAATGGTTGGTGTATCAGTATCAATATCTGTTACTTCTTCTTCATGAACAATGAGATTAGGAAATTGTTTTAGTCTTTCTGTAATTGTTTTGCTAAATAGTACACGATCTACCGCAAGTGCTGAGCCTGCTGGTACACTTGTTTGGTCTGCAACAGCAATTACTAGACTATCCATTAAACGCATCTCTTCTTTCAACATTCCACCAGCACTCGCAAGCAAATTGCTCTTTAAGGAATTGCTACATACCAATTCTGCAAAATTAGGATTGGTATGTGCTGGAGAAAATTGTTTTGGTTTCATCTCATAAAGATGAACTTCTACTCCTCTTTTTAACAATTGATAACAAGCCTCACTTCCCGCAAGACCCGCACCAATAACATTGACTTTCATCATTATTGTGTCTTATCTTCCTTTTTTATCTTTTCTACCATGGACACATAGTTACATTGTCCATTGCTACACTTGATTCGTGTCTTATTGTAGACATCCTTTTGTGTCATATAAGAACCACATTGTGGACATTTTTCTGCTACAGGAATTTCCCAAGAGACAAAATCGCATGTTGGATATCCTGTGCAACCATAAAAGATTTTGCCTTTTTTGCTTTTCTTTTCAATGACATCTTTTCCACATTTTGGACATGGTCCCACAGTTTTCACAACATTGAGAATGTGCTTACATTGTGGAAAATTGCTACAAGCAACAAACTCACCAAATCTACCTGTACGAATAACCATTGGACTTCCACATTTTTCACAAATATAGTCAGTTGCCTTTGGCTCAACTTTCACTTTTACGCTATCTTTGTCCGCAACAATCAACAATTGTGCAAAGTCATCATAGAACTCTTTTACAATCTCATGCCAATCAATACCTTTTTCTGCAATATCGTCTAGTTTGGCTTCCATTTCTGCCGTAAACTTAACATTGATAATACTACTAAAGAACTTATCCAACATTGCACTTACCGACTCACCAAGTTCGGTTGGTACAAAATACTTTCCATCTTTTTCCGTGTATTTTCTTGCTGAAATAATTCCCAAAGTTGGAGCATACGTAGATGGACGACCAATTCCTTTGTCTTCCATTTCTTTAATAAGACTAGCTTCAGTGTATCTGGTTGGTGGTTTTGTGAACTTTTGTGTTGGTATAATTTCAGATTTTGTAAGGATATCCCCTTCTGTCATCTCTGGTAGTAATCCATTAACATTCTCTTCCTCGTCTACTGGTTCTTCCACTTTTGGTTTTTTATCTTTTGCATATACAATGGTAAAACCATCAAACATTGGTGTTTTACCAGTTGCACGTAATTCACATTCACCACAACTAATATCTGCTGTCACGCTATGATACGTACTATCTGCCATTTGGCTGGCTAAGAACTTTTGATAAATCATTCGGTACAACTTATAGTTGTCTGCACTAATCAAGCCTTTGACACTCTCTGGTGTACGATTTAGGTTAATTGGACGAATGGCTTCGTGCGCATCTTGTGCAGAAGATTTTGTCTTATAGACATTTGGTGTTTTTGGCAAATATTTTTCACCATAATGTTCGGCAATATAATTTTTTGCCATAGCCATTGCTTCAGGCGCTACACGAGTAGAGTCAGAACGGATATACGTAACAAGTGCAATTTTCCCTTCATTACCAAGTTCTACACCTTCATACAATTGTTGTGCGCAAGCCGTCGTTGTTTTGACACTCATACCAAGTTTGTTAAGCGCATCTTGTTGCATCGTACTGGTTGTATAAGGTGCTGTAGGATGTGTTTTTCCTATACTTTTCTTCAAAGTTTTTACAACAAACGGATGTTTTTCAAGATATGTCACGATTTTGTCCATATCTTCTTTGCATTCTACAGTATGTTTTTTCCCCTTAATTTTCGTTAAGGTTGCTTTGAATATTTGTTGTGGATTCTTGTTAAACAACTTTGCAACCAAAGTCCAATATTCTTTTGGAACAAAGTTTTTAATTTCGTGTTCTCTATCTACAATCAATTTTAAGGTGGTACTTTGTACACGACCAGCACTTAATTTTGGTTGGATTTTTTTACACATAATAGGACTTAATTTGTAACCCACAAGTCGATCAAGCACACGTCTAGTTTGTTGTGCATTGATGAGATTGATGTCTAGCGGTCTAGGACTTGCCAAACCTTTTTGTACTGCATCATGTGTAATTTCGTTGAATGTAATACGAATTGGATCTAGTGGATTGAGTCCCAATATATAACATAAATGCCAACCAATCGCTTCCCCCTCACGGTCAGGGTCAGTTGCGATATATATTTTTTCAGCTTTTGCTGCTTTTTTCTTTAATTTTTCTACAATGTCAGTTTTATCTGCCATTACATTGTATTGTGGTTCAAAATTGTTAGCAATGTTAACACCCAATGTTTTTTCTGGTAAGTCTCTTACATGTCCTTGCGATGCTACAACTTCAAAATCTTTTCCCAAATATTTTTGTATGGTATCTCTTTTACCGACACCTTCGATAATGACTAAATTCATTCAGTCCTCCATTATTTTCTGTAATAATTACCCGGCAACTTTGTGATGAGTCCTCTCATCTCCATTCTAAGCAACAACGTACTTAGTTCTTTTGCTTTCATGCCACTCTTTTGTTGCAATTCTTCATAATGCAGTTCGTCTGCACCAAGAATAGTCATCATATTGCTCTCATCCAAACTTAGTTGCACTACTTGCTCAGTTGTATTGGCTTTTGCCAAATGATAATCTTCTAAGATATCTTCTGGACTAAGCACCATACTTCCCTGCAAATCTTTGATGGTTTGGTTGCAACCAACAGAATACATATCGGTAATTCTTGCTGGCACAATATAGAGATTGCGTCCATAATCTAACGCATATCTTTTGGTATGCATACTACCACTATTGAGTGTTGCCTCGGTGATCAACACCCCTTTTGACAATCCTGCAATAATACGGTTGCGTGTTGGGAAATAATATACCTTGGCTTTTTCATCTGGCACATATTCACTCACCAACAATCCACCCTTATCTACAATACTTTTCGCCAAAGCAACATTGGTTGCAGGATAAATATGATGAAATCCACTTCCAAGTACAGCAATGGTTTTTCCATTCACATCTAGCGTAGCCTTATGCGCCTTGCTATCTACACCATCTCCAAGCCCACTCACAATGGTAAGTCCTGCCATGGCAAGTTGTTTTGCAAATAGATCAGTGACTTCTGCTCCGTATTTTGTCATACGACGTGTCCCAACAATAGCAACCGCCTCACTTTTTAACAAATGAACATTCCCCATACAAAAAAGTGTTGTTGGCGCATCATCAATATGACGCAGACTCTCTGGAAAATGTGGGGATGCTTGTGTAACGATTTGGATTTGTTCTTTTTCACAAATAGTCAACAATTTTTCCAAATCTGTTTTGTTGGTTTTGTTCAGCTTTTCTAAGTCAGTCTTCGTCAAAACCTTCTCGATAAGATCTCTTTCTGTTTTCCAGTTAACAACTAGCAGTTCTGGTTCTTCAAAAAACTCTAATAGTTTTAATTGTTTCTTTGGACTTACACCAGCAAGTGTAAGCCAAATATACGTTTTTTCATTATTTGAATACATATTAATTATCCCAATATTTGTGATCCATACTACGATAAGATACCGCTTCCATAATATGTTCTTCTAATATATTTTCACAACCTTCTAAGTCAGCAATTGTTCTTGCCACTTTCAAGATACGATTGTAAGCTCTTGCACTCAAATTAAGTTTGTGAAAAGCCATATCTAACAACATAGAACTTTGCTCGCTGATCTTACAATATTTTTTAGTCATTGTTTGCGTCATTTTACTATTAGAATAGATTCCGTTAGATTTGCTATAACGCTTTAATTGTACATCACGTGCAGCATTCACTCTTTTCTTGATATCTGCACTACTCTCTTCTAAGTCTTCACATGTTAGATCATGATAGGTTACACTATCCACTTCGATATGAATATCAATTCTATCCATAAGTGGACCACTCAATTTTGCCAAATATCGATGAATGGCTTGTGGTGTACAACGACATTCTTTATCCCTGCTTCCATAGTTACCACAAGGACATGGATTCATACTTGCAATCAAATTAAAATTGGCTGGATACTCAATGGTTGCTTCGTTTCGCGCAACAGTAATCAAACCATCTTCTAGTGGTTGACGCATACATTCTAGCGTATTACGATTGTATTCTGGCAACTCGTCTAAGAATAATACTCCGTTGTGCGCAAGACTAATTTCACCTGGTTTTGCATGTTTTCCACCACCAGTGAGCGCAATGAGTGTTGCTGTATGATGTGGTGCACGGAATGGACGCGTAGTCACAATGCCTTGCTTTAAGTCCAACACCCCTGCTATACTATGGATTTTGGTTACTTCTAATGCTTCATCAAAAGTCAAATCTGGCAATATGGTTGGAAAACATCTTGCAAGCATGGTTTTACCACTACCTGGAGGCCCTACCATAAGAACATTGTGTCCGCCTGCAGCAGCAATCTCCAACGCCCTTTTTGCTCTTGATTGTCCCATAACATACTTAAAATCCGCATCTTGATGAAACTTTCCTTTTGCTTCTTCAAAAGAATGTGGTTCTATTGGTTGCAATTCAACCTTTTTATCTAAAAATTCTACAGTTTGTCTAAGTGTAGATACTGGGTATACTTCGATACCTTCAATATAGCTACCTTCCATGGCATTCTCTTGTGGCAAAATAAACTTTGTATACCCAAGTTCTTTTGCACTAATTAAGATTGGCAAAATACCATTGACTTTTTTCACTTCCCCACTAAGAGATAATTCCCCAATAAAGACATATTGTTTTAACTCATCAAGTCTATCTTCACAGACTTGTTTTGTGGCACCAAGTATTGCAATTGCCATTGGCAAATCATACAAAGTACCTTCTTTCTTAATATCTGCTGGTGCTAAGTTGATAGTAATGGCTTTGATCGGTACTTGCAATCCACTATTCTTAATAGCACTACGGATACGTTCTTTACTTTCTTTAATAGATGTACCAACCATCCCGACAATATCCATCTTTGGCAATCCTGCATTAATATCGATCTCAACTTTAACAGCATAACCCGTTATTCCTGTTATCCCAAATCCATTGACAATTGTTAGCATACTTACCTCACATATATCTCATTATACCAACCAAAAAAAATATATACAAGTCATTTCGCCAAAATGTTTTATTTTTTTATATTGAATCTTATATGTAATGTAATATAGATAGTAATAGTATATATTATAATAGAAAATTTGACAAAATCTTATGAAAATTACTTAGATGTATTTCTTATTAATTCATGCGGTAAGTTGTCTGTTTTGGGTATTTACATTTTCCCTAGTCTATGATATAATCTAAAAAAATATAGGAGGACACCATGAAAATACCACCTATTAATGATGATACTGATTATTTTATGGATATTGAGCATCCTCTTTCTGTGACAGAACTATTAAAACTTGCTTTTCGATACAAACTTGTTGTTAGACAAAATCAAGAAGGAAAACTATGTTCTGTTACTGCGAAAGATAATTATTATTTAATAGATCATGCTATGAGTTGGGACAATTTTTATGAAAAACTTGTCTTTGTCCAACCATTTGATATTGTCCGTCATCATAACGCCAATCGCTTAATTTATTGTTGTGATGCTCCAAAATTAGTTCAACTAGATACTGTAATTCATTTAGGGAAAACAGAAACTTATAAAGATGATGGATCAGACAATGATGTTAACCCCATCCAAATCCTAAATCTTATCAATCAATTACCAAACAACGAAGATATTGTTGCCTACGAGATTATACGTTCAACACCTACTGGGTGGTCCCAGTATGATCAATACGTAAAGTTGTACAAACTAGCAGATGGAGAAAAACTACCACAACAAGTAGCCACTCAAAATATTATCTTTAATCATGTTGTTTTTGAATACCAACAACTGCATCTACTATATCCTGAAAACCATGACTCCCTAACTGAAATCTTAAAGAACGAACTTCATTTTGATTGCGCAAAAGACCATGAAAAAGTATGGGATATCCCTTATCTAAAAGAAATGATTGGCCCATATTATTGTCATCGAAAACTAGAACCAACCACGTACTGCAAAATGCTAGAAGAAGATCTAACTAAGAAAACCAATACAAAGTGGAGTCATACCATCAACCTCCATTATCTGCATAAAGGCGAATGGAAAGAAAACTATAATGAGAAAGAACACCCATTTGAAAAACCTAAGGATCTTGTCTATCACGCGGACTTTACCAATCAACAAGACCATTTTCACATTGCATTCCCTATTGTAAAGTTTTTGGGTGTCCCAATGGGCTATGATATACAAGAAAGCAATCAATGTCAAGAAAATAGCCATTTGCTAAAAGAAGATTGCAATCGTCTCAATCAATACATTTGTAATTTTTTGGTGTCTGTCTATGCTCCATATCTCATCAATCGTAATGCAGATGATCTTCATAACTGGCCTACTACTCTTTTAGCAAAATTATACCAATCCATCTGCCAAGAATGGATGGATCAATTCACATTATATTCTTGGATGAACCCAGAAATAGGCCCCTTGTTTTTCGAAGAAGAACTATATCAAGAACTACTTTTTTCCGAAAACTTACCAAGCAAGGAAATGTTTTCGCTAAGAGCATTTGGCACCAACAAACAATGCAAAGCACTTTCTCTTAGCTATAAAGCAAAACTAGAACAACTCACCAAAACATTGGCTAGTCTAAAGCAATATTATGAATACATAAAACTCAAAAACCATCTTTCAACAAAAGAAATGGAAGAGGAAGAACTAGATGAGTATCAAAATAATGCAGACTACTTGCGCGATCAAAAAATAAGATACTATCCTGTAACAGAATCTGTGATTGATTTGATCCATCTCTTATTCCTCCAAAACCAACAAAACCAGAAGACGATAGTGATGATGACAATTATGACTTGCCATTTTAACACAAAAAAAACTTGGGATACCCAAGTTTTTTTCTTTTTCATTATTTTGTTTTCTTTTCTTTGATCTTAGCTGCTTTACCAGACAAGTCACGTAGATAGTACAATTTTGCACGTCTAACTTTACCTCTTTTAACAACTTCAATGTGGTCGATTCTTGGACTATGAAGTTGGAAAGTTTTTTCTACGCCAACACCGAAGGATACTCTTCTAACTGTGAATGTTTCACGAATGCTAGAATTACGTTTTGCAATAACAACACCTTCGAATACTTGGATTCTTTCTTTTGCACCTTCAACAATTTTAACGAATACTTTAATAGTATCACCAACGTTAAAACTGGTAACTTCAGGTTTCAAGTTTTCTTTTTCAATTGCTGCAATTAAATTCATGACCTTACCTCCTACTATACTAGATGTTCTTGTGGTAAAACACAGCGGACCATCCGAGTCACTGATGTATTCTACCACACAATCAATATTATTTCAAGTATTTTGTGCAATTTTTTTACATTTTTTTCTTCACATAAAAAACTACTCAAAAGCATTGATAAAATGCTCTATTTTATCACCATCAACACTAATCACATCAAAACGAATATCTTGATCCATGAGATTGTGTTCCATTAAAAATAATTGTGTAACTTGCTTGATTTTTTGTTGTTTTGCTGGAGTCACGGCTTCATATCCAAAACCATACGCACCAGTACTTCTTGTCTTTACTTCCACAATAACAATGTATTGTTGATCTCTTGCAATAATGTCTAGTTCACCAAGTTTGTTGGTATAATTGTGTGCAATAATTTTGTATTTTTTCTTTTTCAAGTACTTAAGTGCTAATTGCTCTCCATACTCACCGATCAAAATATGTTTCATCTTACCACCTATCAATGTTTTTAATAAAACTCATTCTATGCAAGTCACTTGGCCCAAATTGTTTGAGTTCTTCTCTATGTTTGCTCGTTCCATACCCCTTGTGACTTTTTAGATCATAGTTAGGATACTGCTCTGCAATCTCTCTAATATATCTATCTCTTGCAACTTTTGCCAAAATAGAAGCTGCTGCAATATGATAACTTTTTGCATCACCATGCACAACATTGATACTCTCGATACCCAAATCTACTGGATTGCCATCGGCAAGCACTGCATTGACTTTTACACCTAGCGCTGTCGCACATTCTTTCATCCCCTCGATGGTCGCTTGCAAGATGTTGATCTCATCAATACGTTTTGCATCTACAAAAGCAATATGATAGGCTATCGCTTTTTGAATGATCTCTTCATACAGACGCTCTCGCTTTTTCTCTGTTAACTTTTTGCTATCATTAACCCCTGCAATGATATCTTCATCTTTTAGTGACATCACACAAGAAGCAACAACCACTGGTCCAAACAATGGTCCACGACCTGCTTCATCTATACCGCACACATATCCATCTTTGGCATAGTTTTTATCAAACTCTATCATCATTCTTTATCCTGCTTTCGACTTGCTCTATGATTAACGGTTAGTTTTTTAATATCACTAACAGTCTCCAGTGTGATATTGCCTAGTTTTCCTTTTTTGAAATCTGTGATCAGCGCATACGCTCCTTTGTCATAATCAAAGTCACCACCTTTCATAAGCAAACCTCTAGACTTACAAATAGCCTCCAAGACTTCTAAGTTGGACATATCTTCTGTGATTTCAAAATGATATCTATCTTCTAGGATACTTGCATCCATTAATCTTATTTCATCAATGAAGTCTATTGACAAATCTGGGATATCAAGCACCTCTTCTTTGATACTTCCAATATAAGCCAAATGCTTTGCTACAAAATCATTATCAAACGCTGGCCAAAGTGTACCAGGAGTGTCCATTATCTCAATTCCACTCGCAATTCTCACCCATTGTTTTCCTCTTGTTACACCTGCTTTATTGCCAGTAACTGTACGACTTTTGCCACAAAGGTTATTGATTAAGGTAGATTTGCCGCAGTTTGGGACACCAAGCACCATTGCACGTAAAGTTGTATTAATATTCTTTGCAAGGTATTTTTCCACTTTTGCCTTGGTTACTTCACGAATAGCACTTTCTATCTTTTTACCTGCACCAGACATAGTAGAATTGAGAATTACTACCTTACCTTTCCCTGCAAAATATTCAGCCCACGCTTTCACCTTTTTTTCATCAGCCATATCTACTTTATTGAGTGCATAGATAATTGGCTTGTCACCAATTAATTGTTGAAACTTAGGATTAACACAGGAAAAAGGAGCTCTCGAATCTAGCACATAAATAATGCAATCAACAACAGCAATTTCTTTCTCCATCATTCTAAGAGCTTTTGTCATATGCCCCGGAAACCATTGAATGATCATCTTATTTCTCCTATTTTTTATCTAATAAATCTGGTCTATATTTTTTTGTTTCTTCAACACGCTTTTGTTGTTTCCACTCTTCAATCTTTGCATGATTACCACTAAACAAAACTTCTGGCACTTCTAATCCTTGAAATACTCTTGGTCTAGTGTATTGTGGATACTCTAATAAGTTGCAATGGAACGATTCATCAATCATACTTGTGTCGCTGCCAAGCACGTTAGGAATATAACGCATCACACTGTCCACAAGTGCCATTGCTGGGATCTCCCCGCCAGTCAACACAAAATCTCCAATACTTATTAGTTCGTCCACACAAAGTTCTATAATCCTTTCATCTATCCCCTCGTAGTGACCACATACAAGGATAAGGTGATCATATGTACGCGCAATATATTCCACTTTTGTTTGGTTGAGTGGTTGTCCTTTTGGAGACAAATAGATGACATGACTATTCTCTTTTTTGAAATGCATAATAGCATCGTAGAGTGGTTGTGGTGTCATCACCATTCCATCCCCACCACTATAAGGATAATCATCTACTTTACCATGTTTTTCTTTTGAAAAATCTCGTATGTTGGTAATGACAATCTCAGCACAACCGCGCTCTAATGCTCTACCTATCATACTAGTAAACAAAGGTGTAAACATCTCTGGGAATAAGGTCAAAATATCTATTCTCATACCATTACCTCATTGAGTATTGTTGCATCAATCATAACAACATGATTGTCCACATCTACTTCCACCAATAAGTTATCTACACATGCGAACATAATTTCTTTTTCATTATCAACCACTGTGTATACATCCTTACTACCATAATTGTCAATTGCCTTTATTTTACCAAGAACAACACCGTCCGTAGTCTTTACAACACAACCAATAAGATCGTCAATAAAATATTGACCATCTTCCAATTCTTTTACTTCTGTTTTGTTGGCAAATACATTTTGTCCACGGAAAAGTTCTACATCTTCGATACAATCAAGCCCTACTAATTTTACGAAAAGGAATTGTCCATTGGCTCTAGCATATTCTACTTCGTAATGTCTTCCCATCATAAAAAGGTTTTGTAATTGATCATAATCACTGGCATTATCACAACCAATCTTAATTTCCCCTTTTATGCCTTGTGGTTTTAGGACTTGTCCAATTTTGATTCTATCCATTAAAAAGGAAAAAAGAAGTTTTACGCTTCTTTTTCTCCAAACTTAATAATATATTTTTTGCCAGATTGAACAGTAGCAGAACGAATGATGGTACGGATGCTATCTGCAACTTTACCATTTTTACCAATCACTCTACCAAGATCATCTTTTGCGACACGAACAGTCACAACGAAAGTTTTTTCGTTTTCTGCTCTTGTCTCAATAGATACTTCTTCCTCATTTTGTACTAAAGAACTGACTACAAATTTCAATAGTTCTTCCATTTATTTTTCTCCTTATCTACTAAATTAATTATTTAGATTCTTTTTTCTTTTTGTCTGACTTAGGAGCAGTTTTCTTTTCTGGAAGGATGCCTTCTTTGATAAGAATAGAACGAGTTGTTTCTGTTGGTTGTGCACCATTTTTCAACCATTGAGCTGTTCTTTCTTTGTTGATTTGGATAGTAGCTGGGTTGGTAAGTGGATTGTATGTTCCCAATTTTTCCAAATATTCACCATCTCTAGTCTTTCTAGCATCAGCTACAACGATACGATAGAATGGACTCTTTTTATCTCCTAGTCTTGTTAATCTAATTTTTACTGCCATAATATTTTTTCTCCTTTTTTCTTTTTGTATTTTATTTTTGTTTTTTATTTTAGAAAGGTAGTTTTAGACCACCAAATTTCTTACCGTTTGAGAATTGTTTCATCATCTCTTTTGTTTGGAAGAATTGTTTTAACAATTGGTTGACTTCTTGGATGGAAGTACCAGAACCAGTTGCAATTCTTTTCTTTTGACTGCCTTTGACAATCTCTGGATTGTTGCGCTCTTTCTTTGTCATACTTAAGATAATTGCTTTATTGCGCTCTAATTGTTTTTCATCAATCTCTGCACCATTAAGTGCTTGTTTTATTTTGCCAGCACCAGGAATCATTCCTAGAAGCGAAGCAACACCGCCCATTTTCTTTAATTGCTCAAATTGTACAAGATAATCATCAAGTGTGAAGCTATTCTCTTTCATTTTCTTTTCGAGTTTTTTAGCTTCTTCCATATCAAATGTTTCTTGTGCTTTTTCGATTAAGGTAAGTACGTCACCCATATCCAAAATTCTGCTTGCCATACGATCTGGATAGAATGGTTCGATGTCATCCATCTTCTCACCCACACCACAGAACTTAATTGGCTTACCTGTAACTGCTTTGATAGACAATGCAGCACCACCACGAGTATCACCATCCAATTTTGTTAAAATTACACCGGTGATATCCATTTCGTTGTTGAATGTCTCAGCTACAGTGACAGCGTCTTGACCCGTCATTGAGTCAACAACAAGCAAGATTTCGTCTGGACTGGTCACTTTCTTAATTTCTTTGAGTTCTTCAATGAGCTCAGTATTGATGTGTAGTCTACCTGCGGTATCTATGATCACTGTATCATATCCCTTTTTTTCAGCATAGGCTAACGCATTTTTGCTTGTCTTTTGAGGTTTTGTTGTCCCTTCATCATAGACTTCTACACCCACTTGTCGACCAACAACCTTCAATT
>JAZSRJ010000021.1:0-4518 GCA_045538425.1 Clostridia bacterium
CAAAAGTGTATACTTTTGCTTTTTTCTTTTCTATCACAATGATTTTGTCTTGATATTTTGCAAACTGTTTATCTTTTTTCTTTTGCAAATACTCTTTTTTCAAAGAATAAATTGCTTTCTTTAAGTACTCACTTGCTCGATTTAATGTTTCTTTATCTGCTTTACAATTGGCAAACTCTTCCATTTTATACAATTCTAAAGGTTTTCCAATTAATAAAGTATTCCATCTAAACGCTAATGTTTTCTTTACAAATACAGCAGGAACAATTGGCGCTTTTGCCTTTAGCGAAAACATCACAACACCATTACGGATTTGATTGTTTTCATCAGATTCCAATCTTTTCCCTTCTGGAAAGATACAAACTGCTTTTTCTTCTTTTAGATATTTTAACGTCTTTTTTACACTCGCAATATCACTTTGTTCTTGATGTACCGGATAAGCACCAATACTTCTTAAAAACCATCCTAATACAGGATTTTTGAACAAGGAAGCCTTACCCATATATTTGAATCTACGCGGAATATACACATAGGTCATGATCGCATCGTTATTTGTTTGATGATTAGCAGAAAAGATCATTCTTCCCTTTTTTAACACATTTTTTCGACCAACCACACGCAACGGATAAATAATATGCAGTGGCAACCATAGTAATATATATATAATATAAGCAAACATATATTAAGCTCCTTTTTTTATATAAGACAAGATACGTTGCACCGTTTGATCCAATGTTTCATGATCTGTCTCGATTAGAACAGCATCAGCTGTAAGAACAAGCGGTGAATGTTGTCTATGCTCGTCATTATAATCTCTTTGTCTCAACCCTTCTTTTACTTCTTCATAAGACATATTCTTACCCATAGCAACATAATCATCATATCTTCTTTTCGCTCTCGTATCTAATGATGCTGTCACAAAGAACTTATATGTCGCATTAGGCAATACAACACTAGTAATATCTCTTCCTTCCATAACAACATCCATTTGTTTTGCAATATTTTGCTGTATTACCAAAACCTTTTCACGAACAGCCAAACAATCCGAAACAACTGGTGCATACTTATCTGTAATAGCACTTTTTATAATAGGTGTAATATCTTCTCCATCCAAATAGGTATGCTGACTACCATCCAAAAACTCAACTGTAACATCAATATCATCTAAATAATTTTTAATATCGTGTGCATTGTCTGGTTGCAAACCCATTCTATATGCCTTAAGTCCAATGGCTCTATAAAGAGCACCTGAATTTAGATGTAAAATACCAAGATTTTTAGCAATTTCTCTTGCTACAGAACTTTTTCCACTACCACTAGGGCCATCAATTGCTATTGAAATATATTGTTTCATATCCACCTCGTACCCATTATACCATAACCAACAAAAAAGACAAAATAAAAACAAACTATTGCTAGTTTGTTTTATCGTAACATTGCAAGATCTTCTTTAGTAAGTTTGCGATATTTCCCTAGTGGCAAATCCCCTAGTTGCAATTCTCCAATCTTTACTCTAGTTAATTGTAATATTTGAAGACCAATCACCTCAAACATACGTCTAATTTGGCGGTTTTTCCCTTCAAATATTGTAATAGTCGTAATATACTTATCCTCTACTTGTTTGGATGCTTTTACAATTGCTGGTCGTGTAATATACCCACCAATATCTATTCCTTTTTGAAATTGTTTTATTTGTTCTGGACGTAGCGGATATTTTGTTTTTACTTCGTATGTTTTTGCTACATGGCTTTTTGGATGTGTCAATTCGAACGTCAAATCTCCATCATTGGTCAAAATCAACAACCCTGTCGTATTATAGTCAAGTCTCCCCACTGGATATATTCTTTCTTTTACATCACGTAAGAGTTTCATAACCGTAGGTCTTCCTCTATCATCTTGAACTGTAGAAAGATACCCTTGTGGTTTGTTGATCATATAATAGACCTTATCTTCTTCCATCCCCACTTTTCTGCCATCTACTTTGACTATATCTTCTTCTAAAATATCACAATCAAAATTCGTAATGGTACTGCCATTAACAGATACTCTGCCATCTACAATTAATTGTTCTACTTTTCTTCTACTACCAAGTCCACAACTTGCCAAATATTTATTAATTCTCATCTTTTGTCCTCATCTAATTTAATTATACCACTTTTCTATTACATTGTCCAATGTATATCGAAAATCTGTATTCTTACATTCTTTAATACTAACAAGATCTCCTTCATAAACGATCTCTTGCCCCTTTAAGACTTTTACTACCCCTACCACCTGATTATTTTGAATAGGAGCATCCATACTAGAAGGCAGATCAACTACCACTTGATAATCCTGACATTCATTCTTTTTTACAACATCCGAAAACCCTTCTATTGTACTAACTCCTATACTATGACAATCGCCATGATTGATTTTTAGTTCTCCCATATACGTATAAGGCTTTACAAATTCTTGATACTCATATTCATTAAATGCCATATTGGTCAATCTTCGACACTCATCAAACATTGGTCCACAATTGAGTACTACACTCACAATTGTCATATGATCTCTCTTAGATGCACTCACCAAACATCTTCCTGCATTATCTGTAAATCCTGTTTTTACACCAATACAACTTTCATCTTCAAATAAAAGCTTGTTCTTATGTTTTAGATAACGATTAGCCACTTCATCATTGCCTTTTATTGTTGCATATTTTGTACTAGCTATCTCTCTAAATATATCATTCTCTAACGCCTTACTTGTAATTAAAGCCAAATCTCTAGCAGTTGTATAATGCGTATCACTATCCAACCCATGCGGATTGTCATAATGTGTATTGTAAGCTCCTACCGATAAAGCATAATCATTCATCATCTTAACAAAGTTTTTTTCTGTGCCACCAATATGATAAGCTATAGCCACACTCGCATCATTGCCACTAGCCAACATCAATCCCAACAACAAGTCTTTTAGGGACATCACTTCGCCTTTCTTAAGATAGATACTTGTCCCTTCAATTCCTACAGCATTAGGATGAATAGCAACCATTTCATTGATATCTTTTGCATTTTCTATCGCCACAATACAAGTTGTAATTTTGGTCGTACTCGCCATAGGCAACTTCATATTTTCCGCACTACCATACAACAACTTTTGTGTTGAAGCTTCCATAACAGCCATTGCTTTACTTGGTGCCAATACATCCACACTGCGTTCTTCAACATCCGCATATACCATACTTTGCGGCAAACAACATAACAAACCAACGACCAAGATCATAACATAAACTAACCATTTCTTATTCATGTTTTTTTGCTCCTTCTAATACAACAGTCAATACTGAGTTAATCAATCCCATAAAACGATCATACTCTCCGTTATCCACTGAAACAAAACGATATTGATTATCTTTTCCCGTTAAAAAACCCAAAGGAATAATCGTATACCCCGATCCACTTCCCCCGGCAAATGGATACGTTGGAACATTGTTTTTTTGTTTAGACGACAATTCTCCTCCTCCTGACACAAACCCCACAATCACTTTGGATACCGGGATAATAGTTGTACCTGTCGCATCTACGACTGGATCTCCCAAAACAGTGTTACTATCTATCATTTTGGTCAGATTTTTCATTGTTTCATCAACAATCTTACCCACATCTTCTTGAAACTGTTTATGACTTTTTTCTTTCTTCATATCCTACACTCCACAACTCTATACAACTCGTTAATATAGAGGATATTATATCAAACAAACTAATCATCATGGTTGTGTCATAATATACACTGAGATACTGATGTCTATATCCCGCATCCACTTTTGTCTCAATTTCGGCATCTTGATGATTACATCTTAACATCTGTCCCCAAATATTCAACACCACAACACTCAAGCCACTTAACATGGATACAATCATTGGATCTGTTTGGCAAACAATGATCTTAATATACATCTTGTCCAAATACATTTTTGATTGCATTTTGGACCCCATTTTTTCAAAAAAAATGATTCTTTTATCTGCAAAATCAATCTTTATTTTAACAACCTTTTTCTTTGTTGTTAATTCTAGATATTTGTCCACAAACGTAAATGGTAAAGAAAGAATTGTTAGTCCAAACAACCGAAATTGAAATCGTCCAATATTGTGCATCAAATCGTATTGCAAAGACAAACCAAACACAATACTAAGATTGAGAATGACTACAATAATGACTATACTTAACAAAATACCATTCATACTTTATCTTTCGTAATTTTACACCATTTATACAAGAAAAATAAAGTAAGCAATGCTTACTTTATCGTCCAAGATTTTCCAATCTTATATAATATATCCTTCAATCCTTCTCTCTCCACATCTTCCATCGCAAGTAGTTCAATTTCACTTAAAACCACACCATTTTGTGTAACAATGATTTTACCACAAACATCTCCTTTTCTAATAGGTGCTTTTACAACATCATATTCCATCTCTATCTCACAATGAATGGTTTCGCCTTTTTTAGACAGAATATAGTAATCACTTTTTG
>JAZSRJ010000054.1:0-11722 GCA_045538425.1 Clostridia bacterium
CATGTTTGATTTTGATTGATTTTTCTTTATTTATCATTTGATAATGTGCACAAAAAAACTATTGCTTTTGGCAATAGTTTTTCTGTATTATTGTTTTTCCCAATAAGGATATAAGACAGTATCTCCAGTAATGACAATAGAGGTAAAGCCATCTCCACCATTAGCATAACTAGCATGTTTGCTTGTTCCCCAAGTAGTGGACTTATAATTATAACTAACCCCCCAAGCAATAGCAGTTGCCCATACTTTACAAGTTACTTGATAAGTTGATTGTGTTAGATCCAAAGTCTCTCCTTCTAGTATTCTAATAGAAGCAATAGATGGAGGTGCTGTTTTGTATTTTGAACCTGCAGCACACATATAAGGAATATAATTCAATGACATATCAAAGGTAACTGTATAATAATATTTTGTACTTGTTTGCCATGTTGCATTGATCACAACATCTTCATTTGGCATAGTTGTCATCAGTGTATCATAACCAACAAATGTATAATAATCACGTTGTGTTTTTGTACCATCATCTAGATAATAACTATCCCAAGTTGGAAGTGATACATTCTCTCCTTGATAATAAGTCATTGTATATTGATAAGTACCATTATTGCTATATACACTCTTAACAATCAATGTATATTGATTACGAATATAAAGTACAACATCATGATCTGGCATCGCATTTGGAAGTGTAGACACAGTTGTAAATGCTTGATCAGTATACCACAATGTATTGGTATTATAGAGTGTTGTTGGGATACTAATCGTGTCATTAGCTTCTAATCGAGTTGTATAAACCGTTGTTCCGTTATCAATGATCACGAATTCTCTTTCATAGACAATACTGATTACTTCCCAACTTGCAGTCACCATTGTATCTTCTACAACAACAAAATCATACCAAGTGTTTTCTACATACCAACCAGCAAAACGATAGGTCGTCGTCACACCATCTTGATAGATGACAACATCCTCTGTGTATGTTGGGAAATACTGTTGCACAGAGTCGTTCTCGTATACCACATGTTCGGTTGTGCCATGTAGTACAGTATCAATGGTTAAAAGACATTCTTTTTCCGCCTTAACAACTTCAAAATAAGCATAAACATCTTGCGTACAAGTAATCGTATCAACCATATTACCAGACGCATCGCCCCAGTAAGAGAATTGTTTTGTATAACGATAACCGTCTTTATATTCGATTACGTTAGCAATATCATAGTCATTCAAGACAGAGCCTACAAGTGCATACTGACTAGCAAAGAAAGAACCTTCTACATAATAGAATATGGTACGATAACTATTATACACTTCCCACTTTGCATATAAGGTTTTATCACCTTTTGTCATCTTTGTTGCAGTAAATAACGTCCCTTCTTCAAATGTTGGACTTGTATACCAACCAACAAAACGATAGGTGTCTTCTTCAGTTCGAGTTGCCACCAATCTATCTTCATAGGTTGGCAAAGTGTATTCTGTATCTACAGCACCAACAATATTATTGACTTCCGCTCCCCCATTTTCTTCAAAAGCAATTGTATAAGTGACAGCGCTTGCAAGTTTCCAATTACCTTTACTTGCTTCCCATCTTTCATCTACTTTATATGGATATGTACCAACAAAGTTTTCTAATTCTGCAAAATTGAGTGACGTACCAATATTGACAAGTGTTAAGTCATCACTCACCAAATCCAACTTAAAAGCATCAGCAATTGGCATATGGACATCTAATACACCTTTTGTCAAATATTCTTTTCCATTAACAAGTCCCGTAGTTAATGTTAATGTGAGTGTATCTAAGTCTGGATTGTTGGCCAATTCTTCCAAATTAAGAACCAAACGATAAGAACTAGTCGATTGATCAAAAGCAAATCCTAATAAGATATTGCTCATATTGATTGGAGTCTCTCTATTGGTTGCAAGACTGACAGCTTTGTTAATTTCGTCCATAATCAAATCCTTAAAGCCACATCCATAACTAAGCAACATCATAGGATCACTTAAGAATTCTTCTAAAGTAACTTTGAGCATTTTCTCATATTTTCTATCGCTACTTGCAAAGACTGGAACATCCTCACTACGATAAAAATACACATAACCATCCACAAAATAAACTTTCAAAATACGATTGAGACCACAATAGATACCATTCACCGTATCTCCAAAGACATATGGCACATCATTATCAATAGGAGCGATGACTGGAATTGGTCCTAATGTAGCCAAAATTTGAGGTTTTTTATCAACCAATTTGATGGCAATATCAACAGGAATACTCATATTAATGGCGTCATCAATACTCACTATCTCCATCTTAACATCTAAGTTGGCTGTAATATGGAAATCCGTAAGTGATGAAGTATTGACAAAAGCTTTGACAAGCCCCGAAATAGCAGAAACATCCATATAGTTTTGTTTTTCACTATCTGGTAATTGTTTCACTCCCTCAAAGTCTTGGAATGTCACGGTTAGATCAAAACGTTCTGTATGAGTTACACCTGTATAGAAGTCATTAATCACAATAGAACTAAGTTCTCCATCAAATGTAACAATATCAATAACAATGTCATTTGCTTGACTATCTCCACTGATTTTTGCACCGTTAAGCACTAATCTTAAAATGTTCTCATTGAATGTAATTGATTGAACTAGCTCCAACATAGTTAATGGTTTTGTTGGGTCAAAAGATGGGATGATTTGTTGCAAATTATCCATATCAAATTGCATATCACTAGTAACATCTTGCAAGAAAGATATACTAGAAGCATCAATTCCCAACAATTGGCACACAATTACCGCAATTTCACTGAGACAATTCTTAGACATCTTAACTTTGAGTTTGTCATAGTTGATATACCACATCTGGTCATCGTAAGCAATACCAAACTCCATATTTTGTTCACCAGTCAATTGAACATCCCCAAACATTGCAAATGGTTGATTAAAATCAAAATCTAATTGACAATCAGCATTGAATCTAACAGAATTCCCTTCATATACGGTAGCATTAGCTACAATATTCATTTGTTTTGTATCCATGATAGCAAGAATACTATCAAGCAATCTTGTGAAGATAGAATAATGTACATATAGACCATTGCCTACTGTAATTGTTTCGCAACCAACACCAACTGTTGCCTTAATCTTCAAATCATCCATGGTAAAGTCAACAACAAATCCATCAGCAAGTCCAAGTGCAAGATTCATTTGGTTGTTGATCAACATAGTCAACCATTGTCCATCACAAGCAAGACTAGTCAACCAATCAAGAGAGAATTGTGTCGTTGTTACGTTTTCCCCTTCTAGATCAATGTTTTGATCGAATGTTTCATTAATATACTCTACAATTGCAGGGATTTCATCAATTCCTGCTTTCATTGCAAGTCCTGCAACATTGGCATAAATCGTATGATTGTTCAATGTCAAATGAACTGGCAATCCATAAAAATTAGTACGAATACTTGCTTTCAATCCAGTAATATCCTTAAGATCAGTCATCGCTGACCAATCTATTGCATATTCCAAATCTAATGCAATACCAGCATATTCAAGTTCTATGTTACCACTAATTGCTTTTGCATCCACAATTGCCAACGCTTGATCAACGAATGGCAATAGGTTATTCAATACAACATCGGCAGTAGGCACGACAATGGTTGGTTGTTGTTGCAAAACAACAACATCAACACCAATTGTATCCATTGCAATCCATACTTGTTTTATAGCATGATCTGTATAGGTCAAGGACGCATAACAATCCATCACACCAACAGAAAGAATATACTGATCATTTTGTTTTGTTAATTGTAAGTCATCAATGGCAAATGTTGTGATATTACCAAAGACACCTTCTATATCTATCACTTCCGCAATAGCAGATTGGTTAACTTGTTGCAACAAGTCAATTATTTTATTCAAATCTAAGCCAAAACGACCATTGATCATCGTTAACAAACTTTCAATATCATCAATGGTTGTGGATAGACATATATCATCTATATTTGCGTACAATACACCATCAATCAACGTTACTTTAATAGCAAAACCTTCTATAGTAGTCTCTGCTTGTAAAGTTATATCGTCTTGCCAATCAAGAGCAAGATCCACTTCATATTCTGCCCCATCTAGACTAATCGTTGTTTCAACAACAAGTGTTTTATTGTTGATAATATTCATCACATGATCGACAAGCGTTGTGACACTCTCTAGTGGCAAATAACAATCATAATCAATTGCTGAAATTGATTGATCTGTCACCTCTAATTCCGCATGAAGATCACCATATACTACATCTAGATGTTGTATCTTATTATTTTCTCTAACAACGCCAACAAATAAGTCTCCCAACACCAAAGACAACTCGTTGTTATCCCAAGTAGCAATCGTTAATTGACCAAGTAATTGTGTTAGATTGGTCATATCCAATTCTACACTTACTTCATCAACATTGAGTGACACATATTGTTGGATTAGATCCATGCATTGATCTATATTGGTCTTAACGTGGACATCATCTATTGTAAGATAAATATCTTCCTTTTCGATCGTCAAATCTACGTTAAGCCCTAAAATACGAGTCGAAACTTGAACACAAATTGATTGTTGCCAATTAATCACAACATCTCCTACCAATGAGATATCTGCATAAGAAAGATCAAAATGAAAAGCAATAGATTGTTGTTGTATTTTTTCTAGTATTTCAACAATATAACTTTCTATCACTGTAATAGACACATACTCGCCTTCAACTGGCAACCATAAAACTTGATCAAAGTCAGCCATAGTAAGTTGAACATTGATATCTGTATTGTGATACGCAATAGAAGTAAGTAGATCACTTCCCTCTGCACCAAGTATCAGCACACCATGATCTCCTAGATCAATCATTATTTGATCGTCATTGCTATCGATACTTTGAATGATATTTTGAATAGCAACAAGCGTAATACTTGACCAATCAAGATTGTCTGTAGGCAAATAAGTGCTTAAAATATCTATCAATTCTTGCATTGTTGCTTGCACTTTGATAGATGCAATTGTAACATAGAATACATCACCTGTATAGACAATGCTAACTTCGATACCAGCAATTGTTCCCACAAATTGTGCACGGATCCCTTCCGTCATATCAATAACCAATTGTCCAATAATATCGTATTGTTGGTAATTCATCGCAATATCAAAAGCAAAAGTCTTATGATCTTGATATCCCAAAACCATTGGCACTAAATCAAACAAACTAGTTACATTGAGATATTGTCCCTCTGGTGCTTTTGGTGACTCAAAGGTTTCACTATTCATGGATAAAGCAATTTCACCACCGAACGTAACTCCACTTATGGTTGTTGTTGGAATCGTAACAGAAGTAATTCGGTAATTTTTATCTAAAGTTGCAGAAACAGACAATAGATTTGGGATAGCAAAAGTTAGACTATAGCCCTCTTCTGTCTCCGCAGTGGTAATATAATTAAGCAGAGATGTAAGACTTGTTACATCAAAATGCTCTAGATCCAACCCTAATTGATCCAAAAAGGATAGATCCATAGATTGAATATAAGGCAAAACCAACTCAAGAATTGGTTGCAAATCATTTCCAAGATTAGAAACATCAACAACAATTTGTTGACCAAAAACAGATATATACAAATCATTGTCAATTAGAATAATATTGGCTTCAATATGTTTTCCGTTGTAAGTAACAACAACATCTGCATCTAGCGCTAAAGGACTTAGATTCAATCCTAGTTGTCCTGCAACAAGTATCTTATGTTGTTGATACTCCATAGCAAGATTGATGTCCGCATCAATGGTTGTAACGGACAAAACAGAGGACACCAATCCATCTAAGATTGGGTCTCCATCTTCTTCCGTTTCGGTAATGGTAGCCATAATTCCTGCCCCACCACTAGAGTCATCTCCTAATTTGTAGGCAAAAATCATCGTACCTGCCGATGCGGTAAATACAAACAAAAATACCAATAAATATTGTAATATTCTTTTCATAACTCTTCCTCATAACATTATATAATTGGAAAAAATATTTGAAATCAATTATATAATTTGGATCACGTGTTAAGCAATATCGTACTCAAACACCATGTCCAATGTTCCTCCACAAGTTACGGTCACACCATAATTAACCTTGTAGGATTCTGTGATCATAATTTTTCGAAATCGATTGTTGTTGTCAATTTCAAAATCAATGCTAATCGATAAAAACTTAGGTGCATCTATTCCACTTACTTTGCTCATTTGTTTTACATAATTGACAACAGATGCTTGTGGATGCAATGTAATGGTACACTTATAACCATCATTTAATTTTTCTTTCTTTTGTGTCAGCACTGTTCTGGTGCAAGCAATGTAAGGTATCACGCCAGTTGGAGGACATCCCCATTCCTCTTTATACTTATCAACAGATAGAGTGTTTGATTGTCCATCCCAAGTAGCCTCACCATTCTTACCTGGCGAACCTGATGTCACAACAGCCTCACTTCCCACTGTATATTGCGTACGAAATGCCACATTCTTTACCCCTACACTAATTTGCGTAGATGTATAGGTATTGTCTTGTCTAACATTCTCGCTCCAGACTTTTTGATCTTTGACTGGATTGGTTACAGATCCTGTCCCAGACACCTTATAATACAACGTATCCGTCAATATCTGTTCTGCCAGAACAAACATTTCGGCACTGGTTCTGTCCTCCATTGATTTTCTTGCAATGGCCGATACATCATCACCAGCACGCAAAGCAACTTCATCATAGATCGAATAATCCACTTTTGTCATAAAAGTTTCGACAATATAATTACCAACAAATATGCCACTAAGACATCCCATAACAGCAAATGCCACAATGTTAAGCCAAAATCTTTTTTTGGTAATTTCTTTTACTCGTTTTTCTTTCTTTTGTTTCTTTTTAGATTGTTCAATATTCTCCAACTGTTCCATTTTGTCTTGTTGAATATTGTCGACAACCACCTCATTATTTTGTTTCTTTTGTTTTTTCATGCAACAATTCCTTTTTTAACGCTTGATAAACAAATCGAAATGGAAAACCTGTCAATCTTACAATTTGTCTAATGCTCGCACCATAAAATGTTGATAATTTTTCAATTAAAGATTTTTTCTTTTCTTGATCCACAACAACTTTTTCTTTTTCTAATGCACTTGCCAAATATTGTTTCATCTCGTCTTCAGTATATTTTTTTCCTACTTTTTGCATCAATTCTAATACTGGTTGACTTTGTGCTTTTTGGTACAACTGTTCCTCTATCTCTTTTGTCATCACTAGATAAGGTTTTCCCGTTTTGTCTTTTAAGTATGGATTGGCATTATAGTCTTGATTGCTACAATATGTAGAGATTGGTTGTAGATAATGTAAGCAAGCAATCATTTGGACAACTTCTTCTTCCGTATGTGCTCCAAAACTCACAAAACGGTCTTTGAAGATTTCGCCATGTCTAGCAGCATGCTTGTTATATGCATAAGCAAAACGAATACAAACACTTTTGACAAGTTCGCTCATTTGGTCACTTCGAAGAACAAAACGAAAACTTGTATCATCAAAATGGTAAGCAAAAAGAGCACCATTCATCTTATGGACATAATGTTGTACACATGCTAGCATCCAATCTTTCCCATATTCATCAATGGCAATGTTTTGTGTTTTGAGTACTACAAGATACGTATCTATTTCGCTCAAACTTCTTGCAATTCTTGGCATACTCGTCTCCTTTAGAACCAAATTCTTCTATTGTAGTATATCAATTTTTATTCTTCCAGTCAACTTTTAGTGTCCCTATTGTTACATTTTTGTATTTTTTTAGAAACAATTGTGACATTTTGACTTTTTTTGTATCATAAAAATAAGAAAAAAGACCAACCTATCCAGGTCAGTCTTTTGATGATTTTCCTCTTAAAAAAGAGATGGGATGAATGATGTGTTGTCCCTCATCCATATCAATACTTTCTAATTCCTCATCTCCTACTACACTTGCTTGCTTAATAATATGATTACCAAACTTCTTTCGCAAAGATTCTACAGCAACCTCTAGTCTCTCTCTTTTATGAACTTTCTCCATATCATCAAAAATAGTCCCCTGATGAGATGGTTCGCAAAACTTTAATGCCCTTACCCCCAAAGCCCGTACAGTATGTCTCCAATCATAATGTTCTCGAAACAATGTTTTGACAGCTTCAAAAAGATCTTTTGCTAGATCAGTTGGAGAAAATAATTGCACTTGCCTATCAAAAGAAGATAAGGTGTTGTCTTTTACCCAAAGTTGCACTTCTTTTGCATACAACCCTTTTTGTCTCATTCGATGAGCAACATGCTCGGCTAGTTGATAAAGAACTTGATCAACTTCTTCCACTGTCTTTAGATCTCGTGGACAAGTAAGCGAATTGCCTACACTTTTAACTTGTTCTTTATGAGTTGTAAGTTGAACTTCTTGAGTATCCTCTCCACAAGCAAATTGCTTTAGCATAACACCATTTTTTCCAACAAGTGATTGTAACAATTTCTCATCAGCTTTCGCCAAATCTCCAATGGTAAAAATACGATATTTTTGAAATTTTTGATAAGTTGCTTTTCCCACATAAAGGAGATTGTCTACACTCAACCCCCATACTTTTTCTTGATAATTATCTGGAGTGATGACTGTTACCGCATTTGGTTTTTTTAAGTCGCTACCAAGTTTTGCAAAGACTTTGTTGTAACTAACCCCAATACTCACTGTCAAACCTAACTCTGCAACAATTCGACTGCGAATGGTATGCGCCAATGCTTCAGCTTCTTGAAAATTGTGTACAACACCTGTTACATCCAACCACGCTTCATCAATCCCAAACGACTCCACCCGATCAGTATATTCTCGGTAGATATCTTTAACCATTTTAGATAATTTTTGATAGCGATCAAAATGCACGTCTACACACACCAATTCTTCACCACAACAATTACGTGCTTCCCATAAAGTAAATCCTGTTTTTACCCCTTTTTTCTTTGCAATTTCGTTCTTAGAAAGTACAATCCCATGTCGTTTTTCTTCATCCCCCACAACTACCACAGGTTGATTGCGAATAGATGGATCATATAGACACTCACAACTAGCATAAAAATTATTGAGATCAGAATGAAAAATATAACGCATATCTACCTCAAACACATTAACTTAGAACATTTGTTCTATTGTTATTTTACAACATCCAAACATAATTGTCAACAAAAAAGTTGACGTATATGCGTCAACTTAGTCTTTATCTATAAACTCCCACATAAGTGTAGTATCTGGCAATAATGTTTTTTCCATTTCGTGACTACATCTAATAAGATCAATGAATGGTAAATCATCTTCAATCTCTGGATTATCTTCTACCAATTGCAAAAATTGTTCACGATAAAGAGCCAATTCGTAAGTATGTGTGGTATTAATCTTAAAATCTACACTATCTTTATATGGATTGATAAAATTATCTTCCCCTTCACAAACATTAACCCAAGATTCAATGGTTGTTTGTGGAGATTTTCCACGCCTTACTACGTCTCTTACCATACGACGAACCAATCTCAATTCTCTTGGTTGCAAAACATATTGATCATAACGGAACCCACTAATAGCACTTGCATACACCTTAAAAAAAGCATCAGTTCCCAAATGTTTTGTTAGTTCTGGATTGATAACATGTAATCCTTCAAAAATAATAATAGTATTGTCATTAATCTCTAATGTTTTTGCATTATCTTGATTGATTCCTGTTAGAAAATCATAAATTGGAAATCCTGCTTTTTTCTCTTTCCAAAGAGTAGAAAAACATCTTTCCATTTGTTTTAAGTTAAGAGATCTAATACTATCATAATCCTTCATGCCATTTGGTAAAAGTGGTGTATCTTTTCGATTCCAGAAGAAGTCATCCATACTCACGGTTACCACTTCATATCCTCTTTCTTCTAGTATCCCCTTCAACAATTTTGCAGAAGTTGTTTTTCCTGCACAAGATGGTCCTGAAAGCAAAACAACTTTCACATGATCTCTTTCAATAATACGACTAGCAAGTTCTGACAACTGACTGCGATATCGGTCTTCTGCACGTCTAACAACATGATAAAATTGTTTTTCCAAATTTTCATTAATGACCTTTAGGTCCAAATATTCTACTTCACTCATAATTCCTCTCTAAAGATTAGGCATAATCAAGAATAATGCGTACGTCACAATTGGTACAATACACAATACCATTGATATTAATTTTGTGCTAAAATTTTGTTTGTTTATCCATGATTTGATAACCAACAATACACTAAATGACACAGCACTCACTAGGCCACCAAATAATAAATATTTTGCCTCCAAACTATTATGATATATTGGCGCTTTATAATTCATAAAATCTGCTAACGCCAAAATAACAAAATTGAAGGTATTGCTCCCCAAAATATTGGAGATACCTGCTTCATGATTTCCCATTTTAATCAAATTGGCTGTGGACACCACTTCAGGAAGTGAAGTAGCTACACCAAGCAATACAGCGCCCGCCAATGTCTTGCCAAGTCCCAAAATATCAGCCAAACTATCTGACAAATAGGTAATGACAATACTTGCTGCCACCAACAATACACTAGCAATGACAAATCGGATAATAATTTGTTGTTTACTAAGTTCTACTGTCTTGTCTTTATCCTTATCAGTATCTCCTGCAATGAACTTAATGGAGATCAAATACACAAGCATAATGACAATGGATAGAGCATTGATTCCCCAGAATAACAATTGATGTTTTGCAAGAGTAGCATAGACTCCAACCCCATACAAACCCACCAAAACTAATCCTGTCCAAATTAAAGATTTGTTCGTTTTTTCTTTTGCAAACGAACGAAAGAAAATAAGTAAGATCAGTCCAAGGACTGCCGCGTTAAAAATATCACTCCCTAGCACATTGCCAAGAACCAATTCACTTTGTCCCAAAAACAAAACAGCGGATATGGAGGTAAACAATTCTGGAAGACTCGTAACAGCCGCTAAAAACACACCCCCAATCAGTGCGCCAGACAACTTTGTGATTCTATCCAACATATCCACATATTGTGACAATTTGATGGATAAGAACACAACCAAACACGCAAGTGCCAAATAAGATAATACAATTACAACTGGCATACTGTTTTCCCCTTACTTCATCATAAAATTATTGTACTAAAATAACAACAACTTCGTCAACTAATTTTTGGCTTCTACAAACCACTTTCCATCTTCTTCATATAAAAACGTTGTAGTCCCACTAATCACAATAGTATATCTCATCCCTACACCACCTACTTTGATGCTGACTCCCGGTCGCACATCTAGTATTTTATCTATCTCATATCGTTGTCCACGAAAGACAAGATGCTGTGGAATACATCTTCCCTCTATTGTATACAAAACATATACTTCTACATATTCTTTTTTCATACATCCCTCTTAAGGTAGTGTATGAAATATTTTTCATTTTAGACAAAAAAATACGGCTTTTACACCGTATCTTTATTGATTATTTAAGCTTCTTCCTCTTCTGTTTCAATTGCTGGAGCATGTCCATCAGCAAATACACCAATCAACTCTAGAACTGGATCACTTTTTAATGTATCCCAACGTACCAAGTATTGGTTTTCTTGTTCTGCGTCGTTCTTATAGGTATGCATGAAGTACACATTACGACCATCAAAATCATATACAGTATC
>JAZSRJ010000032.1:0-3028 GCA_045538425.1 Clostridia bacterium
TCCTTTTCTAAAGTGGTCAAACATAGCTGCAATTCGTTCATCAACTGCTTCATCGTGATATTTTTCAAGTGTTTCTTTTGTTTGGTCAGCGATCTCTAGTTGTGCACAGGTACAAAGTCTTTCATAAGATTTTAAGATAAAATTCTCTGGTGTACCTCTTTCTATAATTTGAACTAATTCTCCTTGAGGATGATTCTCTTTCACTTTTTGCATATCATTAAGCCATTCTGTCGCTAATTCTTCATTGTTACGCAAGATTTTTGGGATGTAGAATGTTGGTTGTTCTGGGTATTGTACTTGATAATTAAGGGTGCGATGTCTTTGTGCTTGTGCAAGTTCTGCCCAAGATGCTTTGTATGTTGTGCAGTAGACATCACCAAAATACTCTTGTCTAGGTTGATTATCGTCTGCGATTAAGGAAATATGACGGTTTTTACCATCGTGACTAAGTTCTGCATCGATAAGATTATATTCTTCCAATTGTTGGCAGAGTTCTTCTGTGAATGGTTTTAACTTTTGAATTAATTCATTTGGATGATTTTCAATATTTTGTAGCCATCCATATAGATAATTTAATTGTCTATAGGATGTTGTGTAAGCCATACAAGTTGTTGGATTATAGATAGATAAAAAATATCTTGCATTTTCTTGGGACAATCTTTTGATTCTATCTTCAGTAAAATATGGTAAATTGCCATATTTTTCACTAATTAATTTTGAAAATATTGCATTCCATTTGTCATACAATTCTTTTTCAATACCTTCCCCTTGCATTTGGGTGTAACGAGCAGATTTTTCACTAGTAACATAGGTTTTTTCGTTGTTAAGAAGCATAGCAAGTAATTTTGGAATGTTTTCAAGATATAGTGTAATATATTCGTGTTCGTATACACTATGATGACCATTGCCTTTAGTGATTTTTATTCTTTTTTTGGTGGTTTTTTCAGATTCATTTTCCAACTTTTCAAAAGAATCTTCATTGTAGCAGATACCTGCAAGTTTTCCAGACAACATGTTAAAATTGTCTTTTTGATTGATGTCATTTGTACTAGTTGTTGCAATAATACTTACCTTCATATTTTCCCTCCTAAGTTATCAGGATTAGTCTATCACCGAAATGTTTAATTGTCAATATACGAAATAAAAAACTAGACTATAAAAGTCTAGTTCTTTTTATTATTCTTCGTCTTCATCTGGAAGGTTAACATTGTGATATACTTCTTGTACATCATCGTTGTCTTCAAGCATGTCAATTAGTTTGTTAAAACTTCCCATTTTGTCAGCAGGAATATCAACATAGTTGCTTGGAACAAGAGTAGATTCTGCACTATCGTATTTGATATCATTGTTATCAAAATAGTCTTTGACCGCATCAAAAACTTCTGGTGCAGTATATACAATATAATAACCATCTTCTGTTACAACATCATCAGCACCAGCTTCAAGTGCATGCATCATAAGATCATCTTCACTGATACCAACACCTTGTGGAACAACAATAACACCTTTTCTGCTGAATAGATAAGATACGCAGCCTGTAGAACCAAGGCTACCGCCAAACTTATCAAAAGCGTGTCTCACATCGCTTGCAGTACGGTTTTTATTGTCTGTTAGGCACTCTACAATAAGAGCACTACCGCATGGGCCATACCCTTCATAAACCATGTTTTCATAGTTGACGCCTTCATTGCCGCCACTTGCTCTTTTAATGCTACGATTGATGTTATCATTAGGCATGTTAGCAGATTTTGCTTTTTGAATAATATTTTTCAATCTTGGATTGCTATTTGGATCTGGACCACCAAGTTTTACTGCAACCATGATTTCTCTACCATATTTAGTAAAGATTTTAGCGTTAGCTGCGTCATTAGCTGCTTTTTTATGTTTGATGGTGCTCCACTTATTATGTCCTGACATTTTAGTCTCTCCTTATTTTGTTTTTCATTTCGTACATGAGTATACTTGCACTGACACTTGCGTTGAGTGATTCTACGCCATTTTCCATAGGAATAGATATTACTTTGTCTACCATTGTTTTTACTTCTGGGCTTACCCCATTCCCTTCATTACCAATGACAAGAATATGCTTAGATGGAATACTTGTTTGATGGAATATATCTTCTCCACCCATATCAGCTGAGTACAAGGTATATCCTTGTTGTTGATATTGATGAAGAATTGTACTATCTGCATCGATAAAATGCATATCAAACACATATCCCATACTACTGCGGATGGTTTTTGGAAGGTATGGATAAGTGCAATCAAGCAAAATAATAGTTGTGTAATTGCAAGCGCATGCCGATCTGATAATAGCACCCATGTTGGATGGATCTTGTATATGATCTAGTACAAGAATAGATTGACTTGTACTTTGTATATTAGGAATATTGACAATTGCGAATACCCCATCACAAGTTGTTGTGCTAGACAATTTTGTAGCGATTTGGTCAGTAACAACAACCATATTACTAAAAATATCGCCGTATTTATCATACTTTTCTTGTGTCATCATTACACAATTGACAATGCCTTTAGTAAGACATTCTTTGACAATTTTGTATGTTTCGACAAGACAAGTGTTGCTTTGTTTGCTGTATTTTTTGTCCTTCAATTTGACAACATCTTTAATCCATTCATTTTGGGTGGAAGTGATTGTTTTCATAATTACCTACTAAATGAAAATAGTTTCATCTAATCAATGAAACTATTATCCATACTAAAATATTTATGCTTTAACTGCAGCTTTAGCTTGTTCGCAAAGATTAGCGAAAGCTTTTGGATCATTAAGAGCCATATCTGCAAGAACCTTGCGGTTAAGGTCAATGTTAGCAACCTTTAGACCATGCATAAATACTGAATAGCTTACGCCATTTTGTCTGCAACCAGCATTGATACGAGCAATCCAAAGTTGTCTAAAATCTCTTTTCTTAAGTTTTCTACCAATGAAAGCGTAGTTACCAGCTTTCATAACAGCTTCGTTAGCTACACGGTACAATTTGCTTCTAGCACCCCAGTAACCTTTAGC